>CAZGVX010000012.1:0-29665 GCA_964529225.1 uncultured Sphingobium sp.
CGCTGCCCATGCCGGTTGCGCGGGCCTGACACCTATGGTAGCCGCCCGCGTTCGAGAGGGCAGGTCGACCGTTTCGCGGTTCCACGACGCCCGGAGCGATGAAGAAAGTCACCCTGCACCCATGCTGATCCCGTCCGCATTTGCCCAGACTGCCGGCGGCGCCGAGATGGCAGCCAACAGCCCGGCAGCGATCTTCATGCAGATCGCGCCGCTCGTTCTCATCTTCGGCGTGTTCTACTTCCTTCTGATCCGTCCGCAGCAGCGCCGAATGAAGGAGCACAGGGCCAAGATCGACGCGGTCAAGAAGGGCGATCAGGTCATCACCGGCGGTGGACTTGTCGGCAAGGTGGTCCGGGTGGATGACGTCTATGCCGATGTCGAGCTGGCGCCGGGCATGAAGGTCAAGGCGGTCAAGTCGACGCTGAGCGACGTGTTGGCGCCGGGCGCCACGCCGGCCGCCAACGACTGACAACGCCATGCTCGACTTTCCGCTCTGGAAACGGCTGCTCATCTGGCTGGTGCTCGGCATCGGCGTGGCGGCGGCGATCCCAAGCTTCCTGCCTTCCTCTGCGCTGTCAGGGCTGCCAGCGGCGCTGCGCCCCCAGATCAATCTCGGGCTGGACCTATCGGGCGGCAGCCACCTGTTGCTCGAGGCGAGCCAGGACGACATTGCCAAGCTGCGGCTTCAGAGCATGGAAGAGCAGATCCGTACCGAGCTGCGGCGTCAGACCCCGCGCATCGCCATCGGCGATGTCAGCTCGGCAGGCGGACGGCTCAGCTTCATGGTGCGTGATACGACGCAGGTCGATGCCGCCGTGGAGCGTATCCGGCCGTTGACCCAGGGAGCGGGGCTCACCGGACAGCGCGATTTCGATGTTGCGGTGCGCGACGGCAAGACGATCACTGTCACGCCGACCGATGCGGGTATCGAAAACGCGGTCAATGGCGCGATGGAGGTGGCGACCGAAGTCATTCGCAAGCGCATCGACGAGATGGGTACGCGCGAGCCCACCATCCAGCGGCAGGGCGACAACCGCATCCTCGTGCAGGTCCCGGGTCTCCAGGACCCCAAGGCGCTGAAGGCGCTGCTCGGTCAGACCGCCAAGCTCGAATTCAAACTTGTCGACCTGTCGGCCGATGCTGCCGGGGTGGCGCAGGGGCGTGCGCCCATCGGCAGCGAGGTGTTGCCCTATCCGACCAACCCGACGGGCATGCCCGTGATCGCGGTGAAGCGGCAGGTCATGGTCTCGGGCGATGAGTTGGCTGACGCGAGCCAGGGCTTTTCGCAGGTGGGCAACGAGCCGGTCGTCAACATCCGCTTCGACGCCAATGGCGGTCGCAAATTTGGCCGGGTGACGCAGGAAAATGTCAACAAGCCCTTCGCCATCATCCTTGATGGCGTCGTGCTGTCGGCGCCCAATATCAATGAGCCGATTTTGGGCGGATCGGCGCAGATTTCCGGCAGCTTCACCGTGGAAAGCGCCAATCAGCTCGCCATTTCGCTGCGGTCGGGCAAGCTGCCGGTCAAGCTCACTGTTATCGACGAGCGGACGGTCGGCCCGCAGCTCGGCGCCGACTCCATCCGCGCTGGCCTGCTCGCCTCTGCGATCGCGGCGGCTGCCGTGGTTCTGTTCATGTTCGTCAGCTATGGCCGCTTCGGCCTTTATGCCGACTTCGCGGTCGTCATCAACGTGTTCGTGATCCTTGGCGTGATGGCGATACTGAACGCCACGCTGACGTTGCCCGGCATTGCCGGCTTCGTTCTCACGATCGGCACGGCCGTCGACGCCAATGTGCTGATTTATGAGCGCATCCGCGAGGAGCGCAGGCGCGGGCGGGGCGTGGTCCAGTCCATCGAATATGGCTACAAGGAAGCGAGCCGCACGATATTTGAGGCGAACGTGACCCACGCGATCGCCGGTGGCATCATGCTGGCGCTGGGGTCGGGGCCGGTGAAGGGCTTCGCCATCGTGCTCCTGATCGGCATCGCGACCAGCGTGTTCACCGCCGTGGTGTTCACCCGCATGCTTGCGAGCCAGTGGCTGCGCGCCAAGCGGCCTAGCGACATCGTGATCTGAGGGCTGAGAGATGAAACTTATCAAGTTCGTCCCCGACAATACGAACATCAAGTTCGTCGCGGTCCGGCACATCGCGTTCGCGCTCACCGCGATTCTTACCATTCTTGCGGTGGCCGCGACCGCCTACAAGGGTCTCAACCTCGGCGTCGATTTCGTCGGTGGCCTGATGATCGAGGAACGCTTTACGACCCCGCCCGACCTCGAAAAGCTGCGCTCAACCATCGACCGGCTGGGTGAAGGCGAAAGCTCGCTCCAGCAGTTCGGCGATCCGCGCACCGTCTCGATCCGTCTGCCTGCGCCCGAAAGCAAGGACGAGGGCGCCACGAACCGCGTCGTCAATCAGGTGCAGGAAGTGATCGCCAGGGAGTTTCCGGGCGCCAAATTCAGTCGCTATGACGCGGTATCCGGCAAGGTTTCGGGCGAACTCATCCAGAACGGCATCCTCGCGGTGGTGCTCGCGATCATCGGCATCGCGATTTTCTCATGGTTCCGTTACGAGTGGCAGTTCGGCGTCTCGACGGCCGTTGCGATCATCCATGACGTGCTGATGACGCTGGGCTTTTTCGCCATCACCCAGCTCGAATTCGATCTCAACATCGTCGCGGCGGTGCTGACGATCATCGGCTATTCGATCAACGACAAGATGGTGATCGACGACCGCATCCGCGAGAACATGCGCAAATATCGCAAGATGGACATGAAGGCGCTGATCGACTTGTCCGTCAACGAGACGCTGCCCCGGACGGTGATGACCTCGCTTACCATCCTGCTGGCGCTGACCGCGCTCATCCTGTTCGGCGGCCATGTGCTGCGCGGCTTCACGGCGGCCATGATCCTCGGCATCATCGTCGGCACCTATTCGTCGATCTATGTGTCGTCCTCCATGCTCATCACCCTCGGCCTGACGCCGGAGGCCACCGACCGCGCGCCCAAGGGCGCGGCGGCGTCGGCCGAACGTGTGAACTTCAACGAGGGCAGGCCTTGAGCTGCTGTGGTTCCGGACTTCGCCTTTGGACCTGAACCGGGAGAAGCCTCAGGCTGGACCAGTTGTTACCGGCTTCGCGGGGCGTGGCCTCAAAGTCGGTGAACTGACTTTCGCCGAAGGCTTGTGGCTTGATCCCGCGCGGGCGATGACCTGGCCGGGCTCGCCGCCAAGGCGCGTCTCGGAGCTGACCGCCGCGATGATCGCACCGCTTGTGACCATCGACCCTGCGCCCGAGTTTCTGCTGCTCGGCACGGGGGAGCGCCTCGTCCGCCCGCCGCGCCCGTTCGTGTTGGCGCTGGAAGCGCAGGGGATTGGCGTCGAGGCGATGGATAGCCGCGCGGCAGCGAAAGCCTGGGGCGTGCTGCGTCAGGAGGAACGTTGGATCGTCGCGGCGCTCATGGCACTTTAACTGCCCCTAGGGCCGCACGGCCGCGCAGCCGCGCAGATGCGCCTCGAGCGCCTCCGCATTGGCATTCCAGGTGAAGCGCAGCGCTGTCGCCCGCACGGCGTGTCGTTCGGGCGGGGCGGCAAGCAGTTCGCGCACGGCCTCTCCGATGGCCTCCGCAGTGCGTTCGACGATCCGGCCAGCCGCCGGTCGCTCGATCAGTTCGCGCGCGCCGCCGACATCGCAGGTGATGACCGGCGTGCCACAGGCCAGCGCCTCAACCCAGGCATTCGCGAGGCCCTCCGAGGACGACGGCAGAGCCATGACGTCAGCCGCCGCATAGAGCAGCGGCAGTCGATCATGCGGGACGCTGCCGAGAAAGCCGACGCGAGAGGCAACGCCGAGCCGCGTCGCGAGTGCCTCCAGACGGGATCGATCCGGCCCCTGACCGGCCAGCAGCAGCGTTGCATTGGCAAGATGGCTGGGCAGTGCCGCCAGCGCCTCGATCAGCAGGGCCTGCCCCTTTCGCGGGATCAGTGCGCCCACCGACAGGATGATCGGCGTGTGAATGCCGATCTCCGCCTTTGCGGCCTGGCGGTCGGCAATCACGAAACGATCGAGATCAACACCGGTATAATGGACGGTGATCTTGTCCGCCGCCATGCCGAGCGCCACCATGGATCGCTTCATCGCGCCGGAGACCGCAAGCAGGCCAGCCGCGTCACGTCCGGCCGTCAGAACGGCGCGCCGGGTATCCCGGCGGCGTCCCCACAGATGTATGTCGGCACCGCGTGCCTTTACTGAATAGGGGATGCCGAGCGCGCGCGAAAGACGCCGCGCCACAGGCCCATCGGGGTAGAAAAAGCTGGCGTCGATGACGTCGAACGGTGTTTCGCGATGCAGTCGCTTCACCAGCGGCAGGATCGCGCGGCTCATGCTCGCGACGTGAAGCGCACCACCCAGCTTGGGCAGGATGACGAAGCGCGGGCGCCAGACTGTCAGGTCACGCCAGTTTTCCCGGATCGGCAGGTGGCGAAGCGCGGCGTAGCGGTTGTGCCGATCGAACGGGAAGGGGGGCAGGCCGATGGGTGCCACCACTGTCACCTCGACCGCGTCGCGTGCCGCCAGCTCTCGCGTCTGCCGTTCCACGAAGATGCCGAAATTGGGCCGGGCCATGTCCGGGAAAAGCGTGGAAAGCGTTAGAACCCTGAATGTCATGCCACCCTGCTATCATGAAACCCTGACACTTTTGCCTAAAGCGCCCGGATGAGGCGGACAGGTCGGGCAAGCCATGGCGCATGCGGCACGATGAATTGCCGTTGCCCGGCTATCGGGGGCAGGATGTGAAGCGTGTCTCCCTCACAGTCGAGCAGACGCCCGAACGCGAAACGGCCACCGGGCCGGGGCGCCACGATGTCGCGGTTGAGCGCACTCCAGAACATCTCCGGCGCGAGTTGCTCGCACCAGAGCTCGTCGCCGACGCGATAGTCGCCGAGTGCGCCGACCATGCGCAAGCCTAGTACGCCGGGTGCGGGCGTTGGCGGCACCAGTGTCATGGTCTGCAGGGGGGCGTCGACGCCAGTGGCGCCGACAAGGGCTATAACAGGGATCAGGGTGGTCTCCGGCAGTTCGACCAGATCGGTCGCCGTCACGCCAAGAGCTGTCGCAATGCGGTTGAGCCACTTTACCGATATGGTTCGTGTTCCCGTTTCCAGCCGTCCGATCGTCTGCGGTGTCGTGGGTGGCTCGCAGCGCGAGGCTACGTCCTCGAGGGTTAGACCCTTGGCCTTGCGGACGTCGCGGATGCGGGTAATCATCAATTTGCCCCGTGAATAACCTCTGGGGTTACCCCTGTCCTACAAATGCCACCATGTTGCAAGGGCATGCGCTCAGCCAACAGGGGAAATATGCCATGAAGCCGCGAACCGCAGAACGCATCATCGAGGATATGGCGGGACAGAAGCAGCGGGTTGCCGTCAACCTTGCGGAGTCGCCGCTCGACTGGCTGAAGGCGAGAGGCATGGTGACACGGCGGCAGTATGATGCCGGTGAGCAGTTGCGTCGCGACTGGGAGAAAGCGGGATTGAGCGCCCGCGTCACGATGCGCTGGGATGCCGCCGCAGCACCGGGACGCGGCCCGAGAAGCGCCATGACGGCACCCGATCCGGGCGGCGCGGCGCTTGGCGCCCGGACGCGCCTCCATGCCGCGCTGGATGCGGCCGGGCCGGGGCTCAAGGACATACTCTGGCGCGTGGTCTGCGCATGCGAGGGGCTGAGCGCGGCGGAAAGCGCCCTGGGGTGGCCGGCGCGGGCTGGCAAGCTCGTCCTGGGTTTCGCGCTCGACAGGGTTGCGGATTTTTACCGGATAGGTTGAACCATTTGGCGAGGGTCAAGTGTTGTGGCTCCGGATGGATCGACGAGGAACTTCAACATGAACCCTTATGCAATGTGGTCTGACATGCTGAAGGCGCAGATGGCGTGGGCGCGGCTGGGCATGGATATGGCGTCGACATTCGATGCCTCGGGGAAGGTCGTTGGCAAGCGCGCAACGATGATGGCGGAAGCCTGCCTGGACCCGACGAAAGCCAATGTCGCGGAGCTCTCCCGCATGGTGCCGGAAAAGATGGACGCTTTTACCCATGCGGCTTTCCCGTGGCTGGCCGCGTGGTCTAACCTGGCGACGGGCGACTATTGGAAGGCGCAGGCCAGCTTTGCGCGCACGGCAGGGCGGTCGCTCGCCCCGGTCAAGCGCCGCGCGACCGCGAACGCGCGCCGCCTGTCGCGCTAGACCGTTTTCAAGATGAGCGTAGAACGCTCATCGACTCGGAAAACGGTCAGACTCTATGGCGAGAGCATTTTCGAACCGAATGACCGTGTTCTGAAAATGCTCTAGCCCAGCCTTTCGATCTGCTCGGCAAGGTCGAGCCAGCGTTCCTCCGCAGCGGCTTTTTCAGCGCGCGCCTTGTCGATGGCTGCAGTCAGGGCGGCGAACTTTCCCGGATCGCGCGTATAGAGATCGGGATCTGACAGGGCGGCTTCGTCGCGCGCGATGACCGCCTCCATCTCGGCGATGCGGTCGGGCAGCAGGTCGAAGTCGCGCTGGTCCTTGTAGCTCAGTTTCGTGACGGTTTTTGGCGGAGGCGGCGGCGCGTTGGAACCTGTCCTCGGCGCGGATCTGGCGACCGGGGCTTTGCGCTTGGCTTCCCAGTCGGCATAGCCGCCGGCTATCACGTCGACCGTTCCCGATCCATCGAGGCCGAGCGTCACGGTCACGGTGCGGTCAAGAAAATCGCGGTCGTGGCTGACGATCAGCACCGTGCCCGCATAGTCCGCGATCACCTCCTGCAGGAGATCGAGCGTCTCCAGATCAAGATCGTTGGTCGGCTCGTCGAGCACGAGCAGGTTGGACTCGCGGGCAAATTCGCGGGCCAGCAGCAGGCGCGACCGCTCGCCGCCCGACAGCGTGCCGATACGGGCATCCGCAAGGCCGGGATCGAACAGAAATTCCTTCAGGTAGCCCTGAACATGCTTCCTGACGCCGCGCACGTCGATCCAGTCGCCGCCCTCGGCCAGCACGTCGCGCACGCGCTTGTCGGGCTGCATGAGCGAACGCTGCTGGTCGATCACGATGCCGTCGAGCGTTCTCGCGCGCGTCACCGATCCGTCATCCGGCGCAATCTCGCCGGTGAGCAGCTTTAACAGCGTCGTCTTGCCCGCGCCGTTGCCGCCGACGATGCCGATGCGATCGCCGCGCTGGATACGCAGGGTGAAGTCGCGGATGATGGTGCGGCCAGCAAAGCCTTTGGTGACACGCTCGGCGGTGATGACACTCTTGGTCTTCACCTCGTCGGCGACCACGGCGAGCTTGGCCGCGCCCTGCGGGTTGATCATCGCGGCGCGCTGCGCCCGCATCTCGTGCAGCTTGGCGAGGCGGCCCTGGTTGCGCTTGCGCCGGGCGGTGACCCCGCGCTCCAGCCAGTGCGCCTCGATCTTGAGCTTTGCGTCGAGCTTGTCGGCGGCGCGCGCTTCCTCGGCATAGGCCTTTTCCATCCATGCCTCGAAACCGCCGAAGCCGATCTCCTGGCGGCGGAGATTCCCCCGGTCGAGCCAGAGCGTCGATCGGGTCAGGCGGGTGAGGAAGGTGCGGTCATGGCTGATGGTGATGAAGGCACCGGCATAGCGGCCGAGCCAGCCCTCCAGCCAGTCGATCGCGGCGATGTCGAGATGGTTGGTCGGCTCGTCAAGGAGGAGGAGGTCGGGCTCGCTTGCCAGCGCGCGACAGATGGCGGCGCGGCGCCGCTCGCCACCGGAAGCGGAGGCAGCCTCGCGCGAGAGGTCGATGCCGATCTGATCGGCGATGGCCTCGATCTCATGCGCAGGCGGTGCCTTTTCCCCGGCAACGGCGAAATCGCGCAGGGTGGCAAAGCCGTCGACCTTCGGGTCCTGCTCCAGCATGACGACATTGGTGCCCGGCACGATCGAACGCTTGCCTTCGTCAGCTTCGATCTGGTCGGCGATGAGCTTGAGGAGGGTCGTCTTGCCCGCGCCGTTGCGGCCGATCAGCGCGAGGCGGTCGCGCTCGCCGATATAGAGGTCAAGCCCCCGGAACAGCCAGCCGCTGCCCTGGATGAGGCCGAGATTTTCATAGGAGAGAATGGGAGGAGCCATGAGGTCCCGCTAAGGCTTTGGTGAATGGCTCGCAACCCGCACATCAGTTGCCGTTCAGGTGGCGGCATTGATACAGGGGCGGAACGGGCCGGGGCGCAGGATGTTTTTTCGGCCAGTCGCAAAGGAAAGGATCATCCCATGGCTCGCCTCGCTCTTCCCCTGCTGCTTGCCGCTGCCCTGCCGACGGCCGCTTCGGCCCAGTCCGTGCCGACGATGCGTCAGGTCGACGGTCCTGTGGTGTCGCTCACCGTCACGGAGGAAGTGATGAGCGCGCCCGACATGGCGACGATCGGCACCGGCGTCACCACCCGCGCGCTCACCGCCAGGGAGGCCATGCGCCTCAACGCCGCCGCAATGGACAAGGTGATCGCGGCCGTCGTCGCGTCCGGCATCGAGCGCAGGGACATTCAGACCAGCGGCCTCAACCTGTCGCCGCAATATGACTATAGCAACCGCACCGAAACCAGCGGACCGAAGTTCCTCGGCTATGAGGCGAGCAATCAGCTGAGCGTCAAGGTGCGCAAGCTGGCCAGCGCGGGCGAAATCATCGACAGGATGGTGGATGCTGGCGCGACCAACATCTCCGGTCCCAGCTTCGGCATCGCGGATGACAGGCCGCTGATGAAACAGGCCCGCGATCTGGCGGTGAGGACGGCGGCGGAGCGGGCGCAATTCTATGCGACCGCCAGCGGCTATCGCGCCGCGCGACTGCTCTCGATTTCCGAAACCGGCGCGATGCCGCCGCCGGTACCCATGCCCATGATGGCGCGCGCCATGGCGGCGGAGGCTGCGCCGAAAACCGGGGTTGAGCCAGGGCAGCTCTCCACGAGCATCACGCTCAATTTTCAGTATGTGCTGGAGAAATAACGGCAGCTTGGGCGCGGCGCGGACGATAAATCCGCTCGCGGTGAGCTTGCGTTTACCAAGGCGCGCTATCCAGGGTGCATGGACCTCGCCGCCACCTATGTCGCCACCCACGAGTGGCTGCTCGCCGTTACCGGCATGACTCACGCCATGGCGCATGTGCATGCCGGTCTGGCGATCTATCTGATCGTGCAGGCTGTGCTGCGAACTCGCCGCGCGTCCATCGTCGCGCTCCACGCCGTATTCGGCCTCGAACTGGTGAACGAAATCGTGCAGTGGGCGCATTATGGAAGCTGGCGCCTGCCCGACACGCTGGCGGACATTGCGCTGACGGTGTTCTGGCCGACCGCGCTTTACCTGCTCGGCACATGGCGCCGGGCGCGCTGGCGGGCCGACCATTCGCCGCGCGGACCGCGCGCGGTCAAGGCGATGCTGGCCTTCGCGCAGCTCAATCCCGCGATTGCTCCCGCTGCCGCTCATGATGGCGGATCACTTCGTCGATCACGAAGCGAAGAAATTTCTCGGTAAAGTCGGGATCGAGCTCGGCATCGGCCGCAAGCCTGCGCAACCGGGCGATCTGCGCCTCCTCGCGGCCGGGGTCGGCGGGTGGCAGCGTATGCGCCGCCTTGTAGGCGCCCACCGCCTGCGTGATCTTGAACCGCTCCGCGAGCAGATGGACCAGCGCCGCGTCGATATTGTCGATGCTTTTGCGATAACGCAGCAGCGTTTCGTCCATGTCGGGCACCTCTCTGCCGTGGCTGTTGCGCCTATTCGCTTGCCAAGCCGCGCCGCCCTTGCCATCGCGCGCGGATGAGCGCAACGATTCACCGGCTCGACAAGTCCGACAAGGGGCGCGGCGCGCCCACACTCGAGCCGATGATGGCCCTCATCGCCGGGGATCTAAACGCGGTCAACAGCGTCATTCTCGCGCGCATGCAGTCCCGCATCCCATTGATACCGGAACTTGCCGGTCATCTGATTGCAGGCGGCGGCAAGCGGATGCGGCCGATGTTGACGCTCGCCTGCGCGCGCCTGCTCGACTATCAGGGCGAGCGCCACCACAAGCTCGCGGCCGCGGTCGAGTTCATCCATACCGCGACGCTGCTGCACGACGATGTTGTCGACGGCAGCGGCCTGCGGCGCGGGCGCCAGACCGCCAATATGATCTGGGGCAACAGCGCGTCGGTGCTGGTCGGGGATTTCCTGTTCAGCCGCTCGTTCGAGCTGATGGTTGAGGATGGCTCGCTCAAGGTGCTCAAGATTCTGTCCGGCGCCTCGGCGGTGATCGCCGAGGGCGAGGTCAACCAGTTGACCGCGCAGCGGCATATCGAGACCGACGAGGAACAGTATCTCGACATCATCGGCGCCAAGACTGCGGCGCTGTTCGCTGCCGCCTGCCGGATCGCGGCGGTGGTGGCCGAGCGGGACAACGCGACGGAGCTGGCGCTCGACGCCTATGGCCGCAATCTCGGGATCGCTTTCCAGCTGGTCGACGATGCCATCGACTATGTGTCGGACGGCGCGACCATGGGCAAGGATTCGGGTGACGATTTCCGCGACGGCAAGGTGACGCTGCCTGTCATCCTCGCTTATGCGCGCGGCGGCGAGGCGGAGCGCCGCTTCTGGAAGGACGCGATGGCGGGGTTGCGCACGCGCGATTCCGATCTGGCCGAGGCGCGCGGCTATCTCGAGGCCACCGGCGCGATCCGCGACACGCTGGCAAGAGCGCGGCACTACGGTCAGCGGGCGGTGGACGCCATAGCCGGCTTTGCGGGCGGCGACGCCAAGTCGGCGCTCACCGAAGCCGTGGAGTTCGCGATCGCGCGGGCTTATTGAGGCGCGGCCTATGCCGCTCCCAATCGAATCCGTTCTGCCCGATCTCCTCGCGACCCTCGGCGAGCACGCCAATGCGGTGCTCGTCGCGCCGCCGGGTGCGGGCAAGACGACGATGGTGGCCCCTGCGCTGCTCAGCGAACCCTGGTGCAGCGGGCAGGTCTGGCTGCTCTCGCCCCGCCGCCTTGCTGCCAGAGCCGCCGCCGAGCGGATTGCGGAGATCATCGGAGAGACGCCCGGCGGCACGGTGGGCTATGTGACGCGGCTCGACAGCCGCGTGTCGGCCGCAACGCGGTTGCTGGTGGTGACGCAGGGTGTCTTCCTCCGGCGGATTCAGGACGATCCGGCGCTGGAGGGCGTTTCCGCCGTGCTCTTCGACGAGGTGCACGAGCGTAGCCTCGACGGCGATTTCGGACTGGCGCTCGCGCTCGATGCGCAGGGCGGGCTGCGCGACGACCTGCGGCTGCTCGCGATGTCGGCGACGCTCGACGGGGCGCGCTTTTCGGCGCTGATGGGGGACGCGCCGGTGATCGAGAGCGAAGGCCGGTCCTTTCCGATAGAATACCGGCATATAGGCCGCGATATTGCCGCACGGATCGAGGATGTGATGGCTGCGGCGATCGTGCGCGCGCTCATGGAGGAGCGTGAAGGCGACATTCTCGCCTTTTTGCCTGGCGTCGGTGAAATCGAGCGCACCGCTGAACGGCTTGCGGGTCGGGAAGGGGCAATCGCCGTCCTCAGGCTGCACGGCAGTCTTGAGCCCGCGGAACAGCGGGCGGCGCTGCGCCCGGTGACGGACGGCAGGCGCAAGGTCATCCTTGCGACCAGCATCGCGGAGACAAGCCTCACCATCGACGGCGTGCGCATCGTCATCGACTCCGGCTTCGCCCGGCGACCCGTGCATGATGTCGCGGCGGGTGTCACGCGGCTCGAAACGCGGCGGGTCAGTCAGGCCGCGGCGACGCAGCGCGCCGGGCGCGCCGGGCGGCAGGGGCCGGGAATTGCCTATCGCCTTTGGGAAGGGGCTGCGACAGGTGGCCTTGCGCCCTATGACACGCCGGAAATTCTGGCGTCTGACCTGTCGTCCCTCAGGCTCGACTGCGCGATCTGGGGCGTGACGGACCCTGCCGCCCTGCCGTGGCTCGACGCTCCGCCCGGCGCCGCTTTGGCGGAGGCGGAGCGTCGGCTCGCCGCCATCGGCGCGCTCGATGACGACGGTCGCGCCACCGCGCATGGCAAAGCCGTGGCGGCCCTGCCGCTCGATCCGCGCCTGGCGCATATGCTGCTGCTAGGCGCCGAGCAGGGCATGGGGCGCATCGCCGCCGAAGTGGCTGTGCTCCTCACCGAGCGCGGTCTTGGCGGCAGCGATGTCGATCTGACCCAGCGGCTTGCTCGTTGGCGGCGGGAGAGCGGCCAGCGCGCCGAGGCGGCGCGGGGGCTGGCAAAACGTTGGGCGGGGACGGTAAGGGGAGCGAGGGAGGTCGAGCTCGATCCCGCCGAGTCGGTTGCGCGCTGCCTTGCGCTGGCGTTCCCCGACCGGATCGCGCGGCGGCGGCAGGCCGGGGGCGAGGAGTGGCTGAGCGCGGGCGGGCGAGCCTTCCGACTCGATGCCGTCTCCCCGCTCGCGCGCAACGACTGGCTGGCGGTAGGCGAAGTGCAGGGCATGGCATCGGGCGCACGCATTCTCTCGGCCGCACCCATTGGATCGGGCGACGTTGAGCGCCTTTTCGTGGATCGCATTGCCGAGCGTCGCACCGTGCGCTGGCGCGCCGACGGCGACGGGATCGAGGCGCTGCGCGAGCGTATGATCGGCGCCATCCGCCTGTCCTCTGGCCCGGACGACAGCCCCGACCGGCTGGCGGTGCTGGCTGCGCTGACCGAAGGCGTCAGGCGCGGCGGTCTGGCGATGCTGCCCTGGGGCGATGCCGCCGAGACGCTTCGCACGCGCGCGGCCTATGCGGGCGAGGCGGGACTGGGTGACGAGGCGCTGCTGGCCGACATTTCGGACTGGCTGCCGGCAGTGCTGCCGGAGGGCGCCCGACGCCTGTCCGCGATCACGGCAGCCGCGCTGCACCAGATGCTCGAAATCCGGCTTGGCTGGGACGCCATGCGGCGGATCGACCGGCTCGCTCCGCGCCAGTTTGTCAGCCCGGCGGGGAGTCATCATGAGATAGACTATGGCGCGGAGGGCGGGCCGCGCGTTGAATTGCGAGTGCAGGCGCTGTTCGGCCTGTCTGTGCATCCGGTCGTGGGCGAAGGCGCTCAGGCCGTGCCCCTTGTGCTCTCGCTGACCTCGCCGGCGGGACGGCCGATCCAGACGACCCGTGACCTGCCCGCATTCTGGGCCGGGAGCTGGACCGATGTCGCCAAGGAGATGCGCGGGCGTTACCCCCGCCATCCCTGGCCCGACGATCCCGCCGCCGCCAACGCGACGCTGCGCACCAAGAACGCCGACGCGCGGCTCAAAACTTGACTTTCACGCGGCCATAAGCGAGCGGTTGGCGATCAGAAGGAGCGCCCCCGATGCCCGCACGCATCTACCAGATCCCCAAGAACGCCATGCAGTCCGGCAAGGCGCGCATAGCGACCTGGATGCTGGAGTTCGAACCGGCGGAGGCAAAGCAGCCCGACCCGCTGATGGGCTGGGCAGGTTCTGGCGACACGCAGGAGCAGGTGAAGCTGAGTTTCCCTTCCGAGGCCGCGGCAAGGGCCTATGCCGATCGCTACGGCATTGCCTATCATGTTGTGACGACACCGCCCAGGTCACTCAAAATACAGGCTTACGCGGATAATTTCCGTTAGGTCACCGCAATGACCGGAGAGGAAGCGGGCCGCGCGCAGTCGCCCCTGCGGGAGCGGTGGCGTCGCCGCTGGGTATTGCTCCGCGCCCGGATCGCGAATGCCCTGCTGCTCCCCCAGCTGAGCGCCGAGGATGCCCATGCGCTGCGGCATCAGGTGATGGACGAGGGTGCGCTAAGCCAGGGCTATGTCCTGATGTGCGTCCTGTCGGCTGGGATTGCGATGCTCGGTCTACTGCAGTCCTCCACCGCCGTCGTGATCGGTGCGATGCTGATTTCGCCGCTGATGGGACCGATTGCCGCTCTTGGCTTCGGCTTCGCCTCGCTCGATGGCCACCGCATCCGGGATGCAGCGCGGGTGGTCGTCATTGGCGCCGGCATTGGCATCCTGACCGGCGTCCTCATCACGTTGTTGAGCCCGATCCGTAATGCGACTCCAGAGATCATCGCGCGGACCTAGCCGACGCTGCTCGATCTCGCTGTTGCGCTGTTTTCCGGTGTGGCGGGGGGGGGCTATGCGACCGTGCGCGGCAGAGGCGGCGCGGCGATCGGCGTCGCCATTGCGACCGCTCTGATGCCGCCGCTCGCAACGCTTGGCTATGGCATCGGTGCCCTCAAACCGACGTTCGCCCTTGGCGCGCTGCTGCTGTTTCTCACCAACCTGTCGGCCATCGCGGGTGCGGGTGGCGCTCCCTGATGGCGCCGAGGGCGGGGAACTGCGGGCGGCACTTGGCAAGGCGGATATTGCGATGGTAGTGGACGGTGACGCCGAAGCCGTGGCACCCGCTGGCGAAGCGGTGATCCTGATACTGGTGCCGCCAACTTCGGCAGTCATCCAGCCTCCGCCCGATCCCGAAGGGGCCGCGCAAGCAGTCAGTCGATGAACAGGTCGCTCGCCAGCAAAATCAGCAGTTTGACATCGAGGGCATAGCCATCGGCCCTCCGAGCGGCGATCCATTCCGTGATGCCTGCGAGCGGGACGCGGTGGACCTGGATGTCTTCATGCTCCGTGCCGCCGCCATCGGATACTTTCGTCAGATCGCGCGCGCGGAACAGGGTGAAGCTTTCCGAGACCATGCCGGGCGAGGACCAGAACTGGCCGAGGTCGTCCATCGCGCCCGCACGGTAGCCGGTTTCCTCCTCAAGCTCGCGCGCTGCGGCAAGGGCAGGGGCCTCACCCGCCTGATCGTCGCCCACCAGCCCGGCGGGTAGCTCGATGCAGCGGCGGCCGAGCGGCACGCGATATTGGTCGACGAGGATGACGTGCCGGTTCTCGGGGCGCCCGTCCCGCGCGTCCTCGATCGCCAGTATCACGGCCGCGCCGATGCCCCGTGCGCGGCTGACATATTCCCATTTGCCGCGCGTCTTGGCAGCGATGAACCGGCCCTCCCACATGGTCTGTTCGGGCGCGTCACGATCGTCGGTCATGGGGAGAAGCTCACAGTTCGATGAGGCGGTCGGGCAATTCGTTGGGATTGGCCTCGCGTCGGGGGACATGCCGGGCAAGCACGACGCCGACGCGCTCGACGGCGGCCGCCATCCCCGCACCGATGCGTCCGGCCTTCACCTCGGCCAGCAACGCGGCCATCGCCTCCCCCCACTCGGACGGATCGACCTTCGCGCTGATTGCGGCGTCGGCAACGATCTCGGCGCGACGCTCCGCCAGCGACAGATAGATGAGGATGCCGGTGCGCCTTGCGGTGCGCGCCTCGGCGGCGGTACGGAACAGGAGAACGGCGCGCCGGTGGACGCGGCGGGTGCGGGTCGGGCCGGGGGTGAGCGCCATGCGCAGGGCCGGAACAGCGAGCAGCAGGCGCACACCCAGATACTTCAGGATCATGTGGCCGAGCAGGAGGGTCAGAAACAGCCAGAGCGGGAGCCTATGCTGCCATCCGCCGAGCAGCCAGATATAGAGGCGCTCGAACCAGTCAGGCATCGCGGCCGCGAGCCCCAGAACGATGAAGGCGCTCAGCATCGCCCATTGCAGCGCGACGTCATGATAGGCGTCCGACTGGCGCGCGACCATCGTGACGATTTCGCCATCCGTCTCCTGCTCGGCGCGGCGCACTGCCTCGCTGACGCGTTGATGATCGGCGTCCGCCATCTGGATACGCGCCATCGTCACCAGCTCCCGCTCGCGCCGCCGCCGCCGAAGCTGCCGCCGCCGCCTGAAAAGCCGCCGCCACCGCCGCCCCAATGACTGTCGTTGCGGCTGCTCCCCCAGCCGTCGCCGACACTCGGCCCCCAGAGGATCACGGGCAGGCCCGAACCATATCGCCGACCGCCGCGACGGGACAGCATCGGCAGGACGACGACGAAAATAAGGATGAAAATGATGACGATCGCGGCCTGACCGATATCGCGCGCCTGGGCATCTGCCGCCTGTCGCGCGGCCAGTTCCTCCGCCCGTTTGCGCGCCTCTTCGGGCGGGAGCTTCAGCAGCGCGATGATCTCATCGACGCTGGCGTCAATCCCGCCCGTAAAATCGCCCTGCTTGAACCGGGGCACGATGACGTTGTTGATGATGAGCGAGGACATGGCGTCGGTCAGCACGCCCTCCAGGCCATAGCCGACCTCGATCCGCACACGGCGTTCACTCGGCGCCACGATGAGGAGCGCGCCGGTGTTCCTTCCCTTTTCGCCGATTCCCCAGGCGCGTCCGAGGCGATAGCCATAGTCGGCGATGTCGCGCCCCTCCAGATCGGGAATGGTGACGACCACCAGCTGCCGCCCGGTCTGCTGCTCCAGTGCGGCGAGCTTGCCGTTCAGCGCCGCCTCCGGCGCAGGATCGAGCAGGTTCGCCGCATCCACCACGCGACCGCTCAGCGCCGGAAAGGTCTGCGCGTCCGCCAGCGACGGCAAGGCGAGCAGCATCAGCCAGAGAAGGAGATGGCGCAGGGCCATGGGGCCCGCCTATCCCTACTTGTCGTCGAACATGGCGCCCACGTCCGGGGCCGAGTCTGCGCCGGCCTTCGCCTCGAAGGGTGCCATGGGTTTCGCGCCATGAATGATCTTGGCGCCGATCATGTCGGGAAAGGTGCGGATGCGCGTGTTGTAGGCGCGAACCGCCTCGTTATAGTCGGTGACGGCCACGGCGATACGGTTTTCCGTCCCCTCAAGCTGGGACTGGAGTGCAATGTAGTTCTGGCTGGCCTTGAGGTCCGGATAGGCCTCCACGCTGGCGAGGAGACGACCAAGCGATTGTGAGAGGGCGCCCTGCGCAGCCTGGAACTGGGCGACCTTGGCCGGATCGCCAAGGTCGTTCGCGCTCACCTGAACGGAGGTCGCGCGCGAGCGGGCCTCGGTCACTTTGGTCAGCGTATCCTGCTCGAACTTGGCGGAGGCCTTCACGGTGGAGACGAGGTTGCCGACAAGATCGGCGCGGCGCTGATACTGCGCCTGAACATCTGCCCACTTCGCCTTCGCCGCTTCCTCGGCGGCGGGCACGCTGTTGATGCCGCAACCGGCGAGCGACAGGCCGACGGCGACGGGCAGGAGCCAACGGGGCAGGATGCGGAGCATGGCGGGTAATCTCCCATGAGGCGCTGAAGACGTGAACATGGCCGCAAAATAGGGCGTTGCATCGGTGTCCGCAACGACCTAGCAAATCATTCTTTGGGGAGGGAACCGGCATGCTGAACGAATTCAAGGCCTTCATTGCGCGCGGCAATGTCCTCGATCTGGCGGTCGGCGTCATCATCGGCGGTGCTTTCGGCACGATTGTCTCGTCCCTCACCGATGACGTCATCATGCCGGTGATCGGCGCGGTTACGGGCGGGATCGACTTTTCCAACCGCTTCATTCTGCTGGGCGCGATCCCGGCGGAATTCACGGGCGATCCGACCAGCTATGCCGCGCTCAAGGCGGCGGGAGTGGCAATGATCGGGCTGGGCGCGTTCCTGACGGCCACACTGAAATTCCTGATCCTCGCCTTCATCATTTTCCTCATTGTCCGCCAGGCCAACCGCATGTTCGCCAAGGAGGCAGCACCCACAGCGCCGGCGCCGGAGCCCGCAGACATCGTGCTGCTGCGCGAAATCCGGGATTCCCTTCGGAAATAACCGGAACCTTTAAGGGATTGAGGCTTTCGACACTGCTGCACCGCGATCCGGTGCGGGTAACAGGAGGTCCGCCCCCATGAAGTCAATTACGCTTGTTCTCGCCGCCGCATCGCTCGCGGCCCTTTCGGCCTGTCAGAGCAAAGAGGGCGCGGCGGTCGAAAATAATTACGACAATATGGCTGATGCCGTGGAAAATCAGGCCGATGTCATGGAGTCGGCCGCCGACAACATGTCCGGCAATGCCGCGAGCATGATGGAAAACAGTGCGGACGCCATGGAAAACAAGGCGGATGCGTTGCGGGAAACCGGCGACGAGAAGGCCGACGCAGTTGACGAGGCGGCGCACTGATCGCTCTCGCTCGGTGAGCATGTATTTGCGACCTAGGCGGGCGCTTTTCTTTTGTGAAAACGTGCCTATATGCGGTCCTGCCGGTTTCGACCGGCTATGGCGATAAATTGCGGCGTGCAATAGACGCAGCGGACCCGGGGGCAGTACCCGGCGGCTCCACCATGAAGAGCGGATACCCGCCCTTTCTGACGGGGCCGAACCAGGATCGACGTGTGTTCAAAGACGCTGTTTTCGCCCGGGCTGAGTAACCCGTTCAAGGCTCAAAACCTACAAATGCCAACGATAACGAGGCATTCGCTCTTGCTGCGTAATTGATGGCCTAGCGGCCTGACATTACCCAAATAGAACGCGGTCGGACCCACCGGGCAACAGAAGGGATTCCAGCGGCACGGGGCGCGCCGGGCAACAGAAGCGCCCCACTCTCCCTATCTTGCCCGATCGACCTGGCCCGCGCCAATCAACTGTTGTATTCCCGCAACAGGCTGAAAAAAGCCCAATAGGGTCCAGAAGTTTCCGAGACGTGATCAAGGTCTGCAACCGCCTTACACCTCAGCTTTGCTGCCGCGTTTGCGAACAGTGCAACGATATTGTCATTAAATTGTAATAATAACGACATATTCTCGTAATGGAACAATCGCTGTTATCGTGCTTTACGGGGCGCGACGCAGAAGCGCGGCCGGAATTTACGTTATTGTAACTACGGTTGATGCAGTTCGCTGCGGCGCAATAACCAGGGGGCCAGCCGTTCGAGGCCGGCCGAAGTTCACATCGCCGAGCCTGAGCGGAGGACCAAATGACCAAGATTACGCGGATGACCATGATGATGTTGGCCGGCGCGGCATTGCCGCTGCTCGCAGCTTGCGGAGCCAACGATATTGCGTCTCCTGGTGACGGAACCGTCGTGCCGCCGGACACCACGCCCCCTGTCGTGACACCGCCTGTGGTCGGCCCCAACCAGGCATCGACAGCGCCTCTTTCGCAGCTGTCGCCACAGCTTGCCAGCTTCGTCAGCGCACAGGGTGCCGTCGATGAGGGTGTGATCGAGTTTGGCGCGGCGACAACCTCCGCGGGCAGCGCAACGGCGCAGGCCGTGGTTTCGGCGTTCCGGGTCATCCGGCTCCCCGGCCTGATCGACCGCGACACCACATTGCCCTATGTTCCGGGTGTCGCCTATCTTATCGACGGTCGTGTCAATGTCGGTAGCGATCTGGGCGGCGACGCGACCGGTGCGGCCGCAGGCGGCGGTGCGGGTGTTGCGGCCAGCCTCACGATCGAGCCTGGCGCCATCCTGTTCGCTGACAACGGCGCATCGGGCAGCCTGACCCGCGTCACGGCCAACAGCGATGGCTCGCTGAACCGGCAGGAAAATGCCAGGCTGAACACCTCCGGCGACGCGGACTACATGATCGTGAACCGCGGTTCGAAGCTGTTCGCCAACGGCAGCGCCACGCGGCCGATCATTTTCACCGCCCGCCAGAATCTTGAGGGCACCGCGCAGGATAGCGGCGAGCGTTCGCAGGGGCTGTGGGGCGGCGTGATTCTCGCCGGACGCGCGCCGATCAGCGATTGCACCGGCACCGGCATCCAGGGCGGCGCCGGCAATTGCTATCGCATCGTCGAGGGCACCACCACGGCCCGCTACGGCGGCTCTATCGCCGATGACTCGAGCGGCTCGCTGCGCTATGTGCAGATCCGCTATTCGGGTATTGCCATCACCGAAGGACAGGAACTGCAGGGTCTGACGCCCGCAGGTGTCGGCTCCGGCACGGTCATCGACCACGTCCAGGTCCACAACAGTGCCGATGACGGTGTGGAAATCTTCGGTGGGCGGGTCAACGCCAAGTATCTGGTCATCACCGGCGCAGACGACGACGATCTCGACACCGACGTGGGCTATCAGGGCGCCATCCAGTTCGTGCTGGGTGTCAAGCGCGAAGGCAATGGCAGCTCCGATCCGCGTAACCTCGAAGTTGATTCTTCGGGCAACGAAGATGCTGGCCCCCGGCAGTATCTGCGTCTGGCCAATTTCACCTTCTACCATGACCAGAATTCGGCGCAGGCCCTTTATCTGCGCGGCGGCGCGGATGCGACGCTGGTCAACGGCATTGTGAAGAGCCGCACGCGTGCCTGTATCGATATCGACGGATCGCAGACGGTCCGCGCGGCCGACAGCACCATCGTCGATGCGGCTGGCACGCCATCCCCCGATCGCGGCCCGCCCGCGTTCCACTCGATGTATTTCGAGTGCACAACGGGCGTTGAAAATGACGGCGAAACCGGCAATCTGACGGCTGCGGCGGTCGAAGCTCTGTTCACGGCGGGTACGAACAACGTGCTGGCGGGTTCCGCGTCGCTCACCGCGACCTTCCTGCCTGGCTCGGCCTCACCGGCGCTGTCCACGGCTTTCGATGCCTCGACGCTCAACCGGACAGGTGAAACCTTCCTCGTGGCCACGACCTATATCGGCGCAGTGAGCGACGCCAATGATAACTGGTACAAGGGATGGACCTGCACGCCGTCCTATCTCAGCGGTCAGAATGGCGCCGGCAATCTGAGTGGTCTGGGCGCCTGCACGTCCATCCCCTCCTATTCCTGACAGTGAAGCGAGGGCCGCTCCCAGGGGCGGCCCTCTCGGCTTAGCAAACAAAGGGGAATAGACGTTATGAAGACTTCGTCCGCTATCGGGACGGCGCTGCTTGTCACCACGGCGCTTACCGCACCCGCCCTGGCGCAGACGTCGGCGCCCAACGCGCCCGCGCAAACGTCGCCTGCGA
Source organism: uncultured Sphingobium sp. (assembly GCA_964529225.1). Taxonomy (GTDB): domain Bacteria; phylum Pseudomonadota; class Alphaproteobacteria; order Sphingomonadales; family Sphingomonadaceae; genus Sphingobium. The sequence goes on from CAZGVX010000012.1 coordinate 20,796, forward strand.
CCGAGCCATCCGCCTCTTCGGCAGCGCCGGAAGAGGATGTCGAGATTTCGATCCCCGGCGGTGCGTCGCAGGGTGACGACGTCGTCGTGACGGGGCGCTTCATCCCCAACGTCGTCAAGGCGACGCCGCAGGTGGTCTCGGTGCTTTCGGCCGCCGACATCGCGCGAACCGGCGAAGGCGATATCGCGGGTGCTCTTCAGCGCGTGACGGGCCTCAGTGTCGTCGGCGAAGGCTTTGTCTATGTGCGCGGGCTTGGCGACCGCTATTCGCTCTCGCTGCTCAACGGCTCGCCGCTGCCATCGCCGGACCCGCTGAAGCGCGTCGTCCCGCTCGACATCTTTCCCAGCAGCCTCATCGCGAGCGGCCTCGTTCAGAAGAGCTATTCGCCCAATTTCCCAGGCGAATATGGCGGCGGTGCCATCAACCTGACCACCCAGGCAACGCCGAAAGAGCCGTTCATCAAGGTTGGCAGCTCTATCAGCTACGATTCCGCCACGACCACGGAGCTTGGCTACACCTATTATGGGAGCAAGAGCGACTGGACCGGCTATGACAGCGGAACCCGCAGCACGCCGGACTTCGTCAGGACCGCAGCGAATTCGGGCGTCAATATCGACGATCCCGACCAGGTCTTCGCCCTGTCGCGCCCTCGTCTCACCGTCCTGCAACTCATGGATGATACGCCCGCCAACTGGTCGGCCGACTTCAGCGCCGGCACCACGGTGGACGTTGGCGGCTCCCGGCTGGGGATTATCGGCGCGGCCGGGATCAGCAATAGCTGGCTGACACGCGACGCGCTGCGCCAGACGGCATTCTATAATTCGGGCGGGACCGTCCGCGACAGCTTTCAGACGGTCTCCACCGATAACCGCGTTCTCGTGAATAGTCTGCTCGGCCTTGGCCTGGAGACTGGCGAGCATGTGTTCCGCGTAACTGGCCTCTACATTCACGACACGGTGAAGCAGGGTTTGCTGGCCGCCGGTTACAATACGAATTTCGGTGATGATGTTCCCGGTGCAGGAGATCCTGCGCCGCGTCTGACCCAGCAGACAGCATTTGTCGAACGGCAGCTCATCGACTTGCAGGGTACGGCGGAACTGCGCTTCGACGACCTCAGCGTCGATATGCGCGGCACCTATGCCAACACCAAGCGTAAATCGCCGTTCCAGTATGAGTTCCGCTATAAGTATAACAGCACGTTCAATGATTACACGAACGAGCTCAACAACTCCGACCAGAGTGCCGAGCTGACGTTCGGTCGTCTCAGCGAGGATCTCTATGGCGGTGGTGTCGATGTCGGATACAAGCTGCCGACAGATTTGTCGGTCAAGCTGACGGCAGGCTACGCCTACACCGATACGCAGCGCACATCGAGCCGCTATTTCTTCCAGTATGTTGCCGGTAATCTGAGCGATGCCGAAGCGCAGCTCCGGCCGGATTATCTGCTTTCGACCGATGTGATCAACGATGCCAGCATCGAGCTCGATCCGCAGACAGCAGGCAGCGCCACCGAATATGACGCCGGTCTGCGAATCCATGCAGGCTACGCCATGGCCGATATCGAGCCGGTCGACGGGTTGCGTGTGTCCGGCGGCGTCCGATACGAAACCTCGGATCAGACCGTTCAGCTGATCGGTGGCACGAGCGCCACGGACATCAGCAGTGAGTACTGGCTGCCGGCGCTCACTGTGACCTGGAATTTCCGGGAGAATATGCAGCTTCGTCTGCATGGCTCGAAAACGATCGCCCGGCCGCAGTTCCGTGAACTTGCCGAGCAGGAATATCGGGATTTCAGCTCCGACCGCCGGTTTGTCGGCAATCCGCAGCTGGTGGACAGCGAGCTGTTCAACCTCGAGGGGCGGTTCGAATGGTTTTTCGAGCGTGACCAGCGGCTGAGCGTTGCGGCGTTCTACAAGAAGATCGACAACCCAATCGAGCCCATTTACTTCAACGATCCAGCAGCGAACAACGCTTTCGTCTACTTCGGCAATGCGCCCAAGGCGAACCTCTATGGCGCCGAGATCGAATTCCAGAAGTACATCCCTCTCGACACCGCGTTTCCGTCTGATTTCTTCGCCACGCGGCGGGCCGTCATCATCGCGAACTACACCTATTCCAAGTCGGAACTGGAAGTGGGCGACGAGTTGATCGCCGACCCTGTGCCGTCTGGCGGCGCGCGTGGACAGGTTGCGGCGTCCACCTTCTTCAGCAATGGCGTCCCGTTGACGGGACAGTCCGACCATCTGGTGAACCTGCAGCTTGGGATCGAGGACACCGAGCGTCTGTCGCAGCTGACACTGCTGTTCAACTATGCCAGCGAGCGTGTGACCTTCCGCGGACGTCAGCCCGATCCGGATTTCATCGAGAAGCCGGGCGTTCGTCTCGACGTGGTGTTCCGTCAGGCTATTCCGGTTGGTAGTGGCGAATTCGAGCTGAAGGCCGAAGCGCGCAATATCACGGGCACGGACTACAGGGAAACGCAGGACTTCGGAAACGGCAACGTCGTCCAGGTGAATTCCTACGAGCAGGGCACCGTGTTCTCGCTCGGCGCGAGCGTCCGCTTCTAGGCAGCCCATGTTTGAGGGTCGGGCGGTTCGGCAACCGCCCGCCTCCCAGCCTGACCGAGCAAAGACCGGCGAAGAAAAGCGGATTACCCCTGTCCAAAGCCGTTCGCGGCGCTATGACGAGCTTGGGCTCCGGCGCTGGTAATGGGCAGTTTTGGAATGGCGAATTTCTGGGCGAATTGGCGCGATCGCTGGCCGCTTCGGGCTGGCAAAGGCGCCGTTCCCTTCCTTGAGGCGCTGATCTGGCTTGTGCTGGTTGTCCAGGCGGCCCGGCTGTTCTGGGCGCTGGTGACGCCGGTTGGCGTGATCGGCGATTGGAAGGCGCCCGTCCCGGTGGCGATGCCGCCAGCTGCCCGGCAGTCCCTGTTCGGGAGCTATGATCCATTCTCCATCGGTGCAGAGCAGGGCCAGTCCGGCGCGCAGGTCACATCGCTCTCGCTCACGCTCTACGGCATCAGGGTGAATGAGGGCACAGGCGGCGGGTCGGCGATCATCGCCGGGCCGGACGGCGTCCAGTCCAGCTATGGCGTGGGCGACGAGGTGATACCCGGCGTGATCCTGAAGGCGGTTGCCTATGACCATGTCGTGCTCGACAGGGGCGGAGCCGCGGAGAGCCTTTACCTGGACCAGTCTGACCCCGTCAGCGCGCCGGTCGCGGGGCCGGTGGCCACGGATGCGGTGCCGCCCGGTGACGGCCCGCTGACGCCGGCGATGCTGATGCGCGACGTGGGCTTTGCCCCGCGCCTGGATAATGGCAAGGTCACAGGCATCATTGTCGCGCAGAATGGCGCGGACGGCTTCGCAAAGGCCGGATTTCAGCCTGGCGACATCATTGTGCAGGTCGATGGCCAGCCGATCGGGTCCGCAGGAGACGTGAAGGCGTTGCAGGGACGGATCAAGCCGGGCGGGCGTGTCGCCCTGTCGGTCGAACGCAACGGGGCCGTCGTGCCGACATCGCTGGTCTTGGGTGGGGGGAATTAACCGGATGCGTGCTCGCTCATGGGTGCTTGGCGCTGCGCTGGCGCTTGCCGTTCCGTTTCAGCCCGCAATGGCGCAGCAGACACTGAACCTGCGCGATGCGGATATTCGCGCGTTCATTCAGGATGCGTCGCGCGTCACCGGCCGCACCTTCATCATCGACTCGCGCGTGCAGGGCAAGGTGACGGTGGTGACCGACCGGCCGCTCAGCAAGTCCGAATATTTCGAGATATTTCTCTCGACGCTGCGCGCCAATGGCTATGTCGCGGTGCCGGCAGCGGGCGGTGCCTTCCGAATCCAGCCGGTCGATGGCCTCGCCGGACAGCCGGGGGCGGTCGGGCGAGGCGCCAGTCGCAACCAGTTCGTCACCGAGGTGGTTCGCCTCAGATCCATCGACGCGGCCTCGGCGCTCGACACGCTGCGCCCGCTCATCAGCCGCGAAGGCTCCATTACCGCCAATCGCGCCGGGCACAGCCTCGTGATCGCCGACTATGCCGACAATATCGCGCGGGTGCGCACGGTATTGGCGCGGATCGACCTGGATGGCGCGGCGACCCAGACCATCGCGCTCCAGAATGCGGGCGCGCGCGAAATCGCGACGGCTCTTCAGCAGCTCATGGGTACGGGCGATGCCGCGAGCGCCACGGTGGTCGCGATCGACAGCTCCAACAGCATCGCGATCCGCGGCGACAGCAACAGCGTCGCGCGGCTGGCGGCAATGGCGCGCGATTTTGACAAGCGCGCGTCGAGCGGGATGACCGTGCGCGTCTATTGGCTGGACCATGCCGATGCCGAACGGCTGGTGCCGATGCTCCAGCAGCTGCTCGGCCAGTCGGTCGCGACGCCCGCGAGCAGCGGCGATGTCTCGGCGCAGCTCGGGCCAAAGTCTTCGCGGCTCAACAGCAGCGATGGCGGGCAGGGTGCGGCCGCCGCGCAGACGGCGACGACTGCCAGCGCGACCGCTGCCGTCGCGTCCGGCGCCAGCAACGGCATCGCCGGGCGCTCGCCGGCCATCGTGACGAGATATGAGGGCGCCAATGCGGTCGTCGTCGCCGCGAATGGCGACGTGCAGCGGCAGCTCAGCGAGGTGATCCGCCAGCTCGACACAAGGCGCGAGCAGGTGCTGGTCGAGGCGATCATTGTCGAGATCAGCGATGCCGCCGCGCAGAAGCTGGGCGTTCAGTTTCTCGTCGGCTCGACCAAGACCGGGTTCGCCACGACGAACTACACGAACACCTCGCCCAATATTCTGACGCTGGGCGGTGCCTATGCGACGACGCGGCTCAACACGAAGACGACCACAGTCATTGATCCGAACGGCACGCGGACAACCACCGAGGAGGTCGAGAACAGCGACCTCGCCAACACGTTGCAGCAGGCGGCGGCGGACGCGCTCCTCAACACCTCGGGCGCACTTGGCGGCGTGGCGACCGAACTCGGCCGCAACGGCCTGTTTGCGGCGATCGTCAATGCGGTGAAGTCCGACACCGACAGCAATATTCTCTCAACGCCCTCGGTGCTGACGCTCGACAACCAGAAGGCCAGCATCCTTGTCGGGCAGGAAATTCCGATCACCACCGGGCAGGCGCTGAGCCAGAATTTCGACAACCAGTTCCGCACCGTCGAGCGGGAGAATGTCGGCGTGCAGCTCGACGTCAAGCCGCAGGTCAGTGCGAGCGGCACGATCAAGCTGTTCCTCCGTCAGGAGGTGTCAAGCATTGCCGGGCCGGTCGCGACAAACAGCAGCGACCTCATCCTGAACAAGCGCGAGATCGAGACGACGGTGACGGTCGATGATGGCGATATCCTGGCATTGGGTGGCCTGCTGGACGACAATGAACGCCGGACGTTGGAGAAGATCCCGCTGCTGGGCGATATCCCGCTGCTTGGCCATCTGTTCCAGTCCAAGAGCAAAAGCCGGACCAAGACGAACCTCATGGTGTTCATCCGCCCGACCATCCTGCGCGATCGCGCGTCTGCGGCCGCGATGACGGCACGTCGCTATGGCTATGTGCGCGACCGTCAGGCAACGTTCAGTCCGGGACAGGAGCCTTCGCTTGACGAGCTGGTGCGCGATTACATGGGCACCGCGATCCCGGCCGGACCGCCAAGCGCGGCCGATCAGGTGGCCGCGCCCGACGCCAAGGCGCCGACGCCGTGAGCGAGGTCGCCCTCCCCCCCGAGGGCGAGGCGTCGACGCCCGCGCGCGCGCTTATCCCTTATGGGTTCGCGCGGCGTCACGGGGTGGTGCTGGTCGGCGAGGGGGTGGTGCTGAAGGAAGGCGCCGATCCCAGCATCCTGACCGAGGTGCGGCGCTGGCTCGGTCGCGCTTTCGAGGTCCGCCGCGCCGACCAGGCTGCGTTCGAGCGGCACCTTTCAGACCTTTATGCGGGCGGGGGCGCGGCGGCCGAAATGGCGGGCAGCATCGGCCAGAGCATCGGCAGCGGCGGCGACCTCGACCTGATCGCGTCGGACATGCCCTCGGCGGACGACCTCCTCGACAGCGCCGATGACGCACCCGCCATCCGCCTCATCAACGGCATCATCGCCGATGCCGCGCGGCAGGGCGCGTCGGACATACATATCGAGCCCTATGAAAGCGGACTCGTCGTCCGGATGCGGCTCGACGGTCAGCTGACCGAGACGCTGCGCATGCCCGCGCATGTCGCACCTGTGGTGGTCAGCCGCATCAAGGTCATGGCTCGGCTCGACATCGCCGAGCGCCGTGTGCCTCAGGATGGCCGCATCGGCCTGTCACTGGGCGGCAAGCTGCTTGACGTGCGCGTTTCGACCCTGCCGGCGCGGGCGGGCGAGCGCGCGGTGCTACGCATCCTCGACAAGGAGAATGCGGGGATCACCCTCGACGCGCTCGGCATGGCGGAGGGTGTGGAGGCGGCCTATCGCGCCGCGCTGGCCGAGCCCAATGGAATCATCCTCGTCACCGGCCCTACCGGCAGCGGCAAGACGACGACGCTCTATGCCGGACTTCGCCAGCTCAACGACGGCAGCCGCAATATCCTGACCGTCGAGGACCCGGTCGAATATGCGATCGAGGGCGTCGGCCAGACGCAGGTCAACGCCAAGGTCGGCATGAGCTTTGCGGCGGGTCTGCGCGCGATCCTGCGGCAGGACCCGGATGTGGTCATGGTCGGCGAAATCCGTGATCGCGAGACAGCTGAAATCGCGGTGCAGGCGTCACTCACCGGCCATCTCGTCCTCTCGACGGTCCATACCAACGACGCGGTCGGCGCCGTCACCCGAATGCGCGACATGAAAGTGGAGCCCTTTCTGCTCGCCTCGACCCTGCGCGCGGTGATCGCGCAGCGGCTGGTGCGTCGGCTCTGTTCCGGTTGCCGGCAGCCGGTGATCGCCGAGAAAGCCGAACGCGCGCTGCTCGACTTGCCCAAAGGCGCGACCGTCTGGCGGCCAGCGGGCTGCGAGGCCTGCGGCCATACCGGCTATCGCGGTCGGATTGGCATATTCGAGGTGCTGCGCGTCGACGACGCCATCCGCCGCCTCATCAACGATGGCGGCGACGAGCGCGAGATCGCCAGGCAGGCGTTCAGGCGTGCGCCCGACCTCAACGGGTCGGTGCGAGAGGCCGTGCTGGCGGGTGAAACCAGCGTCGAGGAGGCCGTGCGCATCACGCGGGGCGAGCCGGTCGATGCCTGAATTCGCCTATGTCGTCATCGACCCGGAAGGGCGGGAGAGGCGGGGTCGCCTCAGGGCGCCGAGCGCCGAGGGCGCGCGCGCAACGCTGGAGGGCAGGCGGCTGTTCGTCGTGCGCATGGGCGAGGCGGGAGCCGATCAGGCGAGCGACAGGCGCCAGCCTGCGTCGGGCAAACGCCTCTCAGCGAAGGCCCTCACTTTGTTCACACGCCAGCTCTCGACACTGGCGCAGGTCAGCCCGCTCGAGGAGGCACTGCGCACCGTCACGCGCCAAAGCGAACAGGCGCATGTGCAGGCCATCATCGGGCGGGTACATGCGGGCGTGGTCGAGGGGCGCAGCCTCGCCGAGGCAATGGGTGCCGAGCCTCGCAGCTTCCCGCCGCTCTACCGGGCGATGATTGCAGCGGGCGAGCGGTCGGGCAGTCTGCCGCAACTAACGGAGCGGCTGGCGCTGCTCCTTGAACGACAATCAGCGATGCGCGCCAAGGTGCTGACCGCGCTCGCCTATCCGACCGTTCTGGCGCTGTTCGCGCTGATCGTGACGTTGTCGCTGATGATCTTTGTCGTGCCGCTGGTCGTCGAGCAGTTCGACACGCTGGGGCAGGAACTGCCGATCCTGACCCGCATCGTCATGGGCGCCTCGTTGTTTCTGGCGGCCTACTGGTGGCTGATCGGCATTGTCGTCGCGCTGGGTGCGCTGCTCGGCTGGCGCGCGCTCAAGGACGAGGGGGTTCGGGCCCGCGCAGACGGCTGGCTGCTCGGGCTGCCTTTCATCGGCCGGCTGATCCGCGATCTTCATGCCGCGCGCATGGCCCGCACGCTCTCGACCATGGTCGAAAGCCGTCTGCCGGTGGTGGAGGGGCTGTCGCTCACGGTGCCGACCATTCACAATCGCGTCCTGCGGCGCGCCACGGCCGAGATCGTGGAGGCGGTGCGCGGCGGTGGCAGCCTGTCGTCGGCGATGCGCCGCGCGGCGGTGTTTCCGCCTCTCCTCGTCTATCTCGCCGCGAGCGGGGAAAGCGCCGGGCAGCTCGACCTGCTGCTCGCCCGTGCGGCTGACTATCTGGAGCGAGAATTCGATGCCTTCACCGCCGCGGCTCTGTCGCTGCTGGAGCCAGCGATCATCATCCTGATGGGTGCGGTCGTGTCGCTCATCATCCTGTCCATCCTGCTGCCGATCATGCAGCTGCAGAGCCTCACCGGCGCCGGAGTCTGAACATGCGCAATAGGCAAGCCGAAGACGGCTTTACCCTCGTTGAACTGCTGGTGGTGATCGTCATCATCGGCCTGCTGGCGACCATCGTCGCCATTAATGTGATCCCGGCGGGGGGCAAGGCGCGGGTCGAGAAGGCCAAGGCGGACATCGCCACGCTTGAACAGGCGCTCGAGCAGTACAAGCTCGACAATTTCACCTATCCGTCGGCGAGCGACGGCCTCGGCGCGCTTCTGACCGCGCCTGCTGGGCTGGCCCAGCCGGAACGCTACCGCACCGGCGGCTATATCAAGAAGCTGCCGGACGATCCGTGGGGCCATGGCTATCTCTATCAGGCACCGGGACGAAAGGGCGCGTTCGATATCTACACCCTGGGCGCGGATGGTGCCTCCGGCGGCGACGGCGACAATGCGGATATCTATTCCAGCGAGATGTGAGCTGGCGGC
>CAZGVX010000012.1:29765-36757 GCA_964529225.1 uncultured Sphingobium sp.
TGGTCGCGCTGGCGATTTTCAGCCTCGCGGGACTTGCGCTGGTGCGGCTGCAGGCGGTGTCGGTCCGCACGGCGGGTGATCTCGATGCGCGGATCGTCGCGCAGATGGTCGCGCGCAACATCGCCTATGAGCGCATGACCGATCCCAATCCGCCCGCGCTCGGGGCAAGCGAGGGTTCGTCCGAGAACAGCGGCCGGCGCTATCAATGGCAGCAGGTCGTCGCTGCGACCGGCGACCGTCGCCTGATTTCGGTCACGGTCCGCGTCGAAGGCGCGGCTGGTCAGTCGCCAGCCGTGCTGACCGTGGTAAGGCCAGCGACGTGAGGAGGGGGACGTCCGGATTCACCCTTGTGGAACTGATGGTTGTCCTCGTCATCCTCGGCCTGATGTCGAGTGCCGTTCTGCTGGTGATGCCCGATCCACGGGGGCGCCTCAGCGACGACGCCGAACGCTTTGCGGGGCGCGTCAGGGCCGCGCATGACCGCGCGGTGGTCCTCGGGCGGCCGGTGGCGCTCTGGGTGTCGGCCTCCGGCTACGGATTCGAGGAGCGTCGGCAGGGACGCTGGCAGATGCTTGAGGAGCGGCCCTTAAATCCGACCGACTGGCCGAGTGGCTCGACTGCGGCGGTGCGCGGCGCGCGCGTGCGCCTCGTGTTCGACAGCATTGGACGGGCTGACCAGCCAATTGCCTTTCGCCTGACGCGGGAGGATGCCGGTGTGTCGGTAATGGTGGGGCTAGATGGCCGCACCCGGATCGGCGGGCCATGATGCGCGAGCGCGGCTTTACCCTTATTGAAATGCTCGTCGCGCTGATGATCTTTGCGCTGCTGTCACTCGCGGGCGTGGCGCTGCTGCGCGGCAGCGTTTCCGCGCAGGGCGCGACGCGCGATCATCTCGACCGGCTCGGCGATCTGCAGATCGCGATTGCGACGCTCGATGCCGACCTCAATCAGGCGACCGTGCGAATCACCCGCACCGAAGCGGGGACGCTGGCCCCGGCATTCTTCGCCGGGGGCACGGGCACCGGCGGTCCCGTCCTGCAGTTCGTCCGTGCCGGGTGGAGCAACGCGAGCAATGCCCCGCGCGCGAGCCTGCAGAAGGTCGACTATTACTGGCGCGAGGGACGCTTTGAGCGGGTCGGCTACCCGATGCTGGACGGCGCCGCGCCGGAGGCGCCCGTCAAGCTGCTTGACCGCGTTTCGGCCCTGACGCTGCGATTTCGGGATGATCGGGGTCAGTGGCGCGAGGCCTGGACGCCGACCCAGCCCGATCTGATCCCGCGCCTGGTCGAGATGACTCTCCAGCGCGAGGGCGGCGCGCCTGTCACCTTGCGCTTTCTGGTTGGGCCGGGCGGCGTCGAACGGCCGCCGGAGCCGTCCGGTGGCTGAGCGCGGGCGCGAACGGGGCGCGGCGCTCCTCACCGTCCTCATGCTTGTCGCGATCATCGCCGTCATCACCGCCGTGGCGCTGGAGCGGCTTACGCTGTCGACACGCATGGCACAGAACGGCGTTGCGGCCGATCAGGGGCGTGCGCTGCTGCTGGCGGGCGAGGTGCTTGCGGCCTATCGCCTGGCCGACCTCGTCAATGCCGACCCCGGCAAGACAACGCTTGCAGGCGGCTGGCTGAACCGCGAGCAGGCGGTGCCCGTCCCCGGCGGCGGCACGGTGATGGCGCGCGTTCGGGATGCCGACAATTGCTTCAATCTCAACAGCCTTGTCACGGAGCTTGAGCCGGAAACCTATATCGCTCAGCCGTCCGCGATCGCCCAGTTCGCGACGCTGATGCGTCTGCTCGGCGTGGCGTCGGGCGTGGCCGAGCAGATCGCGGCATCGAGTGCCGACTTCATCGACAGCAACGCTGTGCCGCGCCCCGGTGGCGCCGAAGACAGCCAGTATCTCGGCGCCGCAACGCCCTATCGCACCGCCGGAGGCCTGCTTGCCGGCCCGAGCGAGTTGCGCGCGGTCGCGGGGATGAACGCGGACATTTTCGGCAAGCTCGCACCCTGGTTGTGCGCGCTACCGGAAGCCAAGCCGGTCACGCTCAACGTCAACACGCTGTTGCCCGAGCAGGCCGTGCTGCTCGCCATGATCGGCGACGGCAAGCTCACGGCAGATGCCGCGCGGCAGATACTGGCGCAGCGCCCTGCGGACGGCTATGGCTCGCTGGTGACATTCTGGGCGCAGCCGGCGCTCGCCCGGCTCGGCCTTGCCGAAACGGCGAGAGCGCAGGCAAAGCTGACAAGCCGGTGGTTCGAGGTGGATTTGCGCGTTGATCTGGGCGGGACGGACGTGAGCGAGACGGCGCTGTTCGATGCCGGCCGGTCGCCCGCGCGTCTTGTCCGCCGAAGGCAGGGAGATGACGGTTGAGCGCGGCCGCATCCGGCCTCATTCTCTGGCGTGGCGATGCGACGCGCACTGGCGGCTGGCTGCGGGTCGTCGATGGCCGGATCGTCCAGCGCGGAGAGGGCGCTGACTGGCGGAGCGGTACGGGCTTGCCCGCGCTGCCGTCCGATGAAGCCGCGATGCTGGTCATGGGCGTCGGCGATACGGCACTGCACTGGATCGCCTGCCCCGGCATGACCGTGCGCCAGGGTGCGGCGGCCGCGCCGCTGATGGCGCTGGAGGCGAGCCTCGGCGACGCCGGAAGTCTTCATGCCGCCGTGGCCCCCGCCGCTGAACCGGAATCGCCGCATCTGGTCGCTGTCGCCGGGCGCGATGTCATGGACGCGGCGCTTGGCTGGTGCGCGGCCGAAGGTGTGGCCGATGCCGCCATCGTGCCGGCCGCGCTGCTGCTGCCACCGCCGGAGGCGGGGTTCACCGCGGGCCTCGTCGTCGGACAGATAGTGCTGCGCGGCACGGATTGCGAGGCGGTCGCCGATGAGCCCCAGGCCGAGTTTCTGGTCGGCGAGCAGCCGGTGCGGGAGCTGGAGGCAGGCGCGGTCGAAGCGGGCCTCGTCGCTGCGCTCGGCGCCCCGCCGCTCGACTTGCGTCAGGGCGGCTATGCCCGGCGCGGGGCCGTCGGCGTGGACGGCGCGTGGTTCCGCCGTCTTGCGATCATGATTGGCTTTGCGGCGCTCGGCAGCCTGTTGATCGCTCTGCTGACCATCCTCAAACTCAACATGGCAATCGGCGTGCTCGATGCCGAGACCGTGGCGCTTGCAAGGCCGCTTGCGCCGCAGGCGGTCGATGCGGCGGATGCCGACCGGCGCCTTTCGGCCATGCTGGCCGCGCGTGGCGGACCGGGCGGCTTCACCGCGACGGCGGCGGGGCTCGCCTCGGCGATGCGGGGCAAGGCGGGCGTTCATCTCCTCAGCCTGTCGCGCATGGCCGACGGATCGGTGCGCGTGCAGCTTGCCGGCCCGAATAGCGATACTCTCAACGCCGTGCTCCTGAATCTTCAGGGCGCTGGCTGGCGGATTGCCGCCAATGCTGTGCGCCCGGCAGGGAACGAAACGATTGTCGATCTTACGGTGACCGGCGGATGAGCGATCTCATGTCCCGATGGAGCGCCTTCAGCGCGCGGGAAAAGGCGCTGATCGGCGCGATGCTGCTGCTTGCGGCCGGGCTTGTCCTGTGGCTTGGCGTCTGGCGTCCGGTCGAGGCCGGAATCGCGGATGGCTGGCTGAGGCACAGCCTTGCCGTCGAGCGCAATGCATCGGTCAAGGCGAAGCTTGCTGCGCTCAAGGCGATGCCCGGCGCGCCGGGCCGCGCCGATGCGGACGTAGCGCAGGCGGTCGCGGCGGCCACCGCTGAGGCCGGGCTGACGATCGACCGCGCTGATCCGCAAGGGCCGGGGCGGGTGGCGATCAGCATCGGGCAGGTGCGCGGCGGTGCCTTGCTGGCGCTGCTTGCAAAGCTCGAAGGCGATGGCGTGCTCGTGGAGACGGCGAGCCTGTCGGCGGGGCCAGTGGCGGGCACTGTCGCGGCGCAGATCACGATGAAGGGGGCCGAGCAGTGATCCGGCACTGGTTCGGCCTGTCGCCACGCGCCCGCGTTGGGCTCGGGATCGCGTTCCTGATCGCCCTGGCCGCGACCTTGCCCCTGGGCGCTGCGGCGCGGATGCTGGGGCTCGGCGGCATGGGCGTCGCCGCCAAGTCGCTGCGCGGGCCAGTCTGGTGGGGCGGCGCCGAGGAGTTGCAATTCGGCGGATCGCGGCTTGGCACAGTCGATGTGATGCTCTCGCCCTGGCGGCTCCTCATTGGCGAGGCGCGGCTGATGATCGAGCGGCGGCGCGGACGAGCGGACGATCTCGCCGGGGCGCTCTCTGTCGGCCTCGCCCGGCGCGGCATCGTGCATGTTACAGGGACGGTTCCCGCCGGGCCGGGTCTGGCGCGGCTCGGCATCGCGACCGTCGGGTTTCAGGATGCGAGCATCGCCTTTTCGGGCGGCCGCTGTGTCGAGGCAGCGGGCCGGGTGCGCGCTGATCTTGGCGGCGGGCTGGCGGCGCTCAGTCTCGCCAATGGCCTGTCGGGCGCGCCGCGCTGTGCGGGCGAGGCGCTGATCCTGCCGCTCGTCAGCCAGTCGGGCAATGAAAAGCTGGAGCTGCGGATCATGGCCGATGGCCGCTATGAGGGGCGGGTCGGGATTGCAGCGGGCGGCGGCGTGGCTGCCGATGCGCTGGCCGGTGCAGGCTTTCGCCTTGCCGGGCAGGAGCAGGTGCTGCGGCTGTCCGGCCGTCTGTGAATGGCCTGAAGTGACTTTGCCCGCGCTGTTGGCCGAGCCGTGGATTCGCGCCGGGCTGGGCGCTCTCCTTGGCCTTGTCATCGGCAGCTTTCTGGGCGCGCTCGTGATCCGCTGGCCGGAGGAACGAAGCGTTGTCAGGGGGCGCTCGGTCTGCGACGGATGCGGCGCAAGCCTGGCTGCGCGCGACCTTGTGCCGCTGCTGAGCGCGGCGCTGCTGCGCTATCGCTGTCGCCGCTGCGGCGCGGCCATTGACCCGGTGCACAGCGTCATGGAGGCGGGCGGCGCGCTGGTCGGCGCTGCCGCGCTCGGCCTGACGGCGGGGCCGCTGGCGGCGCTTGGCTGGGCGCTGTTCGGGTGGATATTGCTGGCGCTGGCGGTGCTTGATGCGCGCCATTTCTGGTTGCCCGATGCGCTCACTCTGCCGCTCGCCTTTCTGGGGCTGATGATCGGCCCGTGGACCAATGATGTTGCCGTTGCCGACCGATGGATCGGGACGGGGGTGGGCTATGGCGTGCTCCTTGCGATCGCGCTCGGCTATCGGGCTTTGCGTGGGCGCGAGGGGCTGGGGCTGGGCGATGCCAAGCTCGTCGGCGCCATCGGTGCCTGGGCCGGGTGGCGGGCGCTGCCGTGGCTGTTGTTGCTGGCCTCTGTTGGCGGGCTGCTCTGGGCGCTGGCGGTTGGATTGCGGCAGGGTGGCCTGCGCGGTGACATGCGCCTGCCGCTCGGCACTTTCCTGTGTTTCGCCGCCGGACCGGCGATGCTCTTGACTCTCTGATCCAACAAATAGAACATATAGAGAACAAATGCGTCGCGAGTCGTTTGCCTTGCTGCGCCCGGCGGCTTTGCGCAGTCGCCGCGATGCGCCCTTGTCACCTGCGGGTCCGGCCCGGCGCGGGGCGGCAGTGGCGCCACGGTCTTTCGGTGTGGAGCGGCTTGATGCCTGGCTCGGCGGTGGTCTGAAGGGTGACGGGCTGCACGAATTTCACGCCGCTGCCCCTGTCGATCTGCCCAGCGCGCTGAGCGTTGCACTGCTGCTGGGGCTTGGCCGGGCGCCATCCGCAGGGCGCTTGCTCTGGCTGCGGCGGGAGGGTGGGGCGCTGCCCTATGGGCCGGGCCTCGCCGCCCTCGGTCTTGATCCTGACGCCATTGCTTTTCTGGTGCTGAAGGAGGATCGGGCACTGCTGCGCGCCGCGCATGATGCGGTGCGCGCAGGCGCGGCGACGGTGCTTGTGGAACTTGGCCCGCGTCAGCGCCTGCCTGACCTTACCGCCAGCCGTCGGCTCCTGCTCGCCTCGGCCGAGGCGGGGGTGGCGACCTTCCTCGTGCGCGCGGGCGTGGAGGGCGAAGTGCTCCCGCCAAGCGCCGCGCACAGTCGCTGGCGAATCGCAAGCGCACCTTCGCGACCCTTGGCGGCGGATGCGCCCGGCCAGCCCGCCTTCACCCTCGACCTTCTGCGCCTGCGCGGCGGACGCGAAGGGCTCAGCATTCTTCTGGAGTGGGATCATGACCGATCGGCCTTCATCGAACAGCCCGAAGCGGCCGGAGCGCCGCCGCTATCTGGCGATCCACCTGCCCTGGCTGGCGAGCGAGAACGCAGCGAGGCGCGGGGTCGCGCCGCCTGACGGGCCTTTCGTGCTTGTCGAAAAGCAGCGCGGCGCGCTTCGTCTTGCCGCTGTGTCGCGGGGCGCCGCCCGGATCGGCCTTTGCCCCGGCCTTCCGCTCGCCGATGCGCGCGCGCGGGTGCCCTCGCTTGCCGTGCTTGCCCATGATCCGGCGGCGGATGCGACCTTGCTGGAGAGCCTGGTGCGCCTTGCCCGCGATTATACCCCAACGGTGGCGGCAGACCCGCCGCAGGGCCTCATTCTCGATATTGCGGGCTGTGTCCATCTGTTCAAGGGCGAGGCTGGATTGTCCGAAGCGGTTACGGCGAAGCTGGCGGCGCGGGGTCTGACCACGCGCACGGGGCTTGCCGATACGCCGGACGCCGCGCGGGCGCTGGCGCGGCAGGGCGTAGGCCAAATCGAACAACTGCCCGTGGCGGCGTTGGAGCTGGAAGAGGATGCCGCCGGGGCGCTCCGCCGCGCGGGTTTGCGACGCATCGGCGACCTTGCCGCGCTGCCGCGCGCGGTGCTGGCGGCGCGTTTCGGTCCGGCGCTGACGGTTGCGCTTGCGCGCCTGCTGGGCGAGGAGGAGCAGCCTTTCATGCCCGCGCCGCTGATCGAGCCTGTCACCGCCACCCTCCGCTTTGCCGAGCCGATTGGCCGGACCGAGCATGTGCTCGACGCGATGGAGGCGCTCATCGTCGAGGCGG
>CAZGVX010000012.1:36857-52036 GCA_964529225.1 uncultured Sphingobium sp.
ATTGGCCGGACCGAGCATGTGCTCGACGCGATGGAGGCGCTCATCGTCGAGGCGGCGGCGGCGCTGGCGCGGCGGGGCGAGGGCGGGCGCGTCTTTGTCCTTTCGCTCCATCGCAGCGATGGCCATGTTGCGCGGCTGGTGGTGGAAACCGGCGCGCCGACTCGCGATGCGGCGCTGGTGTTGCGGCTTCTTGTGGAACGGATTGAGGGCCTCGCCGATCCGCTCGATCCCGGCTTCGGCTATGACGCCATCGACATGGATGTGCCAGTGAGCGAGGCGCTCGGCGAGCGGCAGGCGTCGCTTGCGGTCGCGCTGGACAGCGACGATGCGATCCGGGTCGGCGAGGCGATCGCGCCGCTTCTCGACCGCATGGCGGTGCGCCATGGGCCGGAAGCCGTGCGCCGCTGCCGGGCAGGCAACAGCCATGTGCCGGAGCGGGCGGGCTGGTTTGGCGGGGATGGCGCGGGCAAAGGAGGAAGCTGGCCGGAACCCTCGCCACGCGATCCGCCGCGCCGTCCGCTCGCGCTCCTCGATCCGCCGCAGCCGGTTGAGGTGATCGCCGCCGTGCCGGATGGCCCGCCGCGCCGTTTCCGCTGGAAGGGCGCGACCTATCGCATCGTTCGGCAGGAAGGGCCGGAGCGGATTGCGCCCGAATGGTGGCGGCGACCGGAGGGGCATGGCGCCAATCCGGGCCGCACCCGAGACTATTTCCGGGTTGAGGATGCGCTCGGCCATCGTTTCTGGCTGTTCCGCCACGGGCTTTACGGAGCGGCGGCGACGGCCCCGCGCTGGTATGTGCATGGGTTTTTTGCCTGATTCAAAATCATGAGTCTGACCTGTTTGTCTCCGTTCGTGTGGAGCGCCGACCGATCCTGTCGAGGTCGGTAGTCGAGACAGGTTCTCGACACGGCTTCTGCTCCTTGGCCCTGCTCAGGATTCGAAGCCGGCTCGAACTGAACGGGTAGAGGGAGGATGATGCGTTACGCCGAGCTGGCCACCGCGACCAATTTCTCCTTTCTGCGCGGCGCCTCGCATCCGGCGACGATGGTGGAGCGGGCGCTGGCGCTCGGCCTGTCCGGCATCGGTATTGCCGACCGCAACACGGTCGCGGGCGTGGTGCGCGCCCACCGGGCGCTGGCGGGGATCGTCGAGGTCGCGGAGCATGCGGGGTTGCCCCCGCCCGATTTCCGCCTCGTCGTCGGCGCGCGGCTGGTGTTTGCGGATGGCTCGCCCGACATTCTCGTCTATCCCGCGACCCGCCATGGCTGGGGGCGGCTCACCCGGCTGCTCACCACCGGCAACCGCCGCGCGAAAAAGGGCGAGTGCCTCCTCCATCTTGCCGATCTCGTCGCCGATGCCGACGATCTGCTGCTCATCGTCATGCCGGGCGAGGGGACGGATCGGCCGCTGCTCGACCGGTTGACGCAGGCTGCGCCGGGCCACGTGTGGCTGGGCGCCGTCATGCCGCGTGCCGGCGCGGACGAGCGGGGGCTGGTCCATGCCAAGGCCCTTGCGGCCGGGGCGGGGGTGCCGCTCCTCGCGCTCAACGATGCGCTCTATGCCGCGCCCGAAGACCGCCCGCTGCAGGATGTGCTGACCGCCATCCGCATTGGCACCACCATTGCCGAGGCGGGCCGCGCGCTTGAGCCCAATGCCGAGCGACACCTCAAATCCCCCGCCGAGATGGCGCGGCTGTTCCACAACGCGCCGGAGGCCGTCGCCGAGACCGGCCGCTTTCTCGACCGGATCGTCTTCACCCTCGACCAGCTGCGCTACGAATATCCTTACGAATCCGTGCCGCATGGCTGGGATCCGCAGGACTGGCTCGAATATCTCGTGATGGAGGCGGCTCATGCCCGCTATGGCGCGGTTCTGCCCGCCAAGGCCGCGCGGCTGATCGCGGACGAGTTCGACCTCATCCGGCGCGAGAAATATGCCCATTATTTCCTGACCGTGCACGACATCGTCCGCTATGCGCGCGGGCAGGGCATCCTCTGTCAGGGGCGCGGCAGCGCGGCCAACAGCATCACCTGTTTCCTGCTTGGCGTCACCTCGGTCGATCCGATGGAGCACGACCTGCTCTTCTCCCGCTTCATGTCGCCCGAGCGGCGCGAACCGCCCGACATCGACGTCGATTTCGAGCATGAGCGGCGCGAGGAGGTGATCCAGTATATCTACCGCCGCTATGGGCGCGAACGGGCGGGGATCGCCGCGACGGTGATCCATTACCGCCCGCGCAGCGCGGTGCGGGAGGTCGGCAAGGCGCTCGGTCTCAGCGAGGACGTGACCAGCCGCCTCGCCAGCACTGTCTGGGGCAGCTATGCCTCGCGCTACGAACGGCAGCGGGTCGCCGAGAGCGGTTTCGACCCGGACAATCCCGGGATTGCCCGCCTCAACCATTTCATTCAGGAAATCCTCGATTTTCCGCGCCATCTCTCGCAGCATGTCGGCGGCTTCATCCTGACCGAGGGGCGGCTCGACGAACTGGTGCCGATCCACAATGCCGCGATGGAGGACCGCACCTTCATCGAGTGGGACAAGGACGACATCGACGCGCTCGGCCTCATGAAGGTCGATGTGCTGGCGCTGGGCATGCTGACCTGCATCGCCAAGGGATTCGACCTCATGCGGCGGCACGGGCTTGGCGAACGCAGCCTGGAAGTGGACCTCAAGGCCGATGATCCGGCGGTCTATGACATGCTGTGCCGGGCCGACAGCGTCGGCGTGTTCCAGGTGGAAAGCCGCGCGCAGATGAACATGCTGCCGCGTCTTCGTCCCCGCATCTTCTACGATCTCGTCGTGCAGGTGGCGATCGTGCGGCCCGGCCCGATCGAGGGCGAGATGGTCCACCCCTATCTGCGGCGGCGCTGCGATGGCGAGCCATGGGATTTCCCCGCGCCCAGGCCGCCCCATGATCCCAGGGAGTTGCACGATGTTCTTGGCAAGACCTATGGTGTGCCGCTGTTTCAGGAGCAGGCGATGAAGCTCGCCATCGTCGCGGCCGCCTTCTCCTCGGCGGAAGCCAATGGCCTGCGCCGCGCGATGGCGACATTCCGCAATGTCGGCACGATAAACCTGTTCAAGGACAAAATGATAAGCGGCATGGTTTCAAGAGGTTATAAGCCGGATTTCGCCGAACGCTGCTTCAGGCAGATCGAGGGCTTCGGCAGCTACGGTTTTCCGGAAAGCCATGCGCAGAGTTTCGCGCGGCTCGTCTATGTCTCGGCGTGGATGAAATGCCATCATCCCGCCGTGTTCGCCTGCGCCATATTGAACTCCCAGCCTATGGGCTTCTATGCGCCCGCGCAGCTCGTGCGCGATGCCATCGACCATGGTGTCGAGGTGCGCGGCGTCGACGTCAATGCAAGCCGCTGGGATTGCACTCTGGAGGAAGATGGCGGTAGCGGCCTGGCGCTGCGGCTTGGCTTTCGCCAGATCAGCGGATTTCGCGAAGCCTGGGCGGAGGCGATCGTGCGCGCCGCGCCCTTCGCCGATCTTGAAGATCTTGCCCGCCGCGCCTTCCTGCCGCGCCGCGCGCTCAACCTGCTGGCGGACGCCGATGGGTTGAGAAGTCTGAATTTAGAGCGCCGTACCGCCCTTTGGGAGGCGCGGCGCGTGCCCGATGGCGATCTGCCGCTGTTCGCCGCCGCACAGGCGCGTGAACTGGGCGTGGAGCCGCCGGTGGCGCTGCCTGCCATGACATTGGGCGAGGAGGTGGCGGCCGATTATCAGATGACGCGCCTGTCGCTGAAGGCGCACCCGATGGCGATCCTGCGGCCTTTTGTCGCGGCTGACGGCATAGCTCCCTGTGCATCGCTGCGCATTGCGAAAGATGGGGCGCGGGTGCGGGTGGCGGGGGTGGTGCTGGTGCGCCAGCGGCCGGGCAAGGGCAATGCCATCTTCATCACCATCGAGGATGAGGACGCCATCGCCAATGTCGTGCTGTGGGCGCGCCAGTTCGAAGCGATGCGCCTTGCGGTCATGGCTGCGCGGCTGATGGAGGTGCGTGGCGTGCTCCAGCGCAGCAAGGAAGGCGTGGTGCATGTGATGGCTGACGCGATCATCGACCGCACCGACCTGCTTGGCCGTCTGTCGGACGGGCATGCGGCCGAGGTGCAGATCAGCCGCGCCGATGAGTTCCTGCACCCTCAGCATCCCCGCAAGCGGCCGGTGGAGGGGCGATCGGCCAGCCATCCGCGCGCGGTGCGGCTATTGCCGAAATCGCGGGATTTTCATTGATGGAGCGGCGATGGCCGGGTTATCGCGGGTCCATGAACGCGACCATCCTCTCGATCCTGATGCTGGCCGGGCTGGCGCTGCTCGCTGGCGGCCTCACCCTGATCGTGCGCCGACGCGAGTGGAAACGCGGCACCCTGATGCTCGTCGCGGCACTCGTGATGTTCGGAAATGTGGTCATCATGACGATGCCGATGTGACGGCACGCCCCCGGCTTATTTGATCGGGGAATCCGGCGCGAGGCGCATGTCGAGATAATTGTCCACGCTCATCATCAGCTGGTCGCGCTCATGCTCGAAGAAGTGATTCGCGTTGCGGATCTCGTCATGATGGATGGTGATGCCCTTCTGGGTCCGCAGCTTGTCGACGAGCCGCTGGACCGCGGAGGGCGTCACCACCTCGTCGGCTGCACCCTGGACGATGATGCCGGAAGCGGGACAGGGCGCGAGGAAGGAGAAGTCGTACATGTTGGCGGGCGGCGCGACCGAGATGAAGCCGCGCACTTCCGGGCGGCGCATCAGGAGCTGCATCGCGATCCACGCGCCGAAGCTGAAGCCCGCGATCCAGGTGGTCTGCGCCTCGGGGTGAAAGCTCTGCACCCAGTCGAGCGCCGCAGCCGCATCGCTGAGCTCGCCGACACCGTTGTCGAATGTGCCCTGGCTCCGGCCGACGCCCCGGAAATTGAAGCGCAGTGTCGCGAAGCCGCGCGCCACGAAGGTCTTGTAGAGCGCCTGGGTAATATGGTCGTTCATGGTCCCGCCGCCATGGGGATGCGGGTGCAGGATCATGGCGACAGGCGCGCGCGGGCGGGGCGGGGGGCTGAAGCGGCCTTCCAGACGGCCTTCGGGACCGGGAAAAATGACGTCGGGCATGGCACCTGTGTTTTCGAGCGATCGGGCGAGTCGCCGCGACCATGCGCGGCGGACGAAGGTGCGCCTATATAGGTGCGCATTGCCTTTTCGCAATCATCGAGTGAAGGCTGGAGATGATGACCATCTATCTCGATCATGCGGCGACCACGCCGATGCGCCCGGAGGCCCTTGCCGCCATGCGGGCGGGGTTCGCGATCTGGGCCAATCCTTCCTCGCCCCATGCGGCGGGGCGGCGCGCGCGGGCGGCGCTGGAGGACGCACGGGCGCGGATCAAGGCGGCGCTAGGCTGGCATGGCGACGTCATTTTCACCAGCGGCGCGAGCGAGGCGATCGCGATCGCACTCCGACAGGCCAAGGCTGACTTGGCAATGGCTGGCGCGACCGAGCATGACGCGGTGCTGCGTCATCTGCCCGGCACGCCCGTATTGCCCGTTCACGCCCACGGTGCGGTTCGGCTGGACGACGCCGACCTCAAAGGCGCGCTGATTGCTATCCAGCAGGTCAACAGCGAGACGGGCATGGTTCAGCCGCTCGACGCCATCGGCGCGGCCATCCGGGAGGCTGGCGGGATATGGCTGTGTGATGCCGCCCAGGGCGCGGGCAAGCTGCCCCTGCCCGCCGCCGACCTCATTGCGCTGGGTGGGCACAAGCTGGGCGGTCCGCCGGGCGTCGGCGCGCTGCTGGTGCGCGATGTGGCGCTGCTCCATCCCACCGGCGGGCAGGAGGCGGGCTATCGCGGCGGCACCGAGAATCTTCCCGCGATCCTCGGCCTTGCCGCCGCGCTTGAGGCATCGCGCGCGTGGCTGGACGACGCGCGCGCGCACCGCGCGCGGCTGGACGCGGCCATTCTCGACATGGGCGGTGCGATCGTCGCCCGCGATGCGCCGCGTATCCCCACCATCGCGAGCTATCATATGCCCGGTGTCAGCGCGCGTGCGCAGCTGATCCGGCTGGACGCGGCAGGGATCGCCGTTTCGGCAGGCAGCGCCTGCTCGTCAGGCTCGCTGAGGACAAGCCCGGTGCTTGCTGCGATGGGTTGGACCGAAGCCGCCGCCAGCGAGGTCATCCGGGTCAGCATCGGCTGGACCACAACGGGACAGGAGGTCGACAGCTTCATTGACCAGTGGCGCGCCATTGCCCAAATCTAGGCGATGAAAAAAGACGGTTCGCAGGACATACTCTACCTCGACTATCAGGCGACCACTCCGATGGCGCCGGAAGTCATCGCCGCCATGACCGAAGCCTTGCCGCGCTTCGCCAATCCGCACAGCGCGCACCGGCCGGGCCGGGCGGCAGCGGCCGAAGTCGAAGTGGCGCGCGATCGCGTGCAGGGTGCGCTTGACCTCCCCGGCGGGCGCTTTATCTTCACCAGCGGCGCGACCGAGGCGCTCAACATCGCGATATCCGGTATCGCGCGGCGGGCGCCGATCGAGCGACGGCGGATCGTGACCATCGCCACCGAACATGCCGCCGTGCTCGACACCGTAGGCGAAACCCATCATCTCGGCATGGAGCCGGTGTTTCTGCCGGTCGGCCGCGACGGGCTCGTGGACCTCGACATCGCCGACCTCGCCATCGACGAGCGCACCGCGCTGGTCGCGGTAATGCACGTCAACAATGAGATCGGGGTGATGCAGCCGCTGGCGGAACTCGCCGCCATGGCGGAAGCGGCGGGCGCGCCGCTGCTATGCGACGCCGTGCAGGGTTTCGGACGTGTCCCCCTCCCGGTCGTGCCGGACATGGTTGCGGTCAGCGCGCACAAGATCCACGGACCAAAGGGGATCGGCGGGCTGTGGCTGCGCGACGGGCTTGATCTACCGCCGCTGATCCACGGCGGTGGGCAGGAGCGGGGCATCCGCTCCGGCACCTTGTCGCCGCTGCTCTGCACGGGTTTCGGTGTGGCGGCGCAGCTTGCCGCGGCCCGGACGGAGGCCGACCGGGCGCATGTCGAGGCGCTGTGGAGCCGCGCGCAGACATTGTTTGCCGGCTGGACGATCAATGGCGATGCCGATCGGCGCTATCGCGGCAATCTCAATCTGCGCCGTCCGGGGGTGGACGGCGCGCGCCTACTTTCTTCGGCGCGGCGCGTCGCCTTTTCGCTTGGCTCGGCCTGCGCCAGCGGATCGGGACGGCCAAGTCATGTGCTGCGCGCCCTTGGTCTGACGGATGGCGAGGCGCGCGCCTCCATCAGGCTTGGCTTTGGCCGCTATACCACTATGGAGGAGCTTGAGTGTGCCGCCGCGATCATCGCCGAGGCGGCCAGCGAACAGGAGCTATTGGCATGAGCCTGCCAGCCGATGGCATCACCGTCCGTTTTCTGAGCGCGGACGGTCAGTCCGTGCAGGAGGTTCAGGCGCGCGGCGGCGATTGCCTGCTTGATGTGGGGCAGGCGGCCGGTCAGCCCCTGGAGGGCACGTGCGAGGGGCAGATGGCTTGCTCAACCTGCCATGTCATCGTCGCTCCGGACGACTTTGCCAAGTTGCCGCGCGCGTCGGAGTCCGAGGAGGATATGCTTGACCTCACGGCCGCCGCAACCCGCACCAGCCGCTTGTCATGCCAGATTGTGCTGACCGCCGGGATGGGCGCGCTGACCGTCCAGATTCCGCCCGAAAGCCGCAACCTGCAGGGGTTGTGACCGGCGGAGCCTTGCAATCCCGCTCGATGCCCGCCATAATTGTCGATGGAAGTCGGGCGGGCGCGGTTCTCGCCAACCTGGTCAGGTCCTGACGGAAGCAGCCACAACGAATTCGCCGCGGGTCGTT
Source organism: uncultured Sphingobium sp. (assembly GCA_964529225.1). GTDB lineage: Bacteria > Pseudomonadota > Alphaproteobacteria > Sphingomonadales > Sphingomonadaceae > Sphingobium. Next base: position 44,728 of record CAZGVX010000012.1, read on the forward strand.
CCGGCTTCCACCTCTCTTCGATTTTGTTCCCCCTTTGCGGGTGCAGATGCGATCCGGCACCGCTACACGTCAACCATGAGCGATTCCCCGCCCGCCTATCGCGTGCTCGCGCGCAAATACCGGCCGCAGACCTTTGCCGAGCTGATCGGTCAGGATGCGATGGTCCAGACGCTCGGCAACGCGATCAAGCGTGACCGGCTGGCCCACGCCTTTGTGATGACGGGCGTGCGCGGGGTCGGCAAGACCTCCACAGCGCGGCTCATCGCCAAGGCGCTGAACTGCGTCGGGCCGGACGGGCAGGGCGGCGCCACCATCGACCCGTGCGGCGTGTGCGAGCCGTGCAGGGCGATTGCCGAGGGACGCCATATCGACGTGGTCGAAATGGACGCGGCCAGCCACACCGGCGTCGACGATGTGCGCGAGATCATTGAGGCCGTACGCTATGCGGCGGTGTCGGCACGCTACAAGATCTACATCATCGACGAAGTCCACATGCTCTCCAAGAACGCCTTCAACGCGCTGTTGAAGACGCTGGAGGAGCCGCCCCAGCATGTAAAGTTCCTGTTCGCCACCACTGAGGTGGGCAAGATTCCCGTCACGATCCTCTCGCGCTGTCAGCGGTTCGACCTCAGGCGCATCCCCGGCGAACTGCTCCAGGCGCATTTTGCGCATGTGCTTGAGGCGGAAGGGGTGACGGCCGAGCCCGCCGCCCTCGCCCTCATTGCGGCGGCGGCGGAGGGTTCGGCGCGCGATGGACTTTCGCTGCTTGATCAGGCGATCGCCCATGCCACGAGCGAGGGTGCCCCCCACATCGCTGCCGCACAGGTGCGTGATATGCTCGGGCTTGCCGATCGCGGTGCGGTGCTGCGCCTTTTCGGACATGTGCTGGAGGGGGATGCGGGCGCCGCGCTCGACGCGGCTGACGCGCAGCATCGGCTCGGCGTCGATCCGGCCGTGATCATCGCCGATCTGCTTGGCCTGGTCCATGCCGCCACGCGCGTCAAGGCGGGGCGGGGCGATGACGACCCGGCTCGTTCGGCGGAGGAGCGCGCCGCGCTCGACGGCTGGGCGGCGGCGCTCAGCTTCGCCGAGCTGCATCGGCTGTGGCAGATGCTGCTCAAGGGGCATGGCGATGTGCTTGCTGCCGCCCATCCCCGCGATGCGTGCGATATGACATTGCTGCGGGTGATGCATGCCGCAAGGCTGCCCGATCCGTCCGATCTCGCGCGGCTGCTTGCAGGCGGGGCACCTCCCGCCGCATCGGCCGCACCGTCCTCAGCGCAGGCCGCGCCAGCCGCGAACGGCGTCCAGACGGCTATGGCGCTGCCATCCGACTTTCGCGCGCTGGTTGATCATCTGTTTGCCAGCCACGGGAGCCTCGCCAGCGATCTCCACGATTGCTTCGGCCTGATCCGTTATGCTCCTCCCGCGCTGACGCTGCGTCCGCTGCGCCCGCAGCCCGCGAGCTTCACCCGCGAGCTGTCCGATGCGCTGCGCGCCGCGACCGGCGCGCGCTGGGAGGTCAGTCTCGACGACGGCCCGGCCGAGCCGAGCCTGCGTCAGCAGGACGAGGCGGCCGCCAGCGCGCGGGAGGATGCCGTATGGGCGACACCAGCGGGGCAGGCGATCCGCGCCGCCTTTCCCGAAGCGGAACTCACAGGATTTGAACCGATGACAGACGGGAGGTCGAACGCATGAAGGACCTGAATGACATATTGGGCATGGCGAGCCGGGTGCAGGAGGAACTGACCAAGGCGCAGGCCAGCCTCGACACGATCGAGGTGGAGGGTGTCTCGGGCGGCGGGCTCGTTCGGGTGCGTGCCTCCGCCAAGGGCCGGATCATAGGCCTCAGCGTTGATGACAGCCTGATCTCGCCCGCCGACAAGGGCATCATGGAGGATCTCATCGTGGCGGCCTTCAACGATGCCCGCGCCAAGGCCGACGAGGCAAGTGGCAAGGAAATGGCCAAGCTCACCAGCGGCCTGCCGCTGCCTCCCGGATTCAAGCTGCCATTCTGATTCGTGCGGGGGCGCTGATGCTCCAGACGCACGCGCCGATTGAAATGCCGGGGCCGCTAACGATATGAGGCTCGAAACGGAGTATTGATGACCCAGACCCTGCCTCTCCTGCCGCTGCGCGACATTGTGGTGTTTCCGCAGATGATCGTGCCCCTGTTCGTCGGTCGCGACAAGAGCGTCGCCGCGCTCGAAAGGGCGATGGAGGCGGACAAGGACATCATTCTGGTGACGCAGCTCGATCCGGCCGAGGACGATCCCGCGCGCGAGGATCTCTATGATGTCGGCGTCGTCGCGACGGTGCTGCAGATGCTGAAGCTGCCCGACGGGACCGTGCGCGTGCTGGTCGAGGGCAAGGAGCGCGCCGTGCTCGAGTCGATCGAGTCGCGCGACGGACTGGTGAGTGGCACGATCTCGCCCGTGGAGGATATTACGGCCTCCGGCAACGAGGTTGAGGCGATGATGCGTTCGGTCGCGGACCAGTTCGAGAACTACGCGAAGCTCAACAAGAAATTGCCAGCCGAAACGCCGGTGCAGCTGCGCGAGATCGAGGAGCCGGGGCGCCTGGCGGACTTCGTCGCGGCCAATATCAGCGTAAAGGTGTCGGACAAGCAGTCGCTGCTCGTCGAGCGTGATCCGATGAAGCGGCTCGAAATGGTGTTTGCCTTCATGGAGGGCGAGCTTGGCGTGCTTCAGGTCGAGAAGAAGATCCGCGGCCGCGTCAAGCGCCAGATGGAAAAGACGCAGCGCGAATATTATCTGAACGAGCAGCTCAAGGCGATCCAGCGCGAGCTGGGCGCGGGCGAGGGCGAGGGCGACGACGAGCTTGCCGAGCTGACCCAGAAGATCGCCAAGACCAAGCTCAACAAGGAGGCACGGGCGAAAGCGGGCGCCGAGCTCAAGAAGCTGAAAGCCATGCAGCCCATGTCGGCCGAGGCGACGGTGGTGCGCAATTATCTCGATGCTCTGCTGGGACTGCCCTGGGGCAAGAAAAGCCGATTGAAGAAAGACCTGATCGCGGCGCAGGCGGTGCTCGACGCCGACCATTTCGCGCTCGACAAGGTCAAGGACCGGATCATCGAATATCTCGCGGTGCAGGCGCGGTCCGACAAGCTGAAAGGGCCGATCCTGTGCCTCGTCGGCCCGCCGGGCGTTGGCAAGACGTCGCTCGGCCGGTCCATTGCCAAGGCGTGCGGTCGCGAGTTCGTGCGCCAGTCGCTCGGCGGTGTGCGCGACGAGGCGGAGATCAGGGGGCACCGTCGCACCTATATCGGCTCGATGCCCGGCAAGATTGTCGCCAATCTGAAGAAGGCCGGGGCGATGAACCCCCTGTTCCTGCTCGACGAGATCGACAAGCTGGGTCAGGACTTCAGGGGCGATCCGGCTTCGGCGCTGCTCGAAGTGCTCGACCCCGAACAGAACAGCAAGTTCCAGGATCATTATCTCGAAATCGACGTCGACCTCAGCGACGTGATGTTCGTCACCACCGCCAACAGCCTGAACCTGCCGCAACCGCTGCTCGACCGCATGGAGATCATCCGGCTTGAAGGCTATACGGAGGATGAAAAGGTCGAGATCGCGCAGCGCCATCTGCTTGCGAAGCAGATCGAGGCGCACGGTCTCAAGGAGGATGAGTTCGCGGTCGAGGAGCAGGCAATTCGCGACCTTATCCGCTACTATACCCGCGAGGCCGGTGTGCGCACGCTGGAGCGCGAGATCGCTCGACTGGCGCGCAAGGCGCTGCGTCGCATCATAGAAGGCAAGGCGACCAGCATCACGGTGACACCAGACAATCTCGCCGAGTTCGCGGGGGTTCGCAAGTTCCGCCACGGCATCGGGGAGGAGGAGCATCAGATCGGCGCGGTGACCGGGCTCGCCTGGACCGAGGTCGGGGGTGAGCTGCTCACGATTGAATCCGTGACGGTGCCGGGCAAAGGTCAGATCAAGACGACCGGCAAACTCGGCGAGGTGATGACCGAGTCGGTCCAAGCCGCGTTTTCCTATGTGAAGGCGCGCTCCCCGGCCTATGGCATCAAGCCGAGCATCTTCCAGCGCAAGGACATCCACATCCACCTGCCCGAAGGCGCGGTGCCCAAGGACGGGCCGTCAGCTGGCATCGGCATGGTGACATCCATCGTGTCGACCCTGACCGGCATTGCGGTGCAAAAGGATGTCGCGATGACCGGCGAGGTGACACTGCGGGGCCGGGTGCTGCCGATCGGCGGGCTGAAGGAAAAGCTGCTGGCGGCATTAAGGGGGGGAATAAAAACCGTGCTGATCCCGGCTGAAAATGAGAAGGATCTTGCGGAAATTCCCGCCAATGTGAAGGAGGGGCTGGAGATCGTCGCGGTGTCGCATGTCGATGAAGTTCTGGCTCGGGCGCTGACCCAGCCGCTCACGCCAATTGATTGGAGCGAAGCAGACGATCTCGCGGCGCAGCCGCCGCTTGGCGGAGCGGGTGACGGCGAACTTCCCATCCGGCATTAACTATTTTGTCCGGTGCCCAAATTTTTACGCCAGAAACGCGAAAAAGTGGGGGTTTTACAGGTCGTTCGGGGCGAATTTCTTTTGACAGCGAGGGAAAGCTGCGCCTTATTGCAGCTCCTAACAGAGCGATTCCCGGTCAACAAATAACATGGGGGTTCCCAAGGCATGAATAAGCAGGATTTGATTAGCACTGTCGCCGATGCGAGCGGCCTCAGCAAGACCGACGCGAGCAAGGCGGTGGAAGCGGTTTTCGAAGCGATCACCGGCACCTTGAAGAAGGGTGACGAGGTTCGTCTGGTGGGCTTCGGCACCTTCTCGGTTTCCAAGCGCAAGGCCTCGACGGGCCGCAACCCGCGCACCGGCGAGGCGATGACCATCAAGGCATCGAGCCAGCCGAAGTTCAAGGCGGGCAAGGGCCTTAAGGACGCGGTCAACTAAGTCCCTGCCAAGTGGCGACCTCCGGGTCGCCCGTCGATTATTTGAGAAGGGGGCGGCGCGGCCGCCCCTTTTTTGCGCGGCCAGAATATCCCTCGCCATGTCGATGCGGATGCCAGCTTGACGCGGGTTGCCGCGTTCCCTTATGAGCCCCGCTTCGACGTGCGACAGCATGTCTGAAAATGTTTCCGCATCGTCCGCACGGTGGATACGGAAACAGCCATGTGGCGATCGTAGCTCAGTTGGTTAGAGCGCTGGTTTGTGGTACCAGAGGTCGTGGGTTCGGATCCCATCGGTCGCCCCATTTTCCCGCCAATCCGCGAACTCTCCCGGCCAAAAAGCATGGACCTCCGATGAGCACACCCTGGTCATTTGCCGATTTCGACGCGCACGAGGATGTGCATTTCTTCGAAGACGCGCTTTCGGGGCTGCGCGCGATCATCGCAATCCATTCGACGCATCGCGGTCCGGGGGCGGGCGGCGTGCGCTATGCCCGCTACAGTCATGAAGCGGATGCGGTGGCGGACGCGCTCCGCCTGTCCCGAGGCATGAGTTACAAGAATGCGATGGCCGGGCTGTCGGTCGGCGGCGGCAAGGGCGTCATCCTTGCCAACAGCACCGACAACACGGTGCGCGATGCCCAGCTGAGGGCGTTCGGCGACGCGATCGAACGGCTTGGCGGGCGCTATATCACGGCACAGGATGTCGGGATCAGCGAGCAGGACATCGGGGTCATCGCGGAACGGACGCCGCATGTGGCGGGCCTGCCGGTTCCGGCGGGCGAGGCTGGCGGCGATCCGGGTCCGGTCACGGCGCATGGCGTTTACCTTGGCATTTGCACAGCCGCGAAACGGGCGCTGGGCACGGCGGACATGCGGGGTGTGCGGGTCGCCATACAGGGCATCGGCAGCGTTGGCGGCGGGGTTGCACGTCGGCTGGCCGCTGATGGCGCGATATTGGTGCTGGCTGACAGGGACGGGCAGCGCGCCGATACGCTTGCAGCGGAGACTGGCGCGACGACCGTCCCGGCCGACCGCATCATCGAGGCACCCTGTGATGTCTTCAGTCCGAACGCGCTCGGCGCAATCCTCAACGAAACCACGATCCCCCGGCTCGCCGCCAAGGTCGTGGCGGGCGGCGCCAACAACCAGCTTGCGACGCCTGAGGATGCCCATCGTCTCCATGCCCGCGACATTCTGTATGCGCCGGATTACGTCATCAATGCCGGTGGCATCATCAATGTGACGCTGGCCTATCATGGCGAGCGCGACGCCGCAGCCGTGGTCGCGAAGCTCGCCGAAATTCCCGACCGGCTTGCGGCAATCTGGGATGAGAGCGCCGCGACTGGCCAGCCGCCGTCCGAGGTCGCCGACGCGATAGCCCGCCGACTGATCGGGCGCGCTTAGCTTTTGCCTTCACACCCCGGCGGCGTTAGGACAACGTGATGACGGACATGCGCGAAGAGGGGTTGGCGCTTGACCCCAAATATGACCGTGACGGCCTCGTTACGGCGGTGTGCACCGATGTCGGTACCGGCGAGGTGCTCATGCTCGCGCACATGAATGCCGAGGCATTGTCCCTGACATTGGCCAAGGGCACAGCCCATTTCTGGTCGCGCAGCCGTGGCCGGCTGTGGGAAAAGGGTGAGACCTCCGGCCATCATCTGACCGTCGAGGACATTCGGATTGATTGCGATCAGGATGCTCTCTGGCTGCGGGTTCGCCCCGCCGGTCCGGCCTGCCACACCGGGCGCACGACATGCTTCTATCGGCGCGTTACCGTCGACGGGCTTGAGAGGGTCGATGACGTTTCGGACTAGTGCGCTGGGGTTCGCGCTGTTCGCGCTCGGTGCGTGCGGGTCGCAGGAAAGCGGGACGACGGGCGGCGCGCCGCTTGGACCAACCAACGGCAATGCCACCGCCAGCAGGCTTGACGCGCTGGCGGTGGAGAGCGGGGCGCTCGATGACGGTCATGACGCCAGCCCGGTCGGCAGTTACGGGCGGCACCATGAAAGCGGTCAGGACCGTTTCTGCCTTCGTCCCGCCGAAGCGGAAGGCCGCTTCGTGTTCGGCGCCGAGATGGAAATCGGCGAGGACGCCTCCTGCCATCTCACCGGCGTCGCGCAGCGGCTGGGCGACAGGCTGCTTCTGGCGAGCACGGATGGCGCGTGCCGCATCGAGGTGCAGTATGAAGGCGACAGCCTCGTCTTCCCGGGCGCGTCCGATCCGGCCTGCGCCAAATTCTGCCGAGGTCGGGGCAATCTGGCCGGGATCACGTTCCCCAGTATCGCCGAAGGCGACGGGGCAGCGGCCCGCGTCATGGGACGCGACGGCTCGCCATTGTGCGGGTAGTGACCTGAATCGGCTCCGTCC
>CAZGVX010000013.1:0-49792 GCA_964529225.1 uncultured Sphingobium sp.
CCATGTATCAGTTTGTCGATCGTCCGGTGACCTCTCTCAATCGGGGTGGGCGGTTCATGGTCGGGGCGATGCGCCAATGGGTGCAGTCGATGCGGGCGCGGCGCTGTCCGTGCGATGCGCTGGCGCCCTCTTTTGCGGCATTCGGGCTACTGCCGGCGCTGCCGCATTTTCAGATGATGATGACGGTGCTCAACCATCGCGCGCGCGGCGTCATGGCGTTCTGCTCCCCCGGTTGCAGCCATATCGCCGAGGCGGAGGCGCTGCTCCTGAGCCTGCTGTGCGCGATGAAAGAGCGGCCCGCCGAACAGGTGCGAGCAACCGCCGAAATGCTGGTGGACGACTGCGCCGTGCCCAATCTCCTCATCGCCATGAGCGCGCTGGGCGAGGCACTGACGCGGGTCGGTGCTTTTCCCCGTGCTCCGGTGGTGGACGCCGAGGCGAGACGGCAAGGCTAGGGGGCGGTCAGGGATAGTCTATCCCGACGACCTCCCATTCCTTCTCGCCGCCGGGCAGCGCGACGCGGCGCAGATCGCCCACGGCCGCCCCCCGGAGCGCCCGCGCCAGCGGCGAGTCCCAGCCGATCCGGCCTTCGCCCGCCTCCGCCTCGTCATTGCCGACAAGGGTTACTGTGCGCTGCGCGTCGTCTTCGTCGGCGATGGTGACGGTCGCGCCGAAGAACACGCGGGTCCGGTCAGGCTGAGTAGCCGGATCGACGACCCTGGCGTCCTTCATCCGCATGGCCAGCCATTTGAGGCGCCGGTCGATCTCCCGCATCCGCTTGCGGCCGTAGAGATAATCGCCATTCTCGCTGCGGTCGCCATTGCCCGCCGCCCAGCTCACGATCTCGACGATGGCGGGGCGGTCTGTGCCGAGCAGCCGGTCATATTCCGCGCGCAGCGCCGCGAAGCCCGCCGGTGTGATGTAGTTGGGACGCGCAGCCGCGCTGCCGCCCGCGCTCACCGTTTCCTGGTGGCGCGGCGGCCCGCATACATGAGCGCGGCGACAAGCGCGGCCGAGCCGATACCGACCGCCGTCTTCCACGCGCGGCCGTTACCGGCCTTGTCGGGAGTGTCGGGCAGATGTGTCGCCCTGGAAATCTGATCGGCGATCTTGTCGGTGGAGTCGGTCTTGGTCTTGCTCATGTCTGGTCCCGATTGAAGTGAGTAGGAGGGGAACGCGCCCGTCAACCCGGCTGTTCCTTGCCGAGATAGCGGCTCAGCGGCGCCACGATGCGGACATTCCCGTTCGCGGGGTTAAGTAGGTCATAGACCACCGCATTCTCAAGCACCCGCTGCACATAATTCCGGGTTTCGTAAATCGGGATGTCCTCGATCCACTGAACGATGTCGACGCTGCTGTCCCTGGGGTCGCCATTGGCGGCGATCCATTTGTTCACATTGCCCGGCCCGGCGTTGTAGGCGGCGACAGCAAGCGGATAGTAGCCGTCATAGCGCCGCAGCAAGCCCTGAAAATAGCTGCTGCCGAGCTGGATATTATAGTGCGGATCGTTGAGTGACGACATGCTGTAGTCGATGCCGATCTTGCCCGCGGTCTCCCGGGCTGTGCCGGGCATGAGCTGCATGAGGCCCCGCGCGCCGGCGTGGCTGACGATCTGGCGGTCGAACTGGCTTTCCTGCCGGGCGATCGCGTGGATCATCGTCCAGTCGAGCCGCCGCTCGGCGGGCACGGGGATGCGGGGGAAGCTCGCCTCGCCATAGCCCGCGAGCCCACTCATGACGGCGCGGCGTCCGACCATCACGCCCAGATCGGGGCGGGAGATGTCGCGCGCGAAGTCGGCGGCCAGCAGCAGCTCCTTGTCGGTCGATGCTTCGGCGGCGATGGCCCGCAGCATCCTGGTCTGGTCCTGCCAGTTGCCGGTCGCGCCAAGCTGGCGCGCCGCGCGCACCACGCTGCGCTGTCGGAAGGCGGCGCGGTCCGCGGCGCTCAGTTCCACGCTGCGGGTCGCCGTGCCGGGGCGGGGGACGGGCAGGCCGAGCCGCTCGAGCGCGAGCTGGCCGTAGAACTGGTCCGAATAGGCCGAGGCCTTGCGGAACCAGTCATCCGCCTCGCCGCGTCGTCCGGCGGCGAGGGCAGCGCGTCCAGCCCAGTAGAGCCCCTTGGAGATGGTCTGGCCGGTGCGCGCGCCATTGGCATAGCGGGAGAACATGCCGATGGCGTCGGACGGGCGTCCAAGCTTGTTGAGCGCCGCCGTGCCCGCCAGCCAGGTGAGGCTGGTGTAATCATCGCGCACCGCGAGCGGTTTGTCGCTGATGTCGGTGCCGGCGGGGTAGGCGTCGTCCACCCTGGACGCGATGCCCCAGGCGACCGTCCACTGGTTGTCCTTCGCCGCCGCGCGCGCCTGCGCCAGGAGAAAATCATACCATCGCGCGGGGTCGGCCACGGGTTGCGCAAGCGGGGCGCGCTCGGCGAGCAGGCGCCGCGAGCCGGTCCAGTCATTACTGGCGTAGAGCCACGACGCCTTGTCAAGCAGATAGCCGCCATCGGTCACGCCGATGGGGTCGGCAGCGGCGATACTGAGTGCAGCTTCGGGCGCGCGGCGCTGCATGGCGATGCGCGCCTCGATCAGCGGGCGGCGGGTCGCGGGCAGATAGGCGAGCACCCGTTCGGCGGCGGCGGGATTGCGGCCCCAAAGCGCCTGATCGGCATGGGCGAGATGGTCGGCGGACGTGAGGCTCGGGGCGAACAGGGCAAGCAGGCGCGCCTCGTCAGCTGGCGAGAGCGTGCCGCTCGTCCAGGCGGACCGCGCGGCCATCCGCGCCTCGTTCATGCGCTGAAGGCTGGCAAATGCCGCTGCCTGCCGCGCATAGCCGGTCGCGCTGCGGGGTGGATAGGCGTCGAAGAAGGCAATGACCTCGGACGGCGCATAGCTGTCCGGGTTGATCGACCGTTCCGCGACGCTGCGCATTTGCGCGGAGCCGGGCCAGCCCGGATTGGCGAGGAGGAAGCGGGCATAAGCCTCGAAACCGAGGCTGTCGTTCTGGGAGAGGCGGCGCCATTCGGCGATGACGGGCTCGATCGCTTGATCGAAACCGGCGGTGGTAAGCATCTGCCCGCTTGCGCCCCGCCAGTCCGGCTGGCCACCGACGACCGGAGCGGCGCCCGCGGTTCGCGCGTCCGGGCTGGCGCCGGGGATCAGATCGTTTGCCAGCGCCATGCGCGCAATCGCGAGCGCGGCAAGCGCCGCGCCGGCGAGGAGGAGGGATCGGGGGGCTTTTCCCATGTCGACCATTATGGCAATGGCTCCTGATCGAGAGATGAACGGGCGCAGCGAGCCGTTTGATTATGCCCCGAACGGGCATGGATTTGAAGGAGTTCTAACAAATGTTTTCGGGGTCTATCCCTGCGCTGGTGACGCCATTCAGGGATGGCCGGGTGGACGAGGACGCCTTTCGCGCGTTCGTCGACTGGCAGATTGCCGAGGGTTCCTCCGGCCTCGTGCCGTGCGGAACGACCGGCGAAAGCGCGACCATGACGATCGAGGAGCATAACCGCGTCGTGGCGCTCTGCGTCGAGCAGGCGGCGGGCCGTGTCCCCGTGATCGCGGGCGCCGGTTCGAACGACACCCGCATCGCGCTCGAGCATATGTATGCCGCGCAGGCGGCCGGGGCGACAGCGGCGCTGGTTGTGGCGCCCTATTACAACAAGCCCAGTCAGGAGGGCGTCTATCGTCATTTCGCCTATCTGGCGGAGCGTTGCGACCTCCCCATCATCCTCTACAACGTGCCGAGCCGGACGATCACCGACATCGGCGTGCCGGTGATCCATCGCCTTGCCGAAGAATTCCGTTCAATCGTCGGCATCAAGGACGCTACCGGCGTGCTGGGACGGGTGACGGCACAGCGTCTCGCCTGCGGTCCGGCTTTCTGCCAGCTTTCCGGCAATGACGAAACGGCGCTCGGTTTCAACGCCATGGGCGGGGTCGGCTGCATTTCTGTCACCGCCAATGTCGCGCCGCGCCTGTGCGCCGATTTTCAGGCGGCGATGGCGGCAGGAGACTGGCCGCGCGCGCTCGAGTTGCAGGACCGGCTCTATCCGCTGCACGATGCCATGTTCTGCGACAGCAGTCCGGCGCCCGCGAAATATGCGCTCTCGCGCGTGCGGTCCGACATGCCGGACGAGGTTCGGCTGCCGATCGTGCCTGCGTCCAACGCCGCGCGCGCAACAGTGGACCGCGCGCTTGAGATCGCGGGTCTGGTCTAGGCCAGCCTGTCCGCCTACATTGGCGGGCAAGAGCAACTGACAGTCATGGCCCGTCCTCGCCCCGCTACCTTCGAAAAGGTCAAGACCGTCGCCGAAAACCGGCGTGCGCGCTTCGAATATTTCATCGAGGAAACATTCGAGGCGGGGATCGCGCTCACCGGCACCGAGGTAAAGTCGCTGCGGTTCGGCGAAGGGTCGATCGCCGAGAGCTATGCCGAGGTGAAGGACGATCAGGTCTGGCTGGTCAACAGCAACATCCCCGAATTCAGCCACGGCAACCGCTACAATCACGAGCCGAAGCGCCCGCGCAAGCTCCTGCTTCACGAGCGGGAGATCAACAAGCTGCATGGCGCCGTCGCGCGGGAGGGGATGACGCTCATCCCGCTCAGCGTCTATTTCAACGGACGCGGCCGGGCCAAGGTGGAGCTGGCGCTCGCCAAGGGCAAGAAAATCCAGGACAAGCGCGAGACGATCAAGGAACGCGACTGGAAGCGCGAGCAGGCACGCCTCATGCGGGAACGCGGCTGAATGGTCGCGCGCCGCATCGGACGGGCGATGATCGCGTCGATCCCGACCCGCGAGCGGCTGGCGCAGAGCCGGGTGCTTCGCCCCGTCGCGCATCATGTGCTGGCGCCCGCCCTGTGGCGCTTCACCCGGCGATCGGTGCCGCGCGGCGTTGCGCTGGGCACATTGGTCGGCATCGTGCTGATGGTGCCGGGATTGCAGGCCGCCGGGGCCACCCTGCTGGCGCTGCCGCTGCGGGCCAACATCCCGCTTGCGGTGGGCATGACGTTCCTTTCCAACCCGGCCACCACGCCGCTCATTCTGGCGGCCGCCCTGTGGCTCGGCAACGTCCTGTTCGGCTACCGGGCCGACATCAGCCATTTTGCCGCGCTCATCGAGCGTGGCGCCGGCATGCGCGAGTGGCTTGACTGGTTGCTCACCGATGCCGCGCCCGCAACCCTTGCGGGCCTGTCGGTGATCGGCCTCGTCAGTGCCGTCCTTGGTTATGTCGTCGCCGACCTGTTGTGGCGCTGGCGCGTCGCGCGCCGTTGGAAAAAGCGCAGCGCAGCGCGGCCGGTATCGGTGGCTGACGCGATGGAGGTGGCCTGAAACCCATGGCAGCGATGAGCCACGAGGAGATCGTCCCCAAGCATAGCCGGGGCATCGGTTCGCGCTCCTCCGACCGGATGGTGCTGCCGCTTTTGGTGCTCGCCGCGCTGGGCAGTGCTGCCATCCTCTATCTGACCGCGCGCGATCCGGTTCTGGCGGGCGGTTTCGGCGCCACGTTGGTCGCGGCCGCATTCCTTCTGTGGTATGCGCGCCGCCTGTTTCCGCCACTGGCCGAGGGCGCCCGCGGCGTCGAGGTCGATTGGGCCATCGTCCGCGCGGCAGCGGAGGCGACCGGTTGCGCCGTTGCGATCACTGATCGCCATGGGCGGATCGCCTGCGCGAACGATCGTTATGGCGAGTGGTTTCCGGGCTATCCCACACCGCCCCAGCTCAAGCTGGAGCAGACGGATGTCGATCGGCTGACCGCCGCCGGCAAGGCCGCCTGGCGCGATGGCGAGGCGCGCGTGCTGAGCCTCAGCCGGGGGGCACTGGTGGTCGATTGCGACATCAGCCGGACCGGCCGGGCGGAGGACTATCTGCTCTGGCGCTTTCAGCCGGTGCATGAGGCCAATGTGATGGACGATGTGCTGCGCATCGTCGTTGGGCCGAGCGGCGAGCAGATGGCAGCCGCGGGGGTGATGACGCTGCTCATTGGCGGGGAGGGACGGATCCGCGCCGCCAATGCCGCCTTCCTGCTGCGCGCCACCGGCCTTGCCTCGAGTAACATCGCAGGCCGCGACCTTGCCGCCTATCTGCGGGTGGATGCCAAGGGGCGCGTGTTCTTCGCGCGTGAGGAAGACCGGGCAGTTCCGGTCCGGATTCTGCAGGTGCCGGTGCGCGCCGAGGATCCGGGCGGACCGATGCTGCTCATCATGGTCGACGAGATGCTGGCGGGCGGCGAGGGCCAGTCTGCGCTTCAGACCGTCGAGGCGCTGGTCGCGCGGCTTCCGTTCGGGCTCGCCATGGCCGACCGGGAGGGTCGGCTGCTGTTTCTCAATACCGCGTTCCTGCGCGCGGCCGGACTGGGGCCGAAGGAGCAGCCGAGCTACCCTGGCGATATCGTCATTGCGGAGGATCAGGCGGTCGTCGCGGAATCGGTGCGGCGCTATGCCGTCGGCGCGCAGATGTCGGGCGATCTTGCCGTCCGGCTGCGCAGCCAGCCCGAGGAGCCGGTTTCGCTCAGCCTATCCGGCGTGCGCGGCATGGGCGAAGCGGCGGTGCTCCTGTCGCTGCGCGACAACAGCGAGGAGGCGCGGTTGAAGCGCCAGGTTGCCCAGCAGACCAAGATGCAGGCGGTTGGTCAGCTCGCTGGCGGTGTTGCGCATGATTTCAACAATGTGCTGACGGCGATCATCGGCCATTGCGACCTCATGCTGATGCGTCATACGCCGGGCGACAGCGACTATGACGACATCCAGCAGATCAAGTCCAATTCCAACCGCGCCGCCAGCCTGACCCGTCAGCTGCTCGCCTTCTCGCGCCAGCAGACCTTGCGGCCGCAGGTGGTGCAGCTGCCCGACATCGTTTCGGAAGTGTCCGCGCTGCTGAAGCGGCTGCTTGGCGAGAATATCAGCCTTGACGTGATCCACGGCCGAGACCTCGGCACCGTGCGCGCCGACCCCGGCCAGCTCGAGCAGGTCATCGTCAACCTGGTCGTCAATGCGCGCGATGCCATGCCCGGCGGCGGCACGGTGACCATCCGCACCTTTTCGGTCTCGGCCGATCAGGTACGCGCAATGCGCAGCGAGATCATGCCGATCGGCGACTATACGGGCCTGTCCGTGCGCGATACCGGCACCGGCATCGCCCCGGACGTGCTCGGCAAGATCTTCGAGCCCTTCTTCACCACCAAGGAACTGGGCAAGGGCACGGGACTTGGCCTGTCGATGGTCTACGGCATCGTCAAGCAGTCGGGTGGATTCATCTTTGCCGATTCCGAGCCTGGCAAGGGGACTGAATTCTCGCTCTACCTGCCGGTCCATGTCGCCATGCCCGGCGACAGCGCCGCCATCCGGCCAACCCCGCGCAAGGCCGCTGCGCCGGAGACATGGGGCACAGGCACCATCCTCCTTGTCGAGGATGAGGATATGGTGCGCAAGGTTGCCGAGCGTGCGCTGACCCGGCAGGGCTACAGCGTGACAGTTGCAGGCGATGGGGAGCAGGGCCTCGCGCGGCTGGCGGAGATGGCGCATGTCGACCTCCTCATCTCCGACGTGGTGATGCCGGGAATGGACGGACCCGCCATGGTGCGGAAAATTCGCGAGAGCCGCCCCGATCTGCCGGTTCTGTTCATGTCCGGCTACGCTGAGGAACAATTACGCAAGTCAATCGATATTGACCATGTGAGCTTCCTGCCCAAACCATTTTCCGTCAATCAGCTGGCCCAGGCGGCCCGCGAGGCGCTGGGCGCGGCGCCCGAAGTGGACAGCCATGACTGACCCGTCGCCGGGTGAGCATCGTCCCGTCGTGATGGTCGCCGAGGACGAGGCGATGGTGAGCCTCGTCATCGCAGATTATCTCGTGGAGCTCGGATATGATGTGCTGGGGCCATTTGCGAGCCTGCGCGAGTGTGACGCCCTTCTCGATTCGGGTGCTTGCGTCGACTGCGCGCTGCTCGACTGCCATCTGAGCGACGGGGAAATCTGGCCCGTGGCCTCGCGGCTCCGTGCCGTCGGCGTGCCATTCCTGTTCGCGACTGGCGGAAGCCGGAGCGACCTGCGCGCCGAATTCAGCGACGCCCCGGCGCTTGCCAAACCCTTTCCCATGGACTCGCTGGGTGAAGCCATCGCCCGTCTGCTGAAGGGCGGCCCCGCTGCCTGAGGTAAATGTTCCTATCTTGTTCTGATGGAACAAATCGGATACATCGAGTCGCACGCCTGATGGCGGTTGACCTTTTGCCACATGGGGACGACAGCAATGACAGCGATGCTCAAGCTCATAGACAGCGACAAGAAAACGGGGACCATGGAACGGCAAAAGGCACTGGAAGCGGCGCTGGCCCAGATTGACCGCGCGTTCGGCAAGGGCTCGGCGATGAAGCTGGGCTCGCGCGAGGCGATGCAGGTGGAGGCGATTTCGTCTGGCTCTCTGGGGCTTGATATCGCGCTTGGCATCGGCGGCCTGCCGCGCGGACGCATCATCGAAATTTACGGGCCGGAAAGTTCCGGCAAGACGACGCTGGCGCTTCATGCGATCGCGGAAGCGCAAAAGACAGGCGGCACGGCCGCCTTTGTCGATGCCGAACATGCGCTCGACCCCGTCTATGCGAAGAAGCTGGGCGTCGATATCGACGAGCTGATCGTCTCGCAGCCCGACACCGGCGAACAGGCGCTCGAGATCGTCGATACGCTCGTCCGCTCCAACGCCATCGACGTGCTGGTTGTCGACTCGGTGGCCGCGCTGGTGCCGCGTGCCGAGATCGAGGGGGAAATGGGCGACAGCCATGTCGGTCTTCAGGCAAGGTTGATGAGCCAGGCGCTGCGCAAGCTTACCGGCTCGATCAGCCGCTCGCGCTGCATGGTGATTTTCATCAATCAGGTGCGCATGAAGATTGGCGTGATGTACGGCAACCCGGAGACGACGACGGGCGGCAATGCGCTGAAATTCTATGCCTCCGTTCGACTGGACATCCGCCGGACCGGCCAGATCAAGGATCGCGACGAGATTGTCGGCAACGCGACGCGGGTGAAGGTCGTCAAGAACAAGGTGGCGCCGCCGTTCAAGCAGGTCGAGTTCGACATCATGTATGGCGAGGGTGTATCCAAGATCGGCGAGATACTCGACCTTGGCGTCAAGGCGGGGCTGGTCGAGAAGTCGGGCGCCTGGTTCTCCTATGATTCGGTGCGGATCGGGCAGGGACGGGAAAATGCCAAGCAGTTCCTGCGAGCCAATCCCGAGATGACCGCCAAAATCGAAGCGGCCATTCGCGGACGCATCACCGAGGTGGCCGAAGGCATGATGACCGGCAGCGCCGGCGAGGATGAGGGCGAGGGCGAATAGGGCGCGCCGGCTCCGGGGGCGGGCGGGGTGTCGGTTGTCGCTCCACTCGCCGCTTGTCGCTGACCGCTGCTTCCCGTAAGCGCATTGGCCATGATTTCGACCAACGACATCCGCCGCTCCTTCCTCGACTATTTCGGCAAGGCTGGCCATATGGTTGTGCCCTCCGCGCCGCTCGTGCCGAATAATGATCCGACGCTCATGTTCGTCAACGCGGGGATGGTACCGTTCAAGAATGTGTTTACTGGCCGGGAGTCGCGTCTCTACAACACCGCGACATCCGCGCAGAAGTGTGTTCGCGCCGGTGGCAAGCATAACGATCTCGACAATGTCGGCTATACGGCGCGGCATCATACTTTCTTCGAGATGCTCGGCAATTTCAGCTTCGGCGACTATTTCAAGGAGCAGGCTATCGTCCATGGCTGGACACTGCTGACGAAGGAATGGGGGATCAACCCGGCGCGCCTGACCGTCACCGTCTATCATGACGATGAGGAAGCGTTTGGCCTCTGGCGCAAGGTTGCGGGCCTGCCGGAGGATCGCATCATCCGCATCGCGACTGCGGACAATTTCTGGTCGATGGGCGAGACAGGCCCCTGCGGTCCCTGCTCCGAGATCTTCTTCGACCATGGCGACCATATCTTCGGAGGCCCACCGGGCAGCCCGGATGAGGATGGCGACCGGTTCGTCGAGATATGGAACCTTGTCTTCATGCAGTTCGACCAGCAGGAGGGCGGGGAACGTATCGCGCTCCCGCGACCCAGCATCGACACGGGCATGGGGCTTGAGCGCATCGCAGCCGTGCTTCAGGGCGTCCATGACAATTACGACACCGATACGTTCCGCGCACTGATTGCGCAGTCGGAGCAGCTGACGCGCGTGCCCGCCGAGGGTGAGCAGCGGGCCAGCCACCGCGTGATCGCCGATCATCTTCGCTCGGTCTGCTTTCTCATGGCGGACGGCGTGCTGCCCGCCAACGAGGGACGCGGCTATGTGCTGCGCCGGATCATGCGCCGCGCGATGCGCCACGCGCATCTGATCGGCGCGGCGGAGCCGCTGATGCATCGGCTCGTATCGGGTCTGGTGAGTGAAATGGGCGCGGCCTATCCGGAGCTGGCGCGCGCGCGGCCCCTGATCGAAGAGACGCTGCTGCGCGAGGAAACCCGCTTCCGCGAGACTCTCGGCAAGGGGCTGAAATTGCTGGAGGAGGCCACAAGCGGTCTGGCGCCGGGCGAGATGCTGCCCGGCGACGCTGCCTTTCGCCTGTATGACACCTATGGCTTTCCGCTCGACCTCACCGAGGACGCATTGCGCGTGGAGGGGCGGGCGGTCGACCGGGCCGGTTTCGATGCGGCCATGGCGGCCCAGAAAGCAGCCGCGCGCGCGGCGTGGAAAGGCTCTGGCGAGCGGGCGTCCGAGCAGATATGGTTTGATCTGGCCGAAGCGCATGGCGGAACGGAGTTCGTTGGCTATTCCGGCGACAGCGCGGAAGCGCAGGTGGTCGCGATCGTCAGCGACGGGGCGAGCGTCGAGCGCGCCCGTGCGGGGCAGAGCGTCACCATCCTCACCAACCAGACGCCCTTTTATGGCGAGAGCGGCGGGCAGGCAGGCGATGCCGGTGTGCTGTCCGGCGTTGGCGGGTTCTGCGCGGAGGTTGCCGATACCGCCAAGCCGCTGGGCAGGCTGCATGCCCATCATGCGCGTATCGACAGCGGATCGGTGGCGGTCGGCGATACGATCCATCTTGCGGTCGACAGCGCGCGGCGCGATCGCATCCGCGCGAACCACAGCGCCACCCATCTCCTTCACGCGGCGCTGCGCCACGCACTCGGCCCCCATGTCACCCAGAAGGGCAGCCTGGTCGCGCAGGAGCGTTTCCGTTTCGACTTTTCGCATCCCGAGCCGTTGACGCCTGCGCAACTCGCGGCCGTGGAAGCGGAAGTGAATGCGCAGATCCGCGGCAATGCCGAGGTATCGACACGGCTGATGGGGCCTGAGGATGCCATCGCGGCTGGCGCCATGGCCTTGTTCGGCGAGAAATATGGCGAGGAAGTTCGCGTTCTCACCATGGGTCGGTCGGTGGACGGTGCGACGGATGCGGCCTTCTCCGTCGAGCTGTGTGGCGGTACGCATGTCCGGGCGTTGGGCGATATCGGGCTGTTCAAGATTGTCGGTGAAAGTGCGGTTTCGAGTGGCGTCCGACGTATTGAGGCGCTGACCGGCGAAGCGGCGCGGCTGTGGCTGACCGAGCGCGAAGAGCGGCTGCGCGCGGCGGCGCAGGCGCTGCGCACGTCGCCCGACGAGGTGCCCGCGCGGGTCGCGGCGCTTGTCGAGCAGGCGCGGAAGCTGGAGCGCGAGCTTGCAGACGCCAGAAAGGCGCTGGCGATGGCGGGGCCAGCCATCGGCGCGGCGGGGGCGGCGGCGCCAGCGACCGAAGATATTTGCGGCGTGGCGTTTTCGGGTCGGGTTCTTGAAGGCTTTGACGCCAAGGGCCTGCGTGGTCTGATTGACGAGACCAAAGGGCAACTCGGAAGCGGCGTTGCCGCGCTTGTCGCGGTCAATGAGGGGCGCGGGACGCTGGCCGTCGGCGTGACGGACGACCTCATCGGGCGGTTCAGCGCGGTCGATCTGGTGCGTGCGGGCGTGGAGGCGCTTGGCGGGAAGGGCGGCGGTGGCCGCGCGGACATGGCCCAGGGCGGCGGCCCCGATGGCGCCGGAGCGGCTGCGGCGATAGATGCCGTGCGCGCCGTTCTGAAGGGCTGACCATGGCGCGGCTCGAACACTATCCGGTGCATCTCGGCCGGGGCGGGACGGCAATCCCGCAGCCGAAGTTCGAGGGTGGTCTCGCCTGGTATGAGATCTATGCGGCGACGCATGAAAGCGAGGGCGCTGACGGGCGGCTCGTCTCGCTTTTTCATTTCGATGCGCCATGGACAAGCTGGGAAATGCATCCGGCCGGAGCGGAACTGGTTGTCTGCACGAGTGGCCGTATCACCCTGCATCAGGAGGGGGCGGGCGGCATCGTGACGACGGTCGCACTTGGACCCGGCGATTATGCGATCAACCCGCCCGGTGTCTGGCATACCGCCGATGTCGGGCCGGACGGCGCCGACGCCCTGTTCGTGACCCCCGGCATCGGGACGGAGCATCGGCCGCGATAGCACCGCCAATCATCCGGCGTCCTCGGGCCGCAACCGTCTGAGGCGCGGTCGCTCCGCGAGTTCACCCTCGCGCTTGATCCTCTCGCGCAGATCCTCGCGGCGCTGGTGGATGGAGGCGATGACCGGGCCCATCGCCACACCCATGTCGACAAGCGCGGTTTCCGCCAGCTGCAGCGAACTCTCCAGCGTTTCCGGCACGGCGTCGCTTGCGCCCGCGCGATAGAGTTCGGCGGCATGCGCCGCGTCGCGCGCCCGGGCGATGATCGGCAGATCCGGCGCGGCCGCCCGGGCGTGGCGGGTGATGCGCACGCTCAGCACCGGATCGTCCATGGTGATGATGAGGGCACGTGCGCGCGGCAGGTTCAGCCGGTCGAGCAGCTCAGGACGCGCCGCGTTGCCAAACAGCAGGGGCTGGCCGTCGCGCCGGGCGTCGGCGGCGATGTCGCTGTCGCTCTCTACCGCCAGATAGGGGCGGCCGTGCACCTCCAGGAGGTCGGCGACCATCCGCCCGACCCGGCCGAAGCCCAGGATGATCGCGCCCGGCTCGTCACCCGCGTTGGCGGGCAGCGGAGCTCGTGTCCTGCCTTCTGTCCGCCGCGCGATATCATGGCCGATGCGGGCAAGGAGTGGCGTCACCGTGAGGCCGATCGCTGTGACGGCCTGCCAGAAGGCAGCAGTTTCCGGCAGAATGAGCCCTGCGGCCAACGCCGCGCCCAGCACGATGAGGGTGGTTTCCGACGGGCTTGCCATCAGAATACCCGCCTCGATCGCGACGCCGCGTCCGGCGCCGCCGAGACGCAGGAGTAGGCCGGTCACAATCGCCTTGGTTGCGATGATGGCGACTGTCGCTCCCACGAGGATTGGCCAGATCGGCGCGAAGACAGCAAGATCGATTCGCATGCCGACGGTGATGAGGAACACGCCGAGCGCCAATCCCTTGAAGGGGGCGGTGATGAGTTCGACCTCGCCGCGATAGGGCGTTTCGGCGATGAGCACGCCGGCAAGCAGCGCGCCGACAATGGGCGAGAGGCCGGCAAGTGTCGTGGCAAGGCTGGCGATCAGGACCACCAGCAGGCTGGCGGAGAGGAACATCTCCGGGCTCTTGGTGCGCGCAGCATGGGCGAAGACGGTGGGAAGCAGGAACCGCCCGCCGATCAGCAGCGCACTGACGGTGAGGCCGCCCCTGGTCAGCGTGCCAGCGAGATTGCCCCAGGCATCCTCGCCAGCGCCCGGCCCGAGCGCGCCGAGCGCGAACACGATAGGGATGAGGGCGATGTCCTCGAACAGCAGCATCGCGAAGGCAGACTTGCCCACGGCGGAGCTCATGTTGGAGAGCGGCAGGATGAGGGCGGTGGAAGACAGCGCAAGCGCCAGGCCGATGCCCGCGGCGCCGGTGGCCGGCTCGCCCGCCACATAGAGGCCGAGGCCGATGATGAGGCCGCAGCCCAGCAACTCCGCCGCGCCGAGACCGAAAACCAGCCGGCGCATCGACCATAGCCGCTGAAAACTGAGCTCAAGCCCGATGGAAAACAGGAGGAGGACAATGCCGATTTCGGCGAAAGGTTCGATCGCTTCCGCGTCCGAGATCGTGACCCAGTGCAGCCACGCGTGATCGTTGGCGAGGCGGCCGAGACCGGACGGCCCGACCAGCAGCCCGGTCAGGATGAACCCGATGACCGGACTGATGCGAAACCGGGCGAATGCCGGGATGACCAGCCCCGCCGCGCCCAGTATGACAAGCGCGTTGCGATAATTCTCGTTCAGGAAATCGGCATGTTGGCTGGCAAGTTCAGTCGTCATGGGCATAGCCTAGACGAAAACCCGGACATTGGAACCGCTTAGCCGCCCCCCGGTCCATGATGACTGCGGGCAGGGGCGCCGCCGCCACTCGGCAGTTGCGGCCGCTCGCCAGCCTGCGCGTCCCATTCGATATGATAGAGGTCGAAGCGGCGATCGCGCAGGTTGCGCACCGTGCCTTCGGCGCGCGCCCAGCTGAGGTCGGCAAGGTTCACGTCCGACATCGTCAGCGTCTCGACATTTTCGCTCGCTTCGGCGGCAACGCCGTCGCGCGCGAACGGCAGGTCGCAGGGCGTCAGGATGCAGCTCTGGGCATATTGAATGTCCATGTTCTCGACGTTGGGGAGGTTCCCGACGTTGCCCGAGAGCACGAGAAAGCACTGATTCTCGATGGCACGCGCCTGCGCACAGTAGCGCACGCGCATGTAGGCGGTGCGTGTGTCGGTGCAGAATGGCACGAAGATGATGCGCGCGCCCTGATCGACAAGGCGTCGGGCGAGTTCCGGAAACTCGCTGTCGTAGCAGATCAGGACGCCGATCGGCCCGCAATCGGTCTGGATCACATCGAGATCGTCGCCGCCCTTGATGTTCCACCAGAAGGCTTCGTTGGGCGTCGGGTGGATCTTCTCCTGCGCATGAATGGAGCCATCCCGGAGCGCCACATAGGCGACATTCTTGATCTCTCCTCCCTCGGTACGGGTCGGGTGCGACCCGCCGACGATGTTGATATTGTATTCAAGCGCCATGCGCGCCAGCTCCCTGGTCAGCCGGGGCGTGTAGGCGGTCAGCCGGTCGATGGCATCGGCCGGATTGCGCGCGTCCGGCTGGGAGGAGAGCAGCGGGAGCGTGACCAGCTCCGGGAACAGAATGAAATCGCAGCGATAGTCGGAGGCCACGTCAACGAAATACTCGACGTTCTTGATAAACTCCTCGAAGCTTTCGACCGCGCGCGCCTGCAGCTGGCAGGCGGCGAGGCGGACGCTTTCGACGCCGCGCGGCACGCGCATTTCCGGGGCTTCATCGGGATCGACATAGGGATTGCGCCAGACGAGGTGCGCGGCATTGCCAGCCGAAGCCTTGTCTTCCGGTAGATATTTCTTCAGGATACCAATGGCTTCAAAGCCATTTTTCAACTGGAAGCTCAGCACCTGGTCGGCAATCTTGCCGCTTGCGACCCGCGCCAGATAGTCCTCCGGTCCATCGACCTTGCGCCTGGCGCGGGCATAGCCCGGAAGGCGCCCGGCGATCACGATGCCGTGCAGATCCAGCTCCTCTGCCAGTGCCTTGCGCTCATCATAAAGGCGCTGGCCGATGCGCACCCCGCGCAGCTTGGGGTCTACCGCCATTTCATAGCCGTAAAGCCATTCGCCCGCCGGCGTGTGCCGCGTGCCAAAGCCGTTGGCGGTAATCTCCTCCCAGTCATGCGGCCCGAAGGCCATGGCCTTGGTAACGCGCATCGTCGCGCAGTATCCGACGACGCGATTGTCGTAGAGCGCGACAAACACCCCTTCCGGGAAGTTGTTGATCTGGCCGCGCACCATGGCGGGCGCGTAGCCGGGCATGTCCGGGTAGACGCGCCGGATGAGCCGGAGGATGGCCGGAACGTCGCCCGGTTGGGCGTTGCGGATGTCGAGCCGCTTCCTCCCCTGCGCAGTCATCGCCAGGTGGAGCCGCTCAGTTCCACTGCTCCATGGCCGTTTCAAGATTGGCACGGATCGCTTCGAAGAACTGCTCGGTGGTCATCCACGCCTGATCCGGACCGATCAGTATCGCAAGATCCTTGGTCATCTGGCCCTGCTCGACCGTCTCGACGCAGACCCGTTCCAGCGTTTCGGCGAATCGCACGACATCGGGCGTCTCGTCGAAGCGGCCGCGATAGATGAGCCCCCGCGTCCAGGCGAAGATCGAGGCGATGGGATTGGTCGAGGTCGCCTTGCCCTGCTGGTGCATACGATAGTGGCGGGTGACGGTGCCGTGGGCGGCCTCCGCCTCGACCGTCTTGCCGTCGGGCGCCATCAGGACGGAGGTCATGAGGCCAAGCGAGCCAAAGCCCTGCGCGACCGTATCAGACTGCACATCGCCGTCGTAATTCTTGCATGCCCAGACGAACTTGCCGCTCCACTTGAGCGCGCTCGCGACCATGTCGTCGATCAGTCGATGTTCGTAACTGTTGCCAGTGGCATCGAACTGCGCCTTGAATTCGTTGACAAAAACCTCCTCGAACAGATCCTTGAATCGCCCGTCATAGGCCTTCATGATCGTGTTTTTGGTCGAGAGGTAGAGCGGCCACTTGCGGTCGAGCGCGTAATTCATGGAGGCGCGGGCGAAGTCGCGGATTGAATCGTCCAGATTGTACATCGCCATGGCGACACCGGCGGACGGGAACTGGAACACTTCCTCGTCGATGACGCTGCCATCGTCGCCCTCGAACACCAGACGCAGCTTGCCGGGGCCGGGAACACGATAGTCGGTGGCGCGGTACTGGTCGCCGAAGGCGTGGCGACCGATCACGATGGGGTCAGTCCAGCCGGGCACCAGCCGCGGCACGTTGCGGATCACGATCGGTTCGCGAAAAACGACGCCGCCCAGAATGTTGCGGATCGTGCCGTTCGGCGATTTCCACATCTTCTTGAGCGAGAATTCCTCAACGCGCGCCTCGTCCGGCGTGATCGTCGCGCATTTGACGCCAACGCCATACTTCTTGATCGCGTTGGCGGATTCGACGGTTATCCGGTCGTCGGTGCGGTCGCGCTCCTCGATACCGAGATCGTAATAATGAAGATCAATGTCGAGATAGGGCTTGATCAGCCGCTCACGGATCCATTCCCAGATGATCCGCGTCATCTCGTCGCCGTCGAGCTCGATGACTGGGTTTTTGACGGCGATCTTGGTCATGGCGAAAGGGCTTCCTCTAATGCGGTGGCCGGGATGACGCGGGTGCGATGCCTCCGCTTTAGCAAAGCGAGACCGATGTGCAACGTTCTCGCGTATCGAAACGCGATCCGTCCGCGCCGAAAGCGGGTGATTGTGTCGCGGCTCACAAGGCCCTAGCCTAGGCCGATGGCAGAGCTACCGTTCCCCCCCGTCACCGAGCCGCCGCGCCCACGCCCACCAGTCGACGCGCCGCCGCCGCTGCCCCGGGGTCAGATTCTGGCGGACAGGGTGAAGTGGCAATTCCCCCCGATGCATCCCGAGGGGCGCAAATATGCCGCGATCGTGGCCGGCGCCGCGTTGCTGGCGGCAGTCATTGGCTGGACCGCGCTTGCCTGGCTGCTGTTTGGACTCACGATCTGGGTGGTTGCGTTTTTCCGCGATCCGGTGCGCGCCGTGCCGCAGGACGGCGCGGCCATCATCGCGCCTGCCGATGGGCTCGTCACCCTCATCCAGCCTGCCGTGCCGCCACCTGGGCTCGACGGGCCGGAGGGGCTGGGCCATGCGCCCCTCACCCGCATCTCGATCTTCATGAGCGTCTTCGACGTGCACGTGAACCGGACGCCGATCGGCGGTACGATCAAGGCGGTCACCTATATCCATGGCAAGTTCCTCAACGCCGATCTCGACAAGGCGAGCGAGGACAATGAGCGCCAGCATATCCTCGTCGAACGCGGCGACGGCGTGCGGATAGGCTTTACCCAGATTGCGGGACTGGTCGCGCGACGGATCGTGCCCTTCGTGAAGCCGGGGGACATGGTTGCCGCTGGCCAGCGCATCGGCCTGATCCGCTTTGGCAGCCGGGTCGATGTGTATCTTCCCGCCGGCGTCGCGCCGCGCGTGACGCTCGGTCAGCATATGATTGCTGGCGAAACGGTGCTGGCCCGGCTTGGCGATGCCAGTCCGGCAACAGGCCTGCGTCATTGAACGAGGCAGGATCGAACGAAGCGGGGCGAGCGGACAATGGCGGCCCGCTGCACCGGGGCATTTCGCTGCGGCAGGTGGCGCCCAACGGCGTCACCGCGATGGCCCTGTGCTTCGGTCTCACCGGCGTTCGCTGGGCCATGGGCGGTGAATGGGAAAGGGCCGTTGCGGCCATTCTGCTTGCCGGCGTGCTGGATGGGCTCGATGGCCGCATCGCGCGCATGTTCAGGGCCGAAAGTCGCTTTGGCGCCGAACTCGATTCGCTGTCCGACGTGATAGCCTTCGGTGTCGCTCCTGCGATGATCCTCTATCTTTGGTGCCTTGGGGACGTGCCCCGCTTCGGCTGGCTCGGTGCGCTCGGTCTTGCGCTCGCCTGCGCGCTGCGCCTTGCCCGGTTCAACGCCAACCTTGATCGCGAGGATCAGCCGCTCAAGGCTGCGGGATTCAATGTCGGCGTGCCTGCGCCCGCGGGCGCCGCGCTCGCGCTCGTGCCGCTACTGCTCTGGTTTTCGACAGACTGGCAGTTCGCGCGCGATTGGCGGCTGGTCCTGCCATGGACGCTGATGACGGCCGGGCTGATGATCTCGACCCTGCCCACATTGGGGTGGCGGCGGCTACGCTTCCCTGCCTCGCTGCGCCTCTTTGCCATTGGCACCGTCGGCATGGGCGCCGCGCTCCTGATGACCGTGCCCTGGCCGACGCTGCTGGTCCTCACCCTCGGCTATGCCGCCCTTATGCCTTACAGTTGGCTGTCCTGGCGGCGTGCCGTCAGGCGGCAGCGCGCCAGGCTCCGGACGATGGAGCAGGGACATGCGCGCGCCTGACGGGCCGCATGACGCGCGATGGATCATGCGCCAACACTTCGCGCATCCGGGGGGCATAGCTGCGCAGCATCTCCGTTATCACCGTGAGCGAGAACGTCGCGGCGCCAACGAACAGGCAAGCGGCGAAAAACGTGAACATGGATCAGTCCCTTTCGTCCGGGCGTCAACGACACGATAATCGCGCCGAATCACCTTTTGTTCCCATGTTCTTTATTTGTTCCTTCCTTCCGCCGAAGTCAAGGCTTGCCTTCTGCGTCGCTGGGCGCTAGGGACGCGCGCTCAAACGCAATCCCACATGGGCTCCGCACATCACCGGTGCCCGCTTCGGCGGGTAACTGGGGCCCAGAGGCATAACCGGAAAGGACAAGACCATGGCGGCACCTGTCGTCAGCATGCATCAATTGATCGAGGCCGGCGCCCACTTCGGGCACCAGACCCACCGCTGGAACCCGCGCATGAAGCCCTACATCTTCGGGCAGCGCAACGGCATCCACATTCTCGACCTGTCGCAGACCGTGCCGCTCTTCGCGCGCGCGCTCGATTTCGTCTCGGCCAGCGTCGCCAGCGGCGGCAAGGTGCTGTTCGTCGGGACAAAGCGCCAGGCGCAGGACCCGATCGCCGACGCCGCGCGCCGTTCGAACCAGCATTTCGTCAATCACCGCTGGCTGGGCGGAATGCTCACCAACTGGAAGACCATCTCAGGGTCGATCAAGCGGCTGAAGACGCTTGAGGAGACGCTGTCCGGCGATACGCACGGCTTCACCAAGAAGGAAGTGCTCCAGATGACGCGCGAGCGCGACAAGCTGGAACTCAGCCTCGGCGGCATCCGCGATATGGGCGGCATCCCGGACATCATGTTCGTGATCGACGCGAACAAGGAGGAACTGGCGATCAAGGAAGCCAATACGCTCGGCATCCCGGTCGTCGCGATCCTCGATTCGAACGTTTCGCCGGACGGCATCGCCTTCCCGGTGCCCGCCAATGACGATGCGAGCCGTGCCATCCGCCTCTACTGCGATGCCATGGCCGAGGCGGCGACCCGCGGCAATCGCGGCGCGCAGATCGCATCGGGTGTCGACATCGGTGCGTTCGACGAGCCGCCGGCCGAGGACCTGCCGGTTACCGCCGAAGCCTGAGCACCGCCACACAAGTGCAACATAACGGGCGCAGGGGCGGGCGGCAGCGGTGGCCCCTCGCGCCGTGCGACATCTAGCGACGAGAAGGACAAGCGACATGGCAGAGATTAGCGCAGCCGTCGTCAAGGATCTGCGGGAGCGTTCCGGCGCCGGCATGATGGACTGCAAGAAGGCGCTCGCTGAAACCAATGGCGATCTGGAGGCGGCGGTCGACTGGCTGCGCGCCAAGGGGCTTGCCGCAGCCGCCAAGAAGTCGAGCCGCACCGCCGCCGAGGGCCTCGTCGGCGTCGCCGTCGCCGGCACCAAGGGCGTTGCGGTCGAGGTCAACAGCGAAACCGATTTCGTCGCCAAGAACGAGCAGTTTCAGGATTTCGTCCGCACCGCCGCCAGGCTTGCGCTGGATACAGGTGCAGCCGATGCCGAGGCGCTCGCGGCGGCGGCCCACCCGGCTGGCGGCACGCTTCAGGAGAAGCTCGTCAACAACGTCCTGACCATCGGTGAGAACCAGACGCTGCGCCGCGTCGCGCAGGTGAGCGTGACCGAGGGGCTGGTGGTCGACTATGTTCACAACGCCGCGGCGCCCGGCCTCGGCAAGATCGGCGTGCTCGTGGCGCTCGAGGGCGATGCGCCGGCCGACGTGCTTGCGCCGCTCGGCAAACAGATCGCCATGCATGTGGCTGCCGCCTTCCCGGTTGCGCTCGATGCGTCCGCCATTCCTGCGGACGTCCTCGACCGTGAGCGCAAGATCGCGGCGGAGAAGGCTGCCGAATCCGGCAAGCCCGAGGAGGTCCAGGCCAAGATGGTTGATGGCGCGGTCGCGAAATACGCCAAGGAGAATGCGCTCCTCAGCCAGCTGTTCGTGATCGACAACAAGACGCCGATCGCGGACGTCGTCGCCAAGGCGGCGAAGGAGGCGGGCAAGACGATCAAGCTCGTCAATTATGTCCGCTATCAGCTCGGCGAAGGCATCGAGAAGGAGCAGTCGGACTTCGCGGCGGAGGTCGCGGCAGCGGCTGGCGTCAGCTGAGCGTTCTGAAAATGCCGCGCGGCCGCGAAGGCTGCGCTTGTGGGAACGGCGCGGGGCTACTAAGGTCCGCGCCGTTTCCTTGCCTGTCATCGGATTTTTGCACGCGGCCATGACCGATCCCAACCATAAGCGCATCCTCCTGAAACTCTCCGGCGAAGTGCTGATGGGGCAGGGGCAGTTCGGCATCGACCCGGAGACGGTTGCGCGGGTCGCGGCCGAGGTGAAGGCGGCCAAGGATACCGGGCTGGAGCTGTGCCTCGTCATCGGCGGCGGCAATATTTTCCGCGGCATTTCTGGCGCGGCGCGGGGTCTGGACCGGACCACCGGCGACTATATGGGCATGCTGGCTACGATCATGAACGCGCTCGCGATGCAGAACGCGCTGGAACAGCTCGGCGTCGACACGCGCGTTCAGTCTGCCATCCCCATGCAGACGGTGTGCGAGCCCTATATCCGGCGCCGCGCCGTGCGGCATCTGGAGAAGGGGCGGATCGTGATTTTCGCGGCGGGCACCGGCAATCCCTTCTTCACGACCGATACCGGCGCGGCATTGCGCGCGGCGGAGATGGGCTGTGATGCGCTGTTCAAGGGCACCAGCGTCGATGGCGTCTATAGCGCGGACCCCAAGAAGGATGCCTCGGCCCAGCGTTACGAGACAATCAGTTATGACAGGGTGCTGAGCGCCAACCTGAAGGTCATGGATGCGAGCGCCGTGGCCCTGTGCCGCGACAATGCGATCCCGATCATCGTTTTCAACATCCGCGAGCAAGGCAATCTGGCACAGGTCCTGGCAGGTGCCGGGACCGCAACGACCGTCCGCGCGGACGGCTGACAGCTGGCGGGCGCGCAGGGAAGGAACTGAAGCAATGGCGCAATATGACAAGGCGGACCTCGAACGACGCATGGCGGGTGCGGTGGAATCGCTGAAGCACGATCTTTCCGGGCTCCGGACGGGTCGCGCCAATGTGTCGCTGCTCGATCCCGTGACCGTGGAAGTCTATGGTGCCCACATGCCGCTTAACCAGCTGGCGACCGTGTCCGCGCCGGAGCCGCGGCTTCTGTCGGTTCAGGTGTGGGACAAAAGCAATGTCGGCCCCGTCGACAAGGCTGTGCGATCGGCTGGTCTGGGCCTCAACCCGATCGTCGATGGCCAGACGCTGCGCCTGCCGATCCCCGACCTGACCGAGGAGCGGCGCAAGGAACTTGCCAAACTTGCCGGGAAATATGCGGAAGGGGCGCGCGTCGCGGTCCGCAACGTCCGGCGCGACGGCATGGACAATCTCAAGAGCGACGAGAAGAAGGGCGAAATCAGCGAGGACGATCGCAAGCGCCACGAGGCGGAGGTGCAGAAGCTGACCGATGCCACCATCGCCGAGATCGACGCCGCCACGGCGGCGAAGGAAAAGGAAATCATGGGGCGCTGAGGCGGACAGGGGGCAAGTCCATGATCCTGTCGCGCGCCCGACTGAAGACAAAGCCCAAGGCCGATGCCGATCGCGCGGCAGCGCCCGCCGACCCATCACCGATGCCCCGTCATGTGGCGATCATCATGGATGGCAATGGCCGCTGGGCTGCAAAACGCCACCTGCCGCGCGTGGCCGGCCATCATGCCGGGGCCGAGGCCGTCCGGCGCGTGACACGCGCCGCGCGCGAGATGGGACTGGAGTGCATGACGCTCTACGCCTTTTCCTCGGAGAACTGGAAGCGCCCGGAGCAGGAGGTTGCCGACCTCACGGGTCTGATGAAGCGGTTCATCGCCGCTGACCTCGACGAGTTTCACGCGGCCAATGTCCGTCTCAAGATCATCGGCGACTATCGCGCGTTCGAACCCGAAGCGGTGGCGATGGTGGAGGGCGCGCTCGCGAAAACCGCGGGCAATACCGGCTCCACACTGGCGGTGGCGCTCAACTACGGGTCGCAGAATGAACTGGCTCGGGCGGCGCGGGCGCTGGCCGGGCGGGTGGCGGCGGGCGAGATGGCGGCCATGGATATCACGCCCGACGCTATCGCCGCCGAGCTTGACACGGTTGACCTGCCGCCGCTCGACCTCCTCATCCGCACATCGGGCGAGGTGCGCCTCTCCAATTTTCTGCTCTGGCAGGCGGCCTATGCCGAGCTGTACTTCACCGATACGCTCTGGCCGGATTTTGACGGTGCGGCGCTGAAGGCGGCGCTCGATGCCTTTGGCGCGCGCCAGCGCCGCTATGGCGGGCTGTGAGCGCGGTCTTGCCCACGGCGCCTCGATCCGATCTCGGCATCCGCGCCGCCTCGGCGGTGGTCATGCTCGCCATCGCGGGCACTGCCCTGTGGATGGGCGGGACGGTATTCGAATTCTTCATCGCGCTTGTCGCTTTCGCGGTATTGCTGGAATGGCGTGGGCTGCTGGTGCGGTTCCCCGATGGCAAGATGGCGCAGACGGTCTGGATGGCCATTGGCGGCCTCTATGTGGCGACGGCCTGTGCGGCGGCGATGATCCTTCACCGCAAGGGCCTGTTCGTGCCGCTGCTGGCCGGTGTGATCGCAACCGACATCGGCGCCTATTTCGCCGGGCGGACTTTTGGCGGGCCGAAGATCGCGCCCGCCATCAGTCCAAGCAAGACCTGGTCAGGCTTGTTCGGCGGGATGGCTGGCGCGGCGCTGGTGCTCGTGGCTGCCGCGCTGACGATCGCCTATGCCGTGAGCGGCCTTGGGGGCACCGCGCCGTCGCTTGGTGCGCTGGACTGGGGGCATTTGGCGATGCCGCTGGGTCTGACCGTGCTGGCGGGGGCCGCGCTCGCCATTGTTGCGCAGGCTGGCGACTTTTTCGAAAGCTGGATGAAGCGGCGGGCGGGCGTCAAGGACAGCGGTAGCCTCATACCCGGCCATGGCGGTTTGTTCGACAGGGTCGATGGGCTGCTGGCCGTGCTGTTCATCGCGGGCCTGCTGCTGTTCGCGGGGCTGCTGTGAGCGCCGCTCGGTCCGTCTCCATCTTTGGCGCGACGGGATCGGTCGGCACGTCCACGCTCGACCTCGTGGCGCGAAACGCCGACCGCTTCCGGGTCGAGGCGCTGACAGCCAATGGCGATGCGGCGGGCCTGGCGGGGCTTGCGATGGCACATGGCGCGCGCATCGCCGTCGTGGCGGACGATGCGGCCTATGCGGACCTCAAGGCGGCGCTGTCGGGCAGCGGGATCGAGGCGGCGGCGGGTGCCGGTGCGCTCATCGAGGCGGCTGAGCGGGGGGCAGAGTGGACGATGGCCGCGATTGTCGGCTGCGCCGGGCTGGCGCCCACGCTCGCGGCGATCCGCCAGGGCGGCACAGTCGCGCTCGCCAACAAGGAGGCGCTGGTTTCGGCGGGCGCGCTGATGACGGATGCGGTCACTGCCTCGGGCGCGACGCTGCTGCCAGTCGACAGCGAGCATAATGCGATATTCCAGTGCCTTGCGGGCTGTTCCCTCGACGCTGTGCGACGGATCACCCTGACGGCCAGCGGCGGGCCGTTCCGCACCTTTTCACGCGAGGCCATGGCGCGCGTCACGCCGGCGCAGGCGGTCAAGCACCCGAATTGGTCGATGGGCGCCAAGATCAGCGTCGACAGCGCGACGATGATGAATAAGGGTCTCGAACTGATCGAGGCGCATCATCTGTTCCCGGTGGGTCTGGAGCGGATCGGCATCATCGTGCACCCGCAGTCCGTCATTCATTCGCTGGTGGAGTTTGCGGACCACTCAACGCTCGCCCAACTGGGCGCGCCCGACATGCGCGTGCCCATCGCCCATGCGCTTGCCTGGCCCGAGCGCATGGCCTCGCCCTGCCAGGCGCTCGATCTCGCCGCGATCGGCAAGCTCGATTTCGAGCCGCCCGACCCCGTTCGATTCCCCGCGCTGCGGCTGGCGCGCGTCGCGGCCGAGGCGGGCGGGGCGCGACCGGCCATTCTCAATGCCGCCAACGAGGTGGCCGTTGCCGCCTTTCTGGAAGGCCGTGTCGGCTTCCTTGAAATCGCCACGATTGTGGAGGACGTGCTGAACCGCTACAGCCCGGAGGCGCCGTCCACGCTTGAGGATGTCTGGGCGATTGACGGCGAGGCGCGCATCCACGCGGCGAAGCTGGCGGAAAGACTGCGGATTTGACCGAGAACCCCGGATTTTTGATCACCATCATCGCCTTTCTGGCCGTCATCGGTCCGCTCGTTTTCGTTCATGAGATGGGCCATTATCTCGTCGGGCGCCTGTTCGGCGTCCATGCGGAGGCTTTCTCCATCGGTTTCGGGCCGGAGGTCGCGCGCTGGACGGACAGCCGGGGAACGCGCTGGCGCCTCGGCGCGCTGCCGCTCGGCGGCTATGTCAAGTTTGCGGGTGACATGAATCCGGCGAGCCAGCCCGATGCCGCCTGGCTCCACCTGCCCGCTCAGGAGCGCGCCCGGACCTTTCAGTCGAAAACCGTCGGACAGCGCGCGCTGATCGTTCTGGCGGGACCGGCCATCAACTTCCTGTTCGCCATCGTCATCCTCACGGGTTTCGTGCTGGCCTATGGCGAGAACGTCACGCCGTCGACCGTGGCTGCTGTGCAGAAGGACAGCGCGGCGGCCAGCGCGGGCATCCTCGCGGGGGACCGCATCATTGCCGTCAATGGCACGGCGGTCGACCGCTTCGACGCGCTGAGCCGCGCGGTTGTCGGGCGTCCCGGCGAGACAGTGTCGCTCTCCCTCGACAGGGGCGGCGAGCAGATCGACCTGTCCGTGACGATCGGTGTGAGGACAGAGAAAGACCGCTTTGGCAACGAATTCCGGCTGGGTCGGTTGGGAGTGGCCAGCGGACCGCCGGTGATGCGGCCTGTCTCGCCCCTCATGGCGCCTGTGGTCGCGACCCGCCAGACCGGGCAGCTCGTCGTCATGATGGTCGACGGTCTGGGGCAAATCGTCACGGGTCGCCGCCCGGTCGAGGAACTTGGCGGTCCCTTGCGGATCGCGCAGCTGTCGGGCGAGCAGGCCGCGCGAGGCTGGGCGGACTTCGCCTTCTTCGTGGCGCTGATCTCGATTAACTTGGGGTTCATCAATCTCCTGCCAATCCCCTTGCTCGATGGCGGGCATCTGCTGTTTTACGCGATCGAGGCGGTGCAGCGCAGACCGGTCAGCGCACGCGTTCAGGAATGGGCGTTCCGTTCCGGCCTTGCGCTTCTGCTTGCGGTGATGATGCTTGCGACCTTCAATGATCTTGCGTCTTTCGGACTGTGGAAGGGTTTGGGCGGCTTGATCGGCTGAGCGCCTTCGGGCAGGGAGTGTCGCCCGCCGGG
This sequence comes from uncultured Sphingobium sp., assembly GCA_964529225.1. Lineage (GTDB taxonomy): Bacteria > Pseudomonadota > Alphaproteobacteria > Sphingomonadales > Sphingomonadaceae > Sphingobium. The sequence continues at coordinate 26,402 of CAZGVX010000013.1, forward strand.
GTTCGGCGGTGCGCAGGTTTACGCGTGGCGAAGAGAGGTTGGTCGAGGTGAAGGCAGGCAGCAGCAATTGGCGCAGAGGCCTTCCCGTCCTGCTGGCGGGCAGCGCGCTCGCGGCGGGCGGCGTGCTCTCGCCCGCTTACGCGCAGGCGCCCGCATTGGCGCCCCCCGCCACGGCGCCGGCAGCCGCTGCCGAGAACAGCACGATCAAGTCGATCGCGGTTGCCGGCAATCAGCGTCTCGAGCCGGGCACGGTTCTGTCCTACACCGATCTTCGCGTCGGCGGCGCGTATACGCGCGAAACGCTGGATGCGGCGCTCAAGGATCTGTTTGCGACGGAGCTCTTTGCCGACGTTAAAATCCGGGACGATAGCGGCGCGCTGACGATCGACGTCACCGAAAATCCCGTCGTCAACAGGATCGTGCTGGAGGGCAACAAGCGGATCAAGGACGACAAGATCCTGCCCGAGATCAAGCTGGCCGCGCGCGAGATCTACACCCGGTCCAAGGTGCGTGCCGATGTCGCCCGCATCATCGAGCTTTACCGGCGGCAGGGGCGGTTCGGCGCGGTGGTCGATCCCAAGCTCGTGAAGCTCGACCAGAACCGCGTCGATATCGTCTACGAGATCACCGAGGGACCGAAATCCAAGGTCCGGCAGATCAACATCATCGGCAACGAGAAGTTCTCGGACGGTCGCCTGCGCAGTGAGATGGCGACGAAGCAGGCGCGCTTTTTCCGGCTCTTTTCGTCCGGCACCACCTATGACCCGGACCGGCTGGCCTATGACCAGCAGAAGCTGAGGCAATATTATCTGACGCAGGGCTATGCGGATTTCCGCGTGGTATCGGCGGTTGCCGAGCTCACCGCCAACAAGCAGGACTTCATCATCACCTATGTGGTGGAGGAAGGCGAACGCTACAAATTCGGCGACGTGAAGGTCGAGAGCGACATTCGCGACCTGTCGGCGGATGCGCTGACCCGCAGCCTGCCGATGCACAAGGGCGACTGGTATAACGCCAAGCTCGTCGAGGACACGGTCGACCAGATCAACGAGACGGCGGGCCTGTTCGGCTATGCCTTTGCGGATGTGAATCCCGATTTCAGCCGCGACAAGGAAACGCGGACGATGGGGATCAGCTTTCGCATCGGCGCGGCCCCGCGCGTATATGTCGACGGGATCAGGGTGAACGGCAATACGCTCACCAAGGACAAGGTGGTGCGGCGCGAATTCCGTCTGGCCGAAGGCGATGCGTTCAACAGTTATCTGGTCAAGCGATCGCAGGATCGCGTCAATTCGCTCGGCTTCTTTCAGGAGAAGCTTCAGGTCGAGCAGAAGCCTGGCTCCACCCCCGACCGCATTCTTCTTGAAACCAATGTCGAGGAGAAGTCGACCGGCGAGCTACAGCTTTCGGCGGGCTTCTCGAGCCTTGAGCGGTTCATCGTTTCCGCCTCGGTCCGCCAACGCAATTTCCGGGGCATGGGCCAGGAGCTTTCGACCAGCGTCAACTATTCGAGCTACTCGAAATCGGTCGAGCTTGGGTTCACAGAGCCCTATTTCCTCGACAAGAACGTGGCCCTTGGTGGCACGATTTTCCGGCGCGACCTCAACAGCTTCAACTATCTGAATGATAATACGCGCAACACGACCTACAGCCAGACCTCGACCGGGTTCCAACTGCGCTCGGGCGTGCCGCTCACCGAATATATCTCGCTGGCGCTCCGCTATGGTCTGACGTTCGACGATGTGACGCTGGACGAGGCGACCTATTACACCGATACCAATGGTGACGGCATTTTCGGCAACAGCGCGAACGATTCCTGCGATCCGTTGAAGGCCGGGCGTTATCTGTGCGACGCGATCGGCAAGCGGACCACGTCCTCGCTGGGCTATTCGCTGATCTATGACCGGCGCGACAACCGCCTGCGGCCGACTCGCGGTTTCTATGCAACGCTGAGCCAGGATGTCGCGGGCCTCGGCGGCGATGTACGCTATGTGCGCAGCCGTCTGGAAGCGGGCCAGTATTTTCCCCTGGGGAGCGGCTTCATCTTCTCGCTGCGGGCCGAGGGCGGGCATATCTTCTCGTTCGACAGCCAGCGTGTAGATGCCGACGGCAATCCGCTCGAGAAGGTGCGCCTCACCGACCGCTTCTACCTCGGCGAGCCGCAGTTGCGCGGTTTCGACATTCGTGGTGTAGGTCCGCGCGTGCGGCGTCAGTTTTATGGTGCGGACGGCACGCTTTCGACCAGCAACGACAATTATGACGACGCGCTGGGCGGCAAGATCTACTATCTCGCCCATGCCGAGATCGAGATCCCGCTCGGTAACGGTGCGCGCGAACTCGGCCTCAGGCCCTCCATCTTTCTCGATGCGGGCGCGGTCGGTAATATCCGCGCGCCTGTGCTGATCAATGGCACCGGCATCTATAACGGCACCTGCACGGTCGTCGATGGCTCGGGGGCGTTTGTGGATCGACCCGACGCGACGACGCAGGGGCAGGCAGGGTGCGACGGCTTCTCGACGGGCGGCAACACCGCCACGTATGACAGCAACGGCTTTCGCGAAGTCTATCTCGGCGACAGCCTGAAACCGCGCGTCTCGGTTGGCTTCGGCGTCAACTGGAATTCCCCGTTCGGTCCGTTCCGGATCGACATCGCCAAGGTCCTCCTCAAGGAGGAGGGCGACGACACCAAGACCATCACCTTCAACATAGGAACTCAATTCTGATGCGTAGCACCCTTGTGAAGCTGGCGCTTGCAATCGCGCCAATGACCGCCGCTCCGTTCCTCGCAACTCCGGCGATCGCTCAGTCGAAGCTCGGCGTTGCCGTGGCGGACGTTGCTGGCGCGATGCGCCAGTCCAACGCCTACAAGCTGGCCCAGACCCAGATGGAAACCACCTACAAGGCGAACATCGACCAGTTCAAGACGCGCAAGACAGCCATCGAGGCCGACCTTCAGGCAAAAAAGACCGCGCTCGAGGCGGCGGTGAAGGCCAATGGCGCCAAGCCCGCCACCCCGGCGATGCAGACCCAGTATGATGCCTTCCAGCAGGCGCAGGCGCAGGGACAGGCCGAGCTGCAGCGGATCGGCCAGCCGATCGCGCTGGCGCAGGCCTATGTCGAGGAGCAGTTTGACGCCAAGGTCGGTGACGCGATCAAGAGCGCGATGGCGCAGGCCAAGGTCGACCTGGTGATCGCGCCCCAGGCGGCGATCTCCTACGCGCCCGCCACCGACATCACGCCGATGGTTGTCCAGCAGTTCAACACGCTGGTGCCGAGCGTCAGCATCACGCCGCCGGCTGGCTGGCGCCCCGGTCAGGACAAGGCGGCGCCAGGCGCTGCCCCTGCCGCTGCCGCGCCCGCTGCTAAGCCGACGGGCCGCTAAACGCCTGTGAGCGAGGTTGCCGCCCTTGATATCCGCAAGGTGATCGCGGCGTTGCCGCATCGCTATCCGATGCTGCTGGTGGATCGGGTGGTGGCCCTGGAGGCCGACACCCGCATCCATGCGATCAAGGCGGTGACCATCAACGAGCCCTTTTTCCAGGGGCATTTCCCCGGCCGACCGATCATGCCCGGCGTCCTCATCGTCGAGGCGCTGGCGCAGGCGGCCGGTATCCTCGCCCTCACGTCCATGGGCGCGGCCGGTGAAGGCAAGCTCGTCTATTTCATGGGGATAGAGGACGCGAAGTTCCGCGCGCCGGTGGAGCCCGGATGCCTGCTCGACCTCCATGTCGAGATCGTCCAGATGCGCCGCGCCATTGCCAAGTTCACCGGCAGGGCCATGATCGGGGACAAGGTGCATGCCGAGGCGGGCTTTACCGCCATGGTGGCCGACGCGCCCACCGACTGAGCGCCATTGCATATTGCCAGACCGGTCACGGATCGCTATGGCGCGCGCTTCGCTAATCGTTGCTCACAGGTCTGGTCGGTAACCAGCCCGCATCCGGAGCCCAGAGGCATATGAAAAAAGACACCCATCCCGACTATCACTTCATCACTGTCCAGTTGACCGACGGCAGCAGCTTCCGCACCCGCTCGACCTGGGGCAAGGAAGGCGACACCATGACGCTGGACATTGATCCCAGCGCCCATCCGGCCTGGACTGGTGGCAGCCAGCGCCTGCTCGATCAGGGCGGTCAGGTGGCCCGTTTCAACAAGCGTTTCGGCGGCCTCACCCTCAAGAAGGGTTGAACGGGGCTCTCAGCTTCCGTTCAGCATTGGCGGGTTATCAGGTGCGCATGATCAAGATGACCAGAACCCGCTTCCTCGCGCTGGCAGGCGCCGCCGCTGTCCTTCTGATGGCGGCGGGCGTCCTCTCGCCCATGTCCGCCTCGGCGCAGGGCAGCGCCTTCAGCATCGACAAGACGCCGATCGGCGTGCTGCTGGATGATCCCCGGGCCAAGGCCGTGCTCGACAGCAATGTGCCGGGATTTTCGAAGACACCGCAGTTCGACCTGGCTCGGACCATGACGCTTCGGGCGGTGCAGCCCTTCGCGCCAGACAAGCTCACCGAAGCGGTGCTCGCCAAGATCGACGCGGAGCTTAAAGCGATCAAATAAGTGCCCGCAGGCTCTCAAGCCGGTCCGCCTCGTGCGCCGGCTTGTCGGCCCGGATGCGGTGGATGCGTGGAAAGCGCATGGCAACGCCGGACTTGTGGCGCTTGCTCGCCTGCACGGCGTCAAACGCGATTTCCAGGACGAGGCTCCTGTCCATTTCCCGCACAGGCCCAAAGCGCGCGACCGTGTGCCGCCGAACATGCGAGTCGAGCCATTTCAGCTCCTCGTCGGTGAAGCCGAAATAGGCCTTGCCCACCGGGAGCAGCTCAGCGCCCGCATCCGGATCGCCGTCCCAGCAGCCGAAGGTGAAATCGGAATAAAAGGACGACCGCTTGCCGCTGCCGCGCTGCGCATACATCAGCACGCAGTCGATCAGCAGCGGATCGCGCTTCCACTTATACCAGATCCCGGCCCTTCGCCCCGCGGTGTAGGGGCTGTTCCGCCGCTTCAGCATCACGCCTTCAATGGCATTGTCCCGGGCGGCGGCGCGGAGCGCGGAGAGGTCGTCGAAGCTCGTCGCAGCGATCAGGGGCGACAGATCGAACCGATCCGGGTCGAGCCGCGTCACAAGAGCTTCGAGGCGGGCGCGCCGGATGTGCCAGGGCAGCGGGCGAAGATCCTCGCCGTCCAGCATCAGCGCATCGTACAGGCGGACGAAGGCGGGCGCTTCGGCCAGCAGCCTGCGCGACACGAGCTTGCGACCGAGGCGTTGCTGGAGCGCATTGAAACTCGCGGCGCCGCCCGCTTCACCGCCCTGATGCTCCCCGCGCACGAGCAGCTCTCCGTCAAGAACGGCGGGCACGCTCAGTGCCTCCACGATTTCCGGGAAGCTGGCCGAAATATCGTCGCCGGACCGCGAGTAAAGGCGGCTCTGACCCGCCACATGGACTGGCTGGACGCGGATGCCGTCCCATTTCCATTCGGCGGCAAAGTCCGCCAGATCGACGATCGTCTCCTCGAGCGGTTGCGCCAGCATGAAGGGGCGGAACAGCGGCAGGTCATCGCTGCGCGGCGGGGCTGCGCCGTTCGCTGCCCAGTCGAACAGGGCAGCATAGGGCGGCGCCTGACCGTGCCAATATTCCTCGACATCGTCGACGGCGACGCCGAAGGCCTGCGCGAAGGCGAGCTTGGCAAGGCGTGCCGAGACGCCGACGCGCATTGCCCCTGTCGCGAGCTTGAGCAGCGCATAGCGTCCGTTCGCGTCAAGCCGGTCGAGGAGGGACGCCAGTTCCTGCCTCGCGGACAGGCGCGATGCCTGACGGAGTGTCTCCACCGCCTCGGCCACGCCCGGCGGCGGCGCGGGATCGGGTGGCTGTTCCCACAGCAGGCTGGCGGTCTCGGCGGTATCGCCGACATAGTCCCGGCTGAGCGTGAACAGCACGGGGTCGATGCGCGTTGCCATAAGATCGCGAATGGTCGAGCCCTTGACGGTGGGAAAGTCGAGGCCGCCGGTGAGTGCCGCCAGCGCCCACCCGCGATCCGGGTCCGGCGATTCGCGCAGATAGGCGGCGATCAGGTCCAGCTTGTCATTGCGCCGCCGCGCATAGGTAAGCGCATCGACGAGCGCGGCAAATCGGCGCATCTAGGCGGTGTGGACATATCCCACATGAGCCGTGGTGGCCCGATGCGGGATGAACGGTGCGCAGATGCGCGAAATGCGGGGCCGGAACCCCGGATGAGCGGATCGACAATGCCGTTCGCCCGCATCGGGCCATCCGCAGGACTTGGCCAGAAAGGCCCTGAGCGGTGTCGTTCGCTCGTTAAATAGCACCACTATTCGCCTCGCTCTCTTCTTGCTCAGGGCCTTTCTGGCTCACGCCGCGACCATGCGGAATATGTCCACACCGCCTAGTCGTCCTCATCCTCATAACCGACAAGGGCCAGAGCGCGCGCCCGGCGCTGGTGAAGTTCGCACCAGCGCATCAGCGCGTCCTCGCGTCCGTGGGTGATCCAGGTTTCGGCGGGGTCGACTTCGGTGATTGTCCGCGTGAGTTCGCTCCAGTCGGCGTGGTCGGAGATGATCAGCGGCAGCTCGACATTGCGCTGGCGCGCCCGCTGGCGGATGCGCATCCAGCCGGAGGCCATGGCGGTGATCGGGTCGGGCAGGCGGCGGCTCCAGCGGTCATTGAGCGCCGATGGCGGGCACAGGACGATCTGACCGGCGAGATCGCGCTTGCCGGCGTCCGCCACCAGCGCCAGCGTTCCGAGATTGATGCCGTGCTCCTCATAGAGCCGGCACATCGCCTCGAGCGCGCCGTGGAGCCAGATGGTCTCGGTATAGCCCGCGCCGCGCAGTTCCGCGATCACCCGCTGTGCCTTGCCGAGCGCATAGGCGCCGACCAGCACGCAGCGATCCGGATTGTCGGCACGCGCGGCGCGCAGCTTGGCGACCTCATCCTCGATGGGCGGGTGATGGAAAACGGGCAGGCCGAATGTCGCCTCGGTGATCAGTATGTCGCATGACGCCGGCGTGAAAGGCCGACAGGTGGGGTCGGGTCGGCGCTTGTAGTCGCCGGTGACGATGATGCGCTCGCCGGCATGTTCGAGGCGTATCTGCGCCGAGCCAAGCACATGCCCGGCCGGAAGGAATGTGGCGGTGACACCCCCGCCGATCGCAATCGGCTCGCCATAGGCCTGCCCCTCGCCGCCATCGCCAACGCCGTAGCGCAGCGCCATGATCGCCAGAGTCTCGCGCGTCGCCAGCGTGCGGCCATGGCCGCCCCGCGCATGGTCGGCATGACCATGCGTAATCAGGGCGGCATCCACGGGAATCGAGGGATCGACCCACATATCGGCGGGGATGACGTAAAGCCCGTGCGGCTCGGCGCGGATCCAGTGTCGCCCGTCGATCATGTTCGCACCAATGCGCCAGTGGCGCCAGCTGTTCCACCCCTGAATTGGCGCGGGCGGGCGACGCATGGGCGAGCAATTTTGTCGCTGACAGCGGTCGGTCTGTGCTGTAGCGCCACGGCGAGGGCCACCGGCATGGCCATGGACAGAGCCTGACGCTTGCATATTCAGGAAATCCCTTGGATCGAGCCTGCCGAGGCATTCGCCCGGCTCGGGCGCCTACCGGGTCTGAGCTTTCTCGACAGCGCCGCCGGGGCGCGTGCCCTCGGCAAGATATCCTACATCTGCCTCGATCCGGTGACGACATTTCGTGCAGTGGCGCCGTGCATGGCTGGCGCCCTCGGCGCGATGAAGGCGTTGCGGCCCGCTGGGCAACCGGATGAAATTGCGCAGGGGCCGCTGCCGTTCACTGGCGGCCTCGTCGGCATGATCTCCTATGAAACGGGGCTTTCCGGTCACGGCCTGACAAGCGCGCACGCCCCGGATCGGGGTATTCCGGCGTTTGTTGTGCGGCGCTATGACCTTGTCATAGGCTTTGATCTGGCGGCGATGCGCGCGTGGATATGTGCGGGCGACCGGGAGGACCAACAGGCCGGGGATCGCATCGCGCATGTGCTTCATCTGCTCGTTGGCCCGCCTGAGGGCATGCTGCCCTGGCGCGGCGCGCTGTCCTGGCGTGAAGTCACCCCTTATCCCGCCTATGCCGAACGGATCGAGCGGGCCAAGGCGCTGATTATCGCCGGCGACATATATCAGGCCAACATCAGCACCCGATTTGTGGCCGACCGGCCTGCCAGTTTCAGCGAAGCGGGGGCGTATCTCAGCCTTCGGCGCAGGTCAGCCGCGCCGTTCGGCGCGTTCATGGACCTGGGCGAAGGCAGCCATTTGCTCAGCGCATCGCCCGAGCGATTCCTGGCGCTGACCGCAGGGGGGCGGGTCGAGACACGGCCGATCAAGGGGACGGCGCCGCGCCACGACGATCCGGCCGAGGATGCGCGAAACGCGGCGAGGCTCTCTACGTCGGAAAAGGACCACGCCGAAAATCTGATGATCTGCGATCTGCTGCGCAATGATCTTGCGATGGTGTGCCATGCCGGTTCGGTCGTGGTCGATCAACTGGCCGCCATCGAGCAATTCGCGTCGGTCTGGCATCTTGTGTCTGTGGTATCGGGCCAGCTGGCGGCTGGCCGGTCGGCGCTCGATCTGCTGGCCGCGACGATGCCGGGCGGGTCGATCACGGGCGCACCCAAGCGGCGGGCGATGGAGGTCATAGACGCGCTGGAGGCAACGTCGCGCGGTCCCAATTTTGGTTGTCTGTTCTGGATCGGCGATGACGGCGCGATGGACAGCTCCATCATCATCCGGTCGCTGGTGACCACCCCCGACCATATCATTGCGCAGGCGGGCGGCGGCATCGTCGCGGACAGCAGCGCGCAGGGCGAATATGCCGAGCTGCGCACGAAAATCGCGCCGATGCTGGCTCTGGGCGATGAGCCGCCGCCGCTACAGCCGCCCGGCTGAAGGGGTTTCCCGTGATTGCCCACGCCTGCGCGGTCTGGCGCCTTGTCTTGACTGGCGTGCCAACCCATGTACCGCGCACAAGCATCGCACGCCTGGCCAGACAGGTGCGCTGAAGGGATCGCAGCAGGCATGATTATCGAAACCGAAGCCACGCCCAATCCGGCCACACTCAAGTTCCTGCCGGGTCGGCCCGTGATGCCGGTCGGATCGGGAACGCGCGACTTCACGAGCCCCGAAGCGGCCGAAGTGTCTCCGCTTGCCGACAATCTCTTTGCCATAGGCGATGTGACGGGCGTGCTGTTCGGTGCCGATTTCGTGGCTGTGACGGCTGGTCCGGGGGTGAACTGGGCCGAACTCAAGGCCGATGTCGTGCCGGTCATCCTCGAACATTTTCTGACCGAACAGCCGCTTTTCCGTGGGGGCGACGCCTCGGGATTCGCGGTTCCGGCGGATGGCGACGACGCTGGCCTGCCCGCCGACAATCCGGAGGATGCCGAGATCGTCGCGCAGATCTGCGAGCTGATCGACACGCGCGTCAGGCCGGCCGTCGCGAATGACGGCGGCGACATCGTCTATCGCGGCTTTGACCGCGGCACCGTCTATCTGAAGATGCAGGGGGCCTGTTCCGGTTGCCCCTCGTCCACGGCGACCCTCAAGCAGGGCATCGAGACCCTGCTCAAGCATTATGTGCCCGAAGTGACCGAGGTTCGGGCGATCTGAACGCGGCCGGGCGATGCGCACACTGGTGATCGACTGCGCGACGCCCGCCTTTTCGCTGGCGCTGTTTGACGGCGACAAACTTCTTTGCGGCCATCACGAGGAACTGGGCCGAGGTCATGCGGAGGCGGTCGTCCCCGCCATCGCGCGGCTGATGGGGACGGATCGGGCCGACCGCATTTGCGTCGACATTGGTCCCGGCAGCTTCACCGGCATCCGGGTAGGTCTTGCGGCGGCGCGCGCCCTTGGCCTTGCCTGGCAGGTGCCGGTCAGCGGATTCGGCTCGCTCGCCCTGTGCGCCGCCATCGCCCGGTCTCGCGACAAAATGCCGCAGAACGGGTCAATCGCGATTGTCTTGACCGGAGGCCATGGCGAGCTGTTCTGGCAGAGATTTGACCGCGCCACGCTCATGCCGCTGGCGGCGGAGCGTTCGAGCACACCGGAGGTGCTGGCCGCGATCCTTCCCGAGCACCAGGTCTGGGGTTCCGGCGCCGCTGTGCTGGTGGAGGCGAGGGGCGCCGGGGAGGCACGCGACCTGTTGCCGGATGCGCGGCTCCATCCCTTGCTGCCAGCAGGGATCGAGGGCAACGCCGCCAGTGCGCGATACGGTCGCGGCGCGGATGCGACACCCATGCGCCGCAAAGCCGACGACCTCAGGCTTGCCGAGCATGACGACGCGAGTGACCCGGCAATCCCCGCCATCATGCGCGTGATGGATGCGGCCTTCGATCCGGCATTCGGCGAGGCCTGGACCGCCTCGCAGCTTCGCTCGATGCTCGACCTGCCTGGCGCATGTCTCGTGTCCGGCAGCGTGCAGGATGACATTGTCGGGTTCGGGCTGTTCCGCGCCATTGCGGGGGAGTCGGAGCTCCTTTTGCTGGCGGTCCGGCCCGATGCGCGCCGCGGTGGCCATGGCGCGAAAATTCTCCAGCGATGTGTTGCGCTTGCGAAAGGATCGGGTGCGGAAACGATGTTCCTTGAGGTGCGGGAGGATAATGAAGCCATCGCTTTTTATCGTCAGGCCGGTTTCGAGCGTTACAGTTCTCGCCCCGATTATTATGTCGGGCGTGATGGCAGGCGCCGCACAGCATTAAGTTTTCGTTTGCTACTGCGAACTGCGGCGGTTTACTGACTGTTCATTTTCATAAGAACAACAAAAATACTTGAAAGGGCAGATTTACCGGCCTAAGTCGGTCAGGCAAATAGAATATTGCGTGGTCGCCTCAATGGATTTGAAAGGAAAGAATGTGGCAGAAGGGTCCGCTCAAGACGAGCTGCTGGTAACGTTGACCGCCGACATCGTCGCCGCCCATGTTTCGAACAATAGCGTCGCTGTGTCGGATCTGGGCATGTTGATTGCCAATGTGCATGGTGCACTCGCGGGTCTCTCGGGCGAGGTGCCTCCGCCGCAAGTGAAGCAGGAACCGGCTGTTTCTATTCGCGCCTCCATTAAGCCGGACTATCTGGTCTGCCTGGAGGATGGCAAGAAACTCAAGATGTTGAAGCGGCACCTGATCACGCATTACAACATGACCCCGGAAGACTATCGGGCGAAATGGAATCTTCCAGCCGACTATCCGATGGTCGCGCCTAACTATGCCGAGCAGCGTCGTTCGCTGGCGAAGAAGATCGGCCTCGGCACGTCGCGTCGTCGCGGCGGCAAGTGATCGACCACCGGCCGTGCGGTTTGCCCCGTACGGCCGGCACCGGCGCCCCCGACAGGAACGAGGCGCCATTTCTGTTGGCGCGATTCCAATGATCGGCTAAATCCGATGCCATGAGTCGGACCATTGATATAGAGGCGCTCTGCGTCGAGCGAGGCCTCAGGGTTACCGAGCAGCGGCGGATCATAGCGCGGGTGCTTTCCGAAGCGGAGGATCATCCCGACGTGGACAAGCTCCATGAGCGCGCTGCCGCCATCGACTCCCAGATTTCGATCGCCACCGTCTACAGAACCGTCAAGCTGTTTGAGGATGCGGGCATCCTTGAGCGGCACGATTTCGGCGACGGACGCGCGCGCTATGAAGCAGCGCCGGAGGCGCATCATGACCATCTCATTGATGTCGAGACGGGACGGGTCGTCGAATTTGTCGATCCCGAGCTTGAACAGTTGCAACGCCAGATCGCGGAGCGCCTTGGCTATCGGCTCGTCGATCACCGCATGGAATTGTACGGCGTTGCCCTGAGCCGGTCCAAGAGCTGATCGCTTGACCACGCTGCGCGCCCTTGCGCGGCTCCTCTCTCTCGTCGGCTACACGCTGGCCTGTGTCGCCGCGCACCGGATCAGTTTGCGTCTCCTCGGGAAATCCGACTGGCCTTGCCGTTTCCTGGGCGGGGTCGCGCGGCGCGCCGGGTTCGTCCTGCGGGTGGTCGGGACACCGCTCGACCGCGATGTATTCTTCGTCGCCAATCACGTCAGCTGGGCGGACATATTCCTGCTCGGCGGCGCGACGGGCTGCACCTTTGTCAGCCGCGACGATGTCGGGCGCTGGCCGGTTCTGCGCTGGCTTGCCGCCCAGAACAATACGGTCATGGTAAGTCGCGACGGGCGAGGCGAGATCGCGGCGCAGGTCGGTGTCGTTCGCGCCGCGATGGAACGCCACCAGCCGGTCGCGCTGTTCCCGGAGGGCACGACCGGCGACGGGGTGACGCTACTGCCGTTCAAGCCCGCCCTGTTCGCCGTTCTCCTCCCGCCGCCGCGCACCATTCAGGTGCAGCCGGTGGTGATCGACTATGGCAGCGAAGCGCCCGAGATCGCCTGGACAGGCAGCGAAGGTGGCGGCGCCAATGTTTGGCGGATACTCGGCCGCCCTGGCCGCACCCCGGTAACGCTCCACTTTCTCGATGCGTTTGTGCCCGGCGAGCATCCCGACCGCAAGGCACTGGCAAGCGAGGCGCGTGCCCGCATCGCGCGGACATTGGCGTCCGTGGAGGGTGCTGCTTTGCGTGGGCGGGGCTAGGCGCTATAGCGCGCGCGATGAACGCACCTCCAAAAGCGCCCCGCAATTTCCGGGTCAAATCCTTCGGTTGCCAGATGAACGTCTATGACGGCGAGCGCATGGCCGAAATGCTTGCCGCCGAGGGCCTGGCTGAAGCGGGAGCGGGGGAGGATGCCGACCTCGTGGTGCTAAACACCTGCCACATCCGGGAAAAGGCTGCGGAAAAGGTCTATTCCGATATTGGCCGCCTCCAGCGCGAGGACGGCTCCGTGCCGCTCATCGCTGTCGCTGGCTGCGTCGCGCAGGCGGAGGGCGCCGAGATCATCGCACGCGAGAAGCGGGTGGGCATCGTCGTCGGGCCGCAGGCCTATCATCGTCTGCCCGCGCTGGTCGCGAAGGCGGTTGGCGGGGAGCGAGCGGTCGACACGGACATGCCGCTCGCCTCCAAGTTCGAGGCACTGCCGGAGCGCCGCGCGGGGCGCGTCACCGCGTTCCTCACCGTGCAGGAAGGCTGCGACAAATTCTGCACCTATTGCGTCGTGCCCTATACGCGCGGGGCGGAGATCAGCAGGCCGTGGGGCGCGATCCTCGACGAGGCGCGGGCGCTGGTCGACGCGGGCGCGCGGGAAATCACGCTGCTCGGCCAGAATGTCAACGCCTGGGCGGGTGAGGATGAGGCTGGGCGCGCGCAGGGGCTCGACGGCCTGATCCGCGCGCTGGCTGACCTGCCGGAGCTCGCGCGCATCCGCTACACGACCAGCCACCCGAGGGACATGACCGACGGGCTCATTCGCGCGCATGGCGACGTCGAGAAGCTCATGCCGTTCCTGCACCTGCCGGTGCAGTCGGGCAGTGACCGCGTCCTCAAAGCCATGAACCGGAGCCATGACGCGGCCGACTATCTGCGGCTGCTCGAGCGGATCAGGGCCGCACGGCCGGATATCGCGCTGTCCGGTGACTTCATCGTCGGCTTTCCGGGCGAGACGGAGGCCGAGTTCGAGGCGACCCTGACGCTGGTGCGCGAGGTTCGCTACGCGCAGGCCTACAGCTTCAAATATTCGCCGCGTCCCGGCACCCCCGCCGCCGACATGGACGGGCAGGTCGCGCCGGAGGTCATGGCCGAGCGGCTCCAGCGGCTTCAGGACCAGATCAACGCGGATCAACTGGCGTTCAACCAGGCGAGCGTCGGCAAGCGCACGCAGATCCTGCTTGAGCGTCCCGGCCGCCATCCCGGCCAGCTCGTCGGCAAGACGCCATGGCTCCAGTCGGTGCATGTCGAGCATCAGAGCGCGGCGCTCGGCGATATGCTGACGGTGGACCTCCTCAGCGCCGGGCCGAATTCGCTGGCCGGGCGGGCGGCGTAGCGGCAGGCGCCCCCGTTGTCACAATAACGTCTGGCAATCGGGGCAGGAGCGGCGCAGCATCCCCGTGATGATTCGGGGACATGAAAGGACCAGATGAGCCGCAAAGCCCAGCCCGCCGAAGCCGGCGACCGCAGCCGGATCGACCTCGTCTTCGACCGGCCCCAGCTGCTCGGCGCTTTGTTCGGCCAGTTCGACCAGCACCTCGTCAGCATCGAAAATCGCCTCGGCGTCTATATCCATGCACGGGGCAACAGGCTCCAGATCGAGGGGGAGGCCACCGCCGCCGCGCGTGCGCGTGACGTGATCCAGGGCCTCTACAACCGGATTGTCGCGGGACAGGATGTCGACCCCGGCACCGTTGATGCGGTGATCGCGATGTCGGCCGAGCCGACGCTCGACGGCATCATCCGCCATGACGTCGCCGAGCCGCCCAAGGTCATGATCCGCACACGCAAGAAGACCATCGTCCCGCGTTCCGTCATGCAAGGGCGCTACATGGAGGCGCTCGCGCGGCACGAGCTGATCTTCGCGCTTGGTCCGGCAGGCACGGGCAAGACCTATCTGGCGGTGGCGCAGGCGGTCAGCCAGCTCATCACCGGCAGTATCGACAGGCTGATCCTCTCCCGTCCGGCGGTGGAGGCGGGGGAGCGCCTCGGCTTCCTGCCCGGCGATATGAAGGAGAAGGTCGACCCCTATCTGCGTCCGCTTTACGATGCGCTCTACGACACGCTGCCCGCCGAACAGGTGGAGCGGCGCATCGCCAGCGGCGAGATCGAGATCGCGCCCATCGCGTTCATGCGCGGGCGCACCCTGGCCAATGCCTTCATCATTCTTGACGAGGCGCAGAACACCACCATCGCTCAGATGAAGATGTTCCTGACCCGCTTCGGTGAAGGCAGCCGCATGGTCGTGTGCGGCGATCCGCGCCAGGTCGATCTGCCGCAGCCGGGCGCCTCGGGACTTGCCGATGCCGTCGACCGGCTGGAAGGTGTCGAGGGGATCTCGATCGTGCGCTTCACCGCTGCCGATGTCGTGCGCCATCCGATCGTCGGCCGCATTGTCGAGGCCTATGAGGGACCGGATGCTTGAGGTGCTGGTGGACGTGTCGCCGGGCTGGGGCGGGACATCGGACGACTGGACGGCGCTCGCGAACCGTGCCTCACACGCGGCCGTCATACAGACCCCCCATGGCGAGATGCTGACGGCACGGCCCTGCTACGAGATCAGCGTCAAATACGCCGAGGATGAGGAAGTGCAGGCGCTCAATGCCGCCTATCGGAACAAGGACAAGGCGACGAACGTCCTCTCCTTTCCCATGCTTCCGGTCGATCTTCTCGACGCGGCGGCGCTCACAGATGATGGCGAGATACTGCTCGGCGACATCGTTCTCGCACGCGGGGTGTGCGCCGCGGAGGCGGTCGAGAAGGGTATTTCGCTGGAGGCGCACGCGACCCATCTCGTCGTGCACGGCGTCCTTCACCTGCTTGGCCACGATCACGATCTGAGTGACGCTGATGCCGAACGGATGGAGGCGATGGAGACGCGCGCCCTTGCATCACTGGGCCTCGCTGATCCATATGCGTGACCGAAGGGCCTCTTCGCCCGCAAAAGGGATTTGAAAAATGTCGGAATCAGGTGCCGGCCTTGGTGCGTCCAAGGAGCCTGACAGTAGCGGCGAAGCTGGCGGGCGAATATGGCGGGGTCTGCGCGCCCTGCTGTTCGGTGAGGAACAGGGCACCAGCCTGCGCGAGGAACTCGAGAACACGCTTGAGGAATATGAGGACGAGGCGGAGGGCGGCGCGCGCCCGGCCAAGGGCGACCTGACGCCGGTCGAGCGGCAGATGATCAAAAATCTGCTGCATTTCAGCGAGCACAGCGTCGACGATGTGGCCGTCCCCCGTGCCGACATCGTCGCCATTTCGCAGGACGCCTCGTTCGTGGAGCTTGTGGCTGTCTTCACCGAACATGGTCACAGCCGCGTGCCGGTTTACAAGGACACGCTCGATACAATCACCGGCATGATCCACATCCGCGACGCTTTCGCGATCCTGGCGGAGGGGCGTGAGCCACCGGAGACGCTGGAGCCGCTCATCCGGCAACCGCTATATGTGCCGCAGAGCATGGGGGTGCTCGACTGCCTTGCGGACATGCGGGCCAAACGCACGCATCTCGCCATCGTCCTTGACGAATATTCCGGCACCGATGGCCTCGTCACGATCGAGGATCTGGTCGAGGAGATCGTCGGCGATATCGAGGACGAGCATGACGATGCGCCGGAGGCAATGCTCGTGCCGCGCGAGGACGGATGCTGGGATGCCGACGCCCGCGCAGAGCTTGACGATGTCGCGCGGGAGATCGACGCGGCGCTGGCGGATGTGGAGGAGGATGTCGACACGCTCGGCGGGCTTGCATTTGTCATTGCCGGGCGCGTGCCGGAACCCGGCGAAGTCCTCGATCATAGCCCAAGCGGGTGGAGGCTGGAGATCGTCGATGGCGATACCCGCCGGGTCACGCGCCTGCGGCTGCATCCGCCTGCGATCTTGTAAACCATTGCAGGTTAACGCTCCGTTGGTCGAACGGCTCGGCATTTTTCAGGGAAAACGGCAGATTTACGCGATCTTTACACCATCGACCTAGAAGGGTGGCGTTAACGGCTCGCTATAAAAGGTCGCCCCATGAAACTTGGCACGCTGGTCCGCATAGGGTCTGCCCTTCTCTTCACTGTCATCTGCCTTGGCGGCTATCTTGCGAGCAGGCAGATCGACCTGATCCGGTTCGGCGGTGACCTTCAGGTCCGCAATCAGGTATATTCCGATCTGGTGGCAGACATCCTGCCGCCGCCGCTCTATGTGGTCGAGCCCTATCTGGAGGCCATGCTGCTGATCGACGAACCGGACACGGTGGCCGAGCGGGCGCCGCGCCTCGCGAAATTGCGCGAGGACTACAACGCCCGCCGCACCTTCTGGATGAAGGAACAGCGTGCCAATGCCAACGCGCGGTCCCTGGTGACCGAAAAAGCGCATGCCAGCGCCGAGCGGTTCTGGGAGATTGTGGAGCAGGAGGCGATTCCCCTGGCGCGCCGCGGAGACACGGCGGCGCTTCACATCGTTCATGACAAGCTCAAGGTCGAATATGCCGCCCATCGCCAGGCGATCGACGAAGCGGTTGCCGCCGCGCTTCAATCCCAGAAGCGCCTTGCCGAACAGTCGAAGAGCGCGACGCAGAACGCCGTCCTTCTCATCGCCATATTCGGTGGGCTCGCGCTGATCCTGATCGCCGGGTCGATCTGGATGGTCCTGATGCGTGTCGTCCGGCCGCTTGCCCTTGGCGCCAATGCCCTGACGGAAATGGCCGGGGGCAATCTTGACGTCAGGATGAGCGACGTGGCGCGGAAGGACGAGATTGGCGATCTGGCTCGCGCCCTCGCGACATTCCGGCAAAGCGAGATCGAAAAGCGCGCGATGGTCGAGGCGGAGGAGAAGCAGCGTCAGATCCAGCAGCACGTGATCAACGAGCTGCGCGTTGCGATGCGCAACGTGGCGGAGGGCAATATCTCCTTCCGGATCGACGAGGCGCTGAGCGGGGAATATGAGGTTCTGCGCAGCGACTATAACTCCGCCATGTCCGCGCTCGCGGCGGCACTTCAGGCGGTCAGTATCAGTTCGCAGCAGATCCGCGCGGAGTCGGAAGAGGTTTCGCAGGCCGCCAACGATCTGGCCTCCCGCACCGACGTGCAGGCGGCGCGCCTTCAGGCGGCGACCGAGGCTGCAGTTGCGGTGACGAAGTCGATCGAAATGACATCGGACCGCGCCAAAGCGGTGCGCGATGCCGTGGCCAAGGCGCAGGTCGAGGCCAATGGCGGTGGCGAAACCGTGAAGATGGCGGCTGACACGATGGCCGAGCTGGAGCAGGCCGCCAAGAAGATCAATGAGATCGTCGGGCTCATCGACGGCATCGCCTTTCAGACCAACCTGCTGGCGCTCAACGCCGGCGTCGAAGCGGCGCGGGCGGGTGAAGCCGGTGGCGGCTTTGCGGTCGTCGCCAATGAGGTCCGCGGGCTTGCCGAGCGGTCATCGGTCGCCGCGCGCGATATCGGGCAGCTCATCGGTCAGAGCAGCCGACTGGTCGTCTCGTCAGTCGAGCTGGTCAATCAGACGGGCGACAAGCTCCAAAGCATCGTCGAAGAAGTTGCCGCCATTGCCTCGCTCAGCGACCAGATCGCTGCCGCCGTTCAGGTTGATGCCGCGCATGTCGCGGATGTCAGCAGAACGATGGACGTGATTGACCAGATGACCCAGCAGAACGCCGCCATGGTCGAGCAGAGCAGCGCCGCCTCGCGATCGCTCGCCGAGGAATCCGAGCGGATGAGCGACCTCGTCAGCAACTTTGTCATCGAAGTCCCCGGCAAGCCGGGAAAGACGCCAGCGCGCTACGTGGCCTGAGCGCGACCAGCGTTCAGCCCCGTCCCCTCGGCGGATGGGTCGGCCTAACGGCGGCTTTGGCCGCTCGGCGTGCCGGTGGGCGGCCCGCGCGGGAGGCGTCATCGGCACGCGGGGCGCCGTTGGGCTTCGGCCTTCCGCCGCTGCGTGGCCGTGGCGGCGGGGCTGCCCGCTCCACCGCTGCCGGCTTGGGCAGATCGACCGAACGACGCACGAAGTCGGCGGGCAGGGGCCGCGCCTCCGGCTTGATCCGGGCCGCGCGCTCGATTGCCTTCAGCAGTGGGCGTTCGTCGGGCGAGACGTAGCTGATCGCAACGCCGTCTGTCCCCGCCCGTGCCGTGCGCCCGATGCGGTGAACATATTGCTCGGGCACTTCGGGCAGATCGAGATTGATCACATGGCTGACACCGGGGATGTCGATGCCGCGCGCGGCGATGTCGGTCGCCACGAGATAGCGGACCTCACCGGAACGAAAGGCCTGCAGCGCGGCGGTGCGCTGCGCCTGGCTCTTGTTGCCGTGGATGGCGCGTGCGCCAATGTTCGCGCCCATGAGGTGCCGCACGACCTTGTCCGCGCCATGCTTGGTCCGCGTGAAGATGAGCGCGCGATCAAGCGGCTCGTCCAGCAGTGAGATCGTCAGGAGCGCCTGCTTTTCGGCGCGTTCGACGAATATGACCTGCTGGCGCACCCGCTCTGCCGTGGTCGACTGGGGCGCGATCTCGACGCGCACGGGATCGGTGATGAAGGCGCGCGCCAGCTCGTCGATCGCCGGCGGCATGGTCGCCGAGAAGAACAGGCTCTGCCGGTCTTTCGGCAGCAGTTTCGTGACGCGCTTAAGCGCATGGACGAAACCGAGGTCCATCATCTGATCCGCTTCGTCGAGCACGAACACATCGACGTTCGCGAGTGTCAGCGCGCGCTGGTCGATCAGATCAAGCAGGCGACCGGGTGTCGCCACCAGCACGTCTACGCCATCGGCAAGCTTGCCGATCTGACGGCCAACGGGAACCCCGCCGAAGATCGCCTCGACCCGCATCGGCACGAAGCGGGCATAGTCGCGGAAACTCTGCGCGATCTGCGCGGCGAGCTCGCGCGTTGGCGCAAGCACCAGGACGCGGCAACTGCGCGCCATGCGCGCCTTGGGCTCACGAACCAGCCAGTCGAGGGCAGGCAGCGCAAAGGCGGCGGTCTTGCCGGTGCCTGTCTGAGCGATGCCGAGGAGGTCGCGTCCTTCCAGCAGGGCTGGAATGGCTTGCGCCTGGATAGGGGTGGGTGCGCCATAGCGTTTGGCGGCAAGCGCCTTCAAAATAGGCTCGGCGAGGCCGAGCGCGGAGAATTCGTTCATGTTCTGGATCTACCGGGGGTCGGGGCGCACCTGCGCGCCGTCCGGTGCGCCTATGCCCGAGATAGGCGATCTCGGCAAGTCCCGCGATTTTCGGCATTCCAGTTACCTCGGATTTACCTTGATGAGCGTAATGATGTGGCGATTGATTGCGGAGATTCACATGACGGCGGCAAATGCGCAGCAGGACGGTCTCGGTGGCAGGCTCGCCAAATGGGCGGGAAGCCTGCTGGCCCGCGAGGTTGAGGACGCTGCGGTCGAGAAGCCGCAGCGCGATCAGGGCAACGCCCGCGTCCGCCGCGAGGTGGAACGCCGCAAGGCGCTGTTCGACGACATTGGCAGCTTTCTGTTTGCCCACGACCTTGACCTGACGCCGCTCAATTTCGGGTTGGCCTATGACTATATCACCGGCAACGACCTTTCGATCGAGAAGGCGGTGCGCGCGATTCTGAACGACAAGGGCCGGCTGACCAATGGACTCGCCGAGACGATCGTTGCCCAGCAGCGCGTCGAGGAACTGTCGCCCGACGGCCTGTCCGAAATGCTCGAGAAGGTCGAGGCCAATGTCGAGGAACTGACGATCATCAACGCGCAGTCGAGCGATTCCACCAAGGATTATGGCGCGGCCCTTCAGCGCGAGGCCGTCGAGCTGGCTGGCGGCGCGTCGGGCGGCGAGGTGATTTCCAAGCTTGTCGCGATGACCCGCCAGATGATCGAACATACACGCGAGGTCGAGGGGCGTCTGCGCGAAGGCCAGCGGCAGACTCAGCTGCTTCAGCACAATCTCGAAGCAGCGCGCAAAGCGGCCGAGCAGGATCACCTGACCGGCCTGCCGAACCGTCGCGCCTTCGAAGCGGTGCTGCGCGAGGAGGTGAAAGTCGCGCGGACCAATGCCGAGGACATGGCGGTGGCCTTCTGCGACATCGACCATTTCAAGGTGATCAACGACACGCATGGCCACGATGCCGGCGACCGGGTGCTGAAATTCGTCGCGGGGCTGCTCTCCAAGGTGTCCAATGACAAGGCGCATGTCGCCCGCCATGGCGGTGAGGAGTTCGTCATGCTGTTCCGTGGCAAGACTGTCGCGGAGGCATGCAAGATCGTCGACGATGCCCGCGAGGACATGTCGCAGCGCAATCTGGTCGACCGCAAGACCGGCGAGCGCATGGACCGCGTCACCTTCTCCGGCGGCGTTGCCGACGTGTTCGCCTATGACGAGCCGCGCGATGCCCTGAAGGCCGCCGACCGGGCACTGTATCTCGCCAAGGAACATGGCCGCAACCGCGTCTATATCGCTCGCGAAACCGATTGATCCTGATCTTTCTGGCCTGAGCGTCACGGGCTCTCTATAGCGGGAGCGATGGCGCCACGACCCGCACGATCCGCAGGCCTTCCCTCCCGCGACGAGATCCTCAAGTTCATTGAAGGCGCCGCCACGCCCGTCGGCAAGCGGGAGATCGCGCGCGCCTTCGGCCTTCACGCGCAGGACAAGATCCTGCTGAAGTCGCTGCTCAAGGACATGGCCGACGAAGGGCTGATCGACATCGGTCCGGCACGCGCTTTTCACAAGATGGGCGGTGTGCCCCGCGTGACCGTGCTCAGGATTGTCGCGATCGAGGGCGGTCAGGCGATCGCGGTGCCCGAAAGATGGGAGGCGGAAGGCGTGCCGCCGCCGCGCCTGCGCGTTCAGGAGCGGGGTCGCCGAGGGGCGCTCGGCGTGGGGGACCGCATTCTGGCACGGACGGAGGATGCGGGCTCGGGCTTCATCGCGCATCCGATGAAAAAGCTCGCCGCAGCTGCCGAGGCGATGCTGGGCGTGTTGCGGCAGGACGAGGGCGGGCGCTATTGGCTGCGACCCGTCGACAAGCGGATTCGCAACGAAACGCCGATCAGCGATGCAGGCGAGGGTAAGCCGGGCGATCTGGTGCTGGCCGAGGCGTCGGGGCGTGCCGGCCAGGTGCGCGCAAGCGTGACGCAGGTGCTGGGCGATCCGTTCGAGCCGCGCAGCGTCAGCCTCATCGCCATCAACAAGTTCGGCATTCCGCATCACTTTCCCGACGAAGCGGAGACCGAGGCGGCGCGGGTGCACGAACTCGCCCTTGCCATAGACGCCCGCGAGGATCTGCGCGCCCTGCCGATCGTGGCGATCGACCCCGTCGATGCACGCGATTTCGACGACGCGGTCTGGGCCGCGCCCGATGACGATCCGGCAAACCCCGGCGGTTTCCGCGCGATTGTCGCCATCGCCGATGTGAGCTTCTACGTCCGGCCGGGCGGCGCTCTTGACCGGGAGGCGCGCCGGCGCGGCAACAGCGTTTATTTCCCCGACCGCGTTGTGCCGATGCTGCCGCACGCGCTCTCGTCCGACATGTGCTCGCTTAAGGCGGGCGAAGACCGGGCGGCGATGTCCTGTCATCTCGTCATCGACAAAAGCGGACGTGTCACCGGATGGCGCTTCAGCCGTGCGGTGATCCGGGTGGCGGCCAATATCCCTTATGAAGTCGCTCAGGCGGCGATGGATGGCCGCGTCGACCATCCGCTGACGGAGAGTGCGCTCCGACCCCTCTGGGCCTGCTGGGCGCTCCTTGCCAAGGCGCGCGATGCCAGAGGCCCGCTCGACCTCGACCTGCCGGAGCGGCGGGTGGTGATCGACGAGGCGGGGCGCATCGCCAGCATCGCCGTGCGCGAGCGGCTCGATGCCCATCGTTTGATCGAGGATTTCATGATCGCCGCCAATGTCGCTGCCGCCAAGGCGCTGGAGGCCAAGGCAGCGCCTGTCATGTATCGCGACCATGAGGCGCCCGCGCGCGAAAAGCTCGTCGCGCTGAAGGACTATCTCGACACGTTCGATATCGGTTTCGCGCTGGGCCAGGTGGTGACGCCCGGCACCTTCAACAGGCTGATCGCCCGGATCGCCGCTGACGATCCCAATCGCGCGCAGATCATGGAACAGATATTGCGCAGCCAGACCCAAGCCTATTACGCGCCGCGCAACACCGGGCATTTCGGGCTGGCGCTCGGGTCCTACGCGCACTTCACCTCGCCCATCCGCCGCTATGCCGACCTTCTCGTCCACCGATCGCTGGTCGGTGCCTATGGTCTGGAGATGCCGGGCGCGGACACGAAGCTGTCCGCCGAGGACCGGCGCGACATGGGGCCGATCGGCGAGAAGATCAGCGAGTATGAGCGGCGCGCCATGGCCGCAGAGCGCGAAACGGTCGACCGCTATGTCGCGGCGTTCCTGGCCGAGCGGGTGGGGCAGATCCTCGCCTGCCGCATCACCGGCGTGCAGAGCTTCGGCTTTTTCGCGACGGTCGAGGAACTGGGCGGGGACGGGCTGGTGCCGGTTTCGACGCTGGGTGCCGAGCGGTTCCGCTACATCGAGGCGGAGCAGGCTCTGGAGGGGGAGCAGTCAGGCGACCGCTACGTGCCAGGGCAGAAGATCGACCTGCGCCTGATCGAGGCGGATGCGGTCTCGGGCGCGCTGCGCTTCGCGCTGCCGGAGGGTGGCATGAGCGGCGTCGCGCATCTTCCCGCGCGCCGGGGCCGGGACGGAAAAGGGCCGCGAGGCCCTGGTTCAGGCCCCAATCGTCCGCGCGAGATCAAGCGGCGTGGTCGCCCGGCAAATGTGCGCCATATCGGCAGCAAGCGGGGCAAGCACAAGGG
>CAZGVX010000014.1:0-42194 GCA_964529225.1 uncultured Sphingobium sp.
CCCGAACCGCCGTCGATCGCATTGTTGCCGGTGTCGCCGGTCAGCGTATCGGCGTGGCCGGACCCGGTGAGATTCTCGATGCTGCTATAGCTGTCGCCCGCCGCGTCGCCGGTGTTGGCGGCGGCGTTGGCGAGGTTGGCCGTGACCCCCGCGGAGGCGCCCGCATAGCTGGCGGTGTCGGTACCGGACCCGCCGGTCAGCACATCCGCGCCCGCGCCACCGATGAGTATGTCGTTGCCCGCGCCGCCATCGAGGATGTTGGCGCCCGCCACGCCGACCAGCGTATCGTTGAAGGCTGAGCCGGTAAGGTTCTCGACATTGGCGAGCGTGTCGCCCTGCGCTTCGCCGCCCGATCCTGCTGTCCCGTCCAGATAGACGGTCACGCCGGAGGTGGAATTCGCATAGCTGGCGATGTCCGTCCCCGCGCCGCCGTCGATCGCATCCGACCCGCCGCCGCCATAGACGATATCGTCGCCATTGCCCGCGTCGAAGGTCTCGCTCGCCGACGCGCCGAAGAAGCTGTCGCCAGAGGCGCTGCCCACCACAATCTCGAAACCGGAGAGAAGGTCGCCCGCCGCATCGCCGCCGCTCGATGCTGCGCCGTCCAGCCGCACTGTCACGCCCGCGCTGGAGGCGGCATAGCTGATCGTGTCGGTGCCCGTCCCGCCCGTGAGCGTATCCGCGCCCGCGCTGCCGTAAATGGTGTCGTTTCCGGCACCGCCATCCAGCGATTCCACGCCCGATCCGCCCGTGAGCGTATCGCCCAGACCCGTGCCGATGACG
Source organism: uncultured Sphingobium sp. (assembly GCA_964529225.1). Classification (GTDB taxonomy): domain Bacteria; phylum Pseudomonadota; class Alphaproteobacteria; order Sphingomonadales; family Sphingomonadaceae; genus Sphingobium. Next base: position 784 of record CAZGVX010000014.1, read on the forward strand.
CCCTCGATCGAGACGAAGCTGTCGCCAGTGGCGTCGCCGCCGCTGATGACGAGCGACCCGCTCGCGAGACTTGCGGTGATCGCCGACCCGGCGGTGACATAGGAGACGATATCGGTGCCAGCGCCGCCGTCCAGCACATCACCGCCAGCGCCGCCGATCAGAACGTCGTTGCCGTTGCCGCCATAGAAGGTCTCGCTGCCCGTCGTGCCATACAGCGTGTCGTCGAACGCGGAGCCGAACAGCGTCTCGATATTGGAGAGGCGGTCGCCTGTGGCGTCATTGCCCGCGCCGAGCGTCACGCCGTCGAGATAGGCCGTGACGCCAGCCGCCGAGGTCGCATAGCTGAAACTGTCGGTGCCAGTGCCGCCATCGACAATGTCGGCACCCTGCCCGCCCGACAGCGTATCGTTGCCCGCGCCGCCGTACAGCGCGTCGTCGCCGACATCGCCCTGCAGCACGTCGTCGCCGACGCCGCCATAAAGCGTTTCGGCCGCATTCGAGCCGATGATGCTGTCATTATAGTCTGAGCCGGTCACCGTCTCGATCGAAATGAGCGTGTCGCCCTCCGCGAAGCCGCCAGCGGAGGTGGTGCCGTCGAGATAGAGGGTGACGGCGGCCGTCGAGTCGGAGAAGTCGGCACTGTCGGTGCCCGATCCACCGTTCAGCGTGTCCGCACCGTCGCCGCCGCGCAGGCTGTCATTACCGCCGCCGCCCGAGAGGACGTTGGCGCCCGCATCGCCGTACAGCGTGTCCGCGGAATTGGAGCCGGTGACATTCTCGATGCTCACATAGCTGTCGCCCGCCGCGTCGCCGCCGGAACCTGTATTGGTGAGGAGGCTGACCGTCACGCCTGAGCCGGAGGTGGCGTAGCTCACCGTGTCGATGCCCGACCCGCCATCGAGCACGTCAGCGCCTGCGTCGCCTTTCAGCGTGTCGGCACCCTCGCGGCCATAGATGGTGTTGGCGCCGCTGCCGCCGCCGAGAACGTCGTCATTGGCCGAACCTTCCAGACTCTCGATATTGGTGAGGACATCGCCTTGTGCCTCGCCGCCCGAACCCGTCGTGCCGTCGAGGCTGATCGTGACGCCGCCCGATCCATAATAGCTGACCGTGTCGGTGCCGGCGCCACCGTTGATCGCGTCGGCGCCGCCGAGGCCCCGGAACCATTCATTGGCGCTCGTGCCCGTGACGCTATCGTTGAGGTTGGTGAGATAGGCACTCTGGAAATTGCTGTAACGGTCGCCCGCGGCATCGCCGCCGATGCCAAGCGTGACGCCGTCCAGATTGATCGTGACGCCCGCGCTGGCGGACACAGAACTCAGATTGCCGAAATTGGTGCCGAAGAACAGGGTGTTGGCGCCTGCGCCGCCGTCGAGAATGTCGGCGCCCGCACCGCCTGTAACGACGTCATTGCCGATGCCGCCATAGATGGTGTCATTGCCGGCAAGGCCGGACAGTTGGTCATTGCCGTCACCGCCGGTCAGCACGTTGGCATTGCCGTCGCCCGTCAGACTGTCGCCCGCAGCCGAACCCGTCAGGTTCTCGATCGAGACATATGTGTCGCCCTGCGCATCGCCGCCATTGCCGGTATTCGTCGTCAGGTCGACCGTCACAGCGGAGGCCGACAGGGTATAGTCGACCGTATCGGTATTCGCATCGCCCCGGTTCACGTCCGCGCCGCCGCTCCCCAGAATGATGTCGTCGCCGTTGCCGCCATAGATGGTGTCCGCGCCGAGCCCTGCATCAAGGGTGTCGTTCCCGCTACCGCCATACAGGATGTTGACGTTGTCGTCGCCGGTCAGCGCATCATTGTAGTTGGAACCTGTAAGGTTGTAGAAGTTGAGCAGCGTATCGCCATTGGCGTCGCCCAGCGTGCCCGTGCCGGTGAGCAGCGAAACCGTCACGGCCGAGCTCGCCGTGCCGTAGCTGACCGTATTGGTGCCCGCACCGCCGTCCAGATAGTCGGCACCCGCGCCGCCATCGAGGGTGTCGTTGCTTTCCTCACCATAAATCGTGTCGGTGCCCGCGCCGCCGTAGATCGTGTCGGTGCCCACTCCGCCACGAATGATGTTGGCGTTGCCATCGCCGGTCAGCGTATCATTGCCTGCGCCGCCGCTGAGGTTTTCGAAATTCGAGAAGCTGTCGCCGCTGGCGTCGCCGACCGTGCCGGTGCCGCTCGCAAGGCTTACCGTGACCGCACTGCCCGAGAGGGCGTAGCTCAGCGTGTCGCTGCCGGTGCCACCGTCCATGACGTCCGCGCCCGACCCGCCGATGATGGTATCGTCGCCGGCGCCGCCCTGCAGAGTGTTGATGCCGGTTCCGCCGACAATATAATCCCCATAGGCCGAACCGATCGCGTTTTCGATCGTGTTCACGGCAAAGATGTCGTTGTTGGCGTCGCCGCCGGTGTTGCCCGTTCCGGTGCCAAGATTGATCGACACACCCGCACCCGAGGCAGCATAGCTCACCGTGTCGGTGCCGGTGCCGCCGTCGATATAGTCTTCGTCGGCGCCGCCCACCAGCGTGTCGTTGCCCGCGCCGCCATAGAGGAGGTCATTGCCCGCTGCGGCGTCGATCGTGTCGTTGCCGTCGCCGCCATAGATGGTGTCGACCGTCGCTGCACCGACGAAACTGTCGTTGTAGGCCGAGAGGATATAGGCCTCGATATTGGCAAAGGTGTCGCCCTGCGCATCGCCGGTCGACAAGGTGCCATTGGCGAGGTTGACGGTGATCGCCACCGCCGCGCTCGAATAATCGACCGTGTCCAGGCCGGTGCCACCGTCGAGTATGTCCGCGCCGAGGCCGGGGCGGAAGATGTCGTCGCCGCCGCCGCCCTGGATGGTGTCCGCATTGGCCGATCCGTAGATGATGTCCGCAAGCGAGGAGCCGATCACCTTCTCGATGCTGATGAGGATGTCGCCATTAGCATCGCCCGCCGAGCCAGCGGTGCCGTCCATCCGTGCCACTACGCCGCCGGCCGTGGTATAGTCGGCGGTATCGAAGCCCGCGCCGCCGTCGAGCGTGTCGGCGCCCGATCCGCCCACCAGCACATCGTCGCCCGCGCCGCCTTCGAGCGTCTCGTTGGCGCCGGTGCCGGTCAGCGTGTCGGCATAGCCCGAGCCGATGACGCGCTCGACATTGATGATGCTGTCGCCCGCTGCGTCGCCGCCGGAGGAGGCGGTGCCGTCGAGGCGCACGGTCACCGCAGAGGCCGAGCCCGAATAGTCGACCGTATCGGTGCCGGTGCCGCCGTCGATGCTGTCCGCCTGGCCGTAGCTGACGAAGCCGTCATTGCCGCCAAAGCCCCAGAGCGTCGTCGCTGTGAGCGTGCCGCCGCGCAGCGTGTCGCCATAGTTCAGCGATCCCTCGATCCGCTCGATGCCCGACAGCGTATCGCCCTGCGCCCAGCCGCCCACGCCCGCCGTACCGTCATTGGCAATGGTGACGGCGGCATTGCTGTTCTGATAGTCGGCGATGTCGGTGCCCGCGCCACCGATGATCTGGTCATTGCCGAGCCCGCTTGCGATGCGGTCGTCGCCAGCCCCGCCGTCGAGGCTATCATTGGCCGCGCCGCCGTAGAGGATGTCGTTGCCCGCACCCGCCTGGATGGTGGAGGCGAGCGTTCCGGCGGTGATGGTGTCGTCCTGCGCCGAGCCGACGACCGTCTCCACGTCGAACAGCCGGTCGCCTGCCGCATCGCCGCCGGTGCCGAAGCTGCCGTCCAGGTAGATTTTCATGCCGGTGCTGGCGGAACCCGAATAGTCGACGGTGTCGAGGCCGTTGTCGCCGCGATAGACGTCCGCGCCGCCCGAAGCGATGAACTGGTCGTCACCGTTGGCGCCGCTGAACTCCTCGTCGGCGCTGCTGCCTTCGAACCGGTCAGCATAGGCGGAACCGAGGACCTTCTCTATGCCCGTCAGCGTATCGCCCTCGGCATCGCCGCCGGTCGAGGTGCCGCCGGTGCGGATCGTCACCGCCGCGCCCGAGCCGCTATAGTCGGCGGTGTCGGTGCCCGCGCCGCCGGCAAGCGAGTCCGCGCCCGCGCCGCCTTGCAGCACATCGTCGCCGATGCCGCCGATCAGCGTGTCGCTGCCAGCCCCGCCACGCAGCGTGTCGTCGCCGTCGAAACCGTCGAAATAGTCGTCGCCATTGCCGCCGATCATCACGTCGCTGACGCGCGAACCGACGAACCGCTCGATGCTGGTGAAGCTGTCGCCAGCCGAATCGCCGCCTGTCGCGGTGCCCAGCGACAGGTCGATCGTCACCCCTGCGGTCGAACTCGCGTAGCTGGCGGTGTCGACGCCCGCGCCGCCGTCCAGCGCATCGGCGCCCGCATCGCCCGACAGCGTGTCGTCCCCGGCGCCACCATATAGCGAATCGGTGCCCGTGCCGCCGGACAGGGTATCGGTGCCGGTGCCGCCATAGAGGCTGTCGTCCGAGAAGGTGCCGGTGAGGCTGTCATTGTAGGCCGAGCCGATGATGCTCTCCACGCCGGACAGGCGGTCGCCCGCGGCAATGTCGCCGCTGCCTGCCGAGCCGTCGAGCGCGATGGTGACTGCCGACGCTGCCGCCGCATAATCGACCGTGTCGAAGCCCGCACCGCCGGTCAGCGTATCGGCGCCCGCACTGCCGACGAGCATGTCGTCACCCGCGCCGCCGTCGAGCGTTTCCGCGCTCGCCCCGCCGATCAGCGTATCGGCGAAGCCTGAGCCCGTCAGCGCCTCGATCGCGGTGAAACTGTCGCCCGACGCTTCGCCGACCGTGCCGCTGTTGCTGGCAAGGCTGGCGGTGACGCCGCTCGTCGCATGGGCGTAGCTGACGGTGTCGAAACCGTTGCCGCCGTCGAGTATGTCAGCGCCGCCGCGTCCTTCGAGAAGGTCGTTGCCGTCATTGCCGGTCAGCGTGTCGGCATTGGCGCCGCCCTCTATGGTATCGGCATAGGCCGACCCCAGGATACGCTCGATATTGACCAGCACATCGCCGGTCGCCGTGCCACCGGCGCCCGGATCCACGCCGTTGTTGTAAACGGTGACGCCTTGCGTGGAAGCTGTGTAATCCGCCGTGTCCGTGCCCGCACCGCCGTCCAGATAGTCGCTGCCCGCGCCGCCGACGATCGCGTCATTGCCTGCGCCGCCATAGATGAAGTCCGCGCTCGCGCCACCGTCGATGCTGTCGTCACCCGCGCCGCCTTCCAGCGTGTCGGCATTGGCCGAGCCAGTGATGCTGTCGTTGCCCGCCGAGCCGAGCACCCGCTCGATGCTGGTGAGCGTATCGCCCGTCGCGTCCCCCGCACTGCCTGAACCGGTTGCGAGATTGACCGCAATGGCGCTCGCCGAACCGGCGTAGTCGGCCGTGTCGGAGCCGGTGCCGCCGTCGAGCACGTCCGCGCCCGCGCCGCCGACAAGCGTGTCGTCGCCGCCCTGGCCCTGCAGCGTGTCCGCGCCGGTGCTGCCACGCAGCGTATCGGCCAGGCCCGAGCCCTTCAGCGTTTCGATATTGGCGAGCGTGTCGCCCGCCGCGTCGCCGCCGATCCCCGCCGTCCCGTCAAGCCAGGCCGTGACGCCGCTCGCGCTTGCCGAATAGTCGGCAATGTCGGTGCCTGCACCGCCGTCCATCGCGTCCGCACCCGCCCCGCCATCGAGCGTGTCGTTACCTGCGCCGCCGGTGAGGATGTCATTGCCGCCAGCGCCCTGCACATTGTCGTCGCCCGCACCGCCGTCGATGGTGTCGGCGCCGCTGCTGCCGAGAATCGTGTCGGCAAAGCCCGAACCGATGAGTGTTTCGATCCCGGTCAGAACGTCGCCAAGCGCATCGCCGCCCGAGCCCGGCACGCCATCCATGCGCGCGTTGATGCCCGCGGTGGCGCTCGCATAGTCGGCCGTGTCCGTGCCCGCGCCGCCATCGAGAATGTCGCTGCCTGCGCCGCCGGTCAGGGTATCGTTGCCGTTGCCGCCATACAGGCTGTCATTGCCCGCGGCACCCGACAGCAGATCATTGCCGTCGTTGCCGATAATCGTGTCCGCGCCAGTCGAGCCGTAGATCGCGTCGACCTGGCCGGTGCCGATCACCTGCTCCACGCCTGACAGGGTGTCACCCGCCGCCCAGCCGCCCGTGCTGGCGGTGCCGTCGAAATAGACGGTCACACCGACATTGTTGCCCGAATAGTCGACGATGTCGAAACCGCCGCCACCGATCAGCGCATCGCCGCCCGCGCTCGCATAGAGGATGTCGTCGCCCAGCGCGCCGTCCATCGTATCCGTGCCGGTCGATCCGTAGAGCCGGTCGGCGAGGCTCGACCCGATGACGGTTTCGATGCCGGACAGCACGTCGCCTTCGGCATCGGCGCCGGTCGAGGCCGTACCGTCGAGATAGACCGTCACCCCGCCCAGCGAGGTCGAATAATCGGCCGTGTCGATACCCGTGCCGCCATAGAGCGCGTCCGCGCCGACGCCGCCGACGATCATGTCGTCGCCCGCATCGCCATAAAGCGTGTCGTCGCCGCCGAAGCCGGACAGGACATCATTGCCCGCGCCGCCGTAGAAGGTCTCGGACGCATTGCCGCCATAGAGGCGGTCGTCATAGGCCGATCCGGTCAGCTGCTCGATGTTGCTCAGCACGTCGCCCGCCGCGTCGCCGCGACTGCCGCTGGTGCCGTCGAGATAGACGGTGACCGCCTGCAATGCGGCGGAATAGGTCGCGATGTCGAAGCCCGCGCCGCCATCCAGAACGTCAGCGCCCGCGCCGCCAGCGAGCGTGTCGTCGCCCGAGCCGCCCTGCAGCGTGTCGTTGCCCGCGCCGCCGTTCAGCGCATCGTTGCCGAGGCCGCCGGCGATCGTGTCGTCGCCCGTCGAGCCGCCCAGCGTGTCGGCATAGTCCGATCCCAGGAGGCGCTCGATATTGGCGAGCGTATCGCCCGCCGCATCGCTGCCGCTGCCGGCGCTGCCGTCGAGCGCGATGGTCACACCCGCCCCGGCGCTCGCATAGTCGGCCGTGTCGGTGCCCGCGCCGCCATCGAGCTGATCAGCGCCCGCGCCGCCGACCAGCGTGTCGTCGCCGCCATTGCCGTAAAGCTGCTCGTCCGCCGCGCCGCCCGTCAGGGTGTCGCCCTGGGCGGAACCAAGCACCCGCTCGATACTGGTGAGCATATCGCCTTCCGCATCGGCGCCGGAACTCGCCAGACCGTTGAGGTTGACCTGAACCGCGCCGACCGAGGCCGAGTAATCGGCGGTGTCGCTGCCCGCGCCGCCGTCAATCGCGTCGCTGCCCGATCCGCCCACGAAGCTGTCGTTGCCCGCGTCGCCGCTCAGCGTGTCGTCGCCGAACCCGCCGTAGAGAAGGTCGTCGCCCGCGCCGCCTTCAAGCGTTTCGGCGCCGACCGCGCCCGTCAGCGTATCGGCGAAAGCCGAGCCGACAATTCGCTCGACATTGGCGAGCGTGTCGCCTGCCGCAAAGCCACCAGTGCCAGCCGCGCCGGACAGCCCGATGGCAACGCCCGTGGACGAGGCGGAATAATTGACCGTGTCAAACCCGGCGCCGCCGTCCAGCGTATCGCTGCCGGTCGAACCCATGAGCGCGTCGTCGCCGTCGCCGCCCACCAGCGTCTCGGCGCCAGTGCTGCCGCGCAGCGTATCGTCATAGGCCGAACCGATCATCCGCTCGACATTGGTCACGACATCGCCCGCCGCATCGCCGCCGGTCGAAGCAAGGCCGTCCAGTCCCGCGCTGACGCCAGCGCCCGAGTCGGCATAAGTGAGCGTATCGAAGCCCGTGCCGCCGTCGATCGTGTCAGCGCCGGTGCCACCGTAAAGCGTGTCATCGCCCGCATCGCCGAGCAGCCCGTCATCGCCCGCGCCACCAAAGACGGTGTCGTCGCCCGCGCCGCCTTCCAGCGTATCGGCGCTGCCTGAGCCGTTGAGCGTGTCGTTGAGCGTGGAACCGATCACCCGTTCGATGCCGAGCAGCGTATCACCCGCCGCGTCGCCGCCCGAGGACACGGTGCCGTCGAGGTTGACGGTCACGGCCCCGCTCGATGCCGAATAATCGGCCGTGTCGGTGCCAGCGCCGCCGTCAAGAACGTCCGATCCGCCGCTGCCCTTCAGCGTGTCGTTGCCGCCCATGCCGAGCAGCGTCTCGGCGGTCGTATTGCCGTAGAGCGTGTCGCCCTGGGCGGAACCCTCGAGAATTTCAACGCCGCTGATGACATCGCCGGCCGCATCGCCGCCCGAACCCGCCGTGCCGTCGAGATAGGCCGTCACGCCGACGGTCGAGCCCTGATAGCTCGCGGTGTCGGAGCCTGCGCCGCCGGTGATCGTGTCGGCGCCTGCGCCGCCGGTGAGCCGGTCGTCGCCCGATCCGCCCTGCAGCGTGTCGTCGCCCGTCGCGCCGGACAGCGTGTCGTCGCCCGCGCCACCGACCAGCGTGTCGTTGCTTGTACCGCCGGTGAGGGTATCGTCGAGGCTTGAGCCGACGATCCGCTCGATGTTGGCGAGGGTATCGCCCTGCGCATCGCCGCCCGAGGCGGTCGACCCGTCGAGTGCGACCGTCACGCCCGCGCTGGAGGTCGAATAATCGGCGGTATCGGTGCCCGCGCCGCCGTCCAATATGTCAGCGCCCGCCCCGCCGCCAAGGCTGTCATTGCCGCTGCCGCCATAAAGGCTGTCGCCACCCGCATTGCCGAACAGCTGGTCGTTGCCCGACCCGCCCTCGAGCGTCTCGCCAGCCGAACCGCCTGCGATCGTGTCGTCGAAAGCGGAACCCACCACCCGCTCGATGCGCAGCAGCGTATCGCCCGCCGCATCGCCGCCGGATGCCGCCGAGCCGTCAAGCGTCAGCTGGATCGCCGCGCCGCTCGCCGAATAGTCGGCCGTGTCGAAACCCGCGCCGCCATCCATGGCGTCCGCGCCAGCGCCGCCCACGACCAGGTCGTCGCCAGCGCCGCCGTCCAGCGTGTCGGTCCCCGCGCCGCCGTAAAGCGTGTCGGTCCCCGCGCCGCCCAGCAGCGTTTCGTCCGCTGCGCTGCCGGTCAGCGTGTCGGTATAGTCCGAACCCGTGACCTGCTCGATGCCGGTCAGCGTATCGCCCTGCGCGTCGCCGCCGGTGCCTGTGCCTGTCGCAAGGTTCACGGTGACGCCGCTGCCCGACGCCGCATAGGTGACAATGTCGAAGCCTGTGCCGCCGTCGATGCCGTCGGCGTCCGCGCCGCCGTCGATGGTGTCGTCGCCAGCGCCGCCCAGCAGTGTGTCGGTACCCGCGCCGCCGTAGATCTGATCGTTGCCCGCGCCGCCGTCCAGCGTGTCGGCGCCGCTCGCGCCGGTCAGCCGGTCGTCGAAGGCGGAGCCCACCACCCGCTCGATCCCGGTCAGCCGGTCGCCCGAGGCGTCACCGGCCGCGCCATAGCTGCCGTCGGTCGCGATGATGACCCCGGCCGAACTGCTCGAATAGTCCGCCGTATCGAACCCGGTGCCGCCCGTCAGCGTGTCGCTGCCGATGCTGCCGACGAGCACGTCGTCGCCCGCGCCGCCGTCCAGCGTCTCGCTCTCGATGCCGCCGGTCAGCCGGTCGTTGAAGGCCGAGCCTGTGATCTGCTCGATCTGCGCGAGCGTATCGCCCGCCGCATAGCCGCCGACGCCGGTGCTGCCGTCGAGGCCCACCGTGACCGCGCTGGTTGAGGCCGAATAGTCGGCAATGTCGAAATCATTGCCGCCGTCGAGGATGTCTGCGCCGAGGCTGCCGCGCAGCACATCATTGCCATCGCTGCCGTCGAGCGTCTCCGCACCCGTGCCGCCGGTGAGCACGTCGTCATGGGTCGAACCGAGCAGCACCTCGATGCCGGTCAGCACGTCGCCCGCCGCCGTGCCCCCAACGCCCGTCGAACCATCAAGCCCGATCGTGACCCCGCTCGCCGAGTCCTGATAGGACGCGGTGTCGGTCCCTGCGCCGCCGTCGATCTGATCCCCGCCGTCACCGCCCAGAATCAGGTCGTCGCCCGCGCCGCCGGAGAGGACGTCGCCGCCGCCGTCGCCATAAAACGTATCAGCGCCCGATCCGCCGTCGATCGTGTCGGCATTGCCGCTGCCGTAGAGCGTATCGTCGTGCACCGAGCCTGCGAGATTTTCCACGCTGACGAGAACGTCGCCCGCCGCGTCGCCGCCGCTGCCCGCCCGCCCGTCGAGATAGGCGGTGACTCCCGAGCCCGATGCCGCATAGGTGACGGTATCATTGCCAGCGCCACCATCGAGCGTATCCGATCCGATGCTGCCAGTCAGCACGTCGTCGCCCGAACCAGCGAGGATCGTCTCGCTGTCCGCCCCGCCGCCAAGCGTGTCGGCATAGGCCGAGCCCAGCAGCATCTGGATATTGGTGAGAGTGTCGCCAGTCGCCTCACCGCCCGTGCCCGCCGCGCCGGTGAGATCGACCGCCACCCCCGCCGTCGCGGCGGCATAGGTTACGGTGTTGGTGCCGGTGCCGCCGTCGACGGCGTCAGCGCCAAGGCCACCAGCGATGAGGTCATCGCCCGATCCGCCGATCAGCGTGTCTGCCCCCGCGCCACCATAAAGCGTATCGTCGCCCGAGCCGCCGTCGAGATAGTCGTCGGCGGTGCCGCCGTAGAGGGTGTCGGCCTGCGCCGAGCCGATGACGCCCTCGATGCCGCTGAGCACGTCGCCCTCGGCATCGCCGCCGGTGCTGGGGCCGCCATCGAGCCTGACCACCACGCCCGCGCTCGACGCCGCATAGCTGGTAAGGTCGAAGCCTGCGCCGCCGTCGATGGTATCCGCGCCCGCGCCACCGTAGAGGGTATCGTCGTCAGCGCCGCCGTAAAGCGCGTCGGAGCCGGCATTGCCGCGCACAATGTCGCTGCCAGCGCCGCCATAAAGCTGCTCGTTCTGGCTGGTGCCGGTGATCGTGTCGGCAAAGGCCGAACCGATCACGCTCTCGATCGAGGAGAGCGTGTCGCCCTGCGCATCGCCGCCCGCCGACAGCGAACCGTCGAGGTTGATCGCGATGGCCGCACCCGATGTCGAGTAATCGGCCGTGTCCTGCCCCGCGCCGCCGATCAGCTGATCCGCGCCCGCGCCGCCGCGCAGCACGTCGTTGCCCGCGCCGCCGTCGAGCGTGTCATCGCCCGCAGCGCCATCAAGAAGGTCGCCACCGGCGTTGCCGCGCAGCAGGTCGGTGCCAGACGAACCCGTGATGCTGTCGTCGAAGCCCGAGCCGTCCACAACCTCGATGCTGGTGAAGCTGTCGCCCCCTGCCTCGCCGCCGGTTCCGCCGGTCGCCAGGCTGAGGACCACGCCAGCACCCGCGAGCGAATAGTCCGCCGTATCGGTTCCCGCGCCGCCGTCGATCGCGTCAGCGCCCGCGCCGCCGCGAATGATGTCATCCCCGAGGCCGCCAGCAAAGCTCTCATCCGCCGCCGTGCCGACCAACTCGTCGTCAAAGGCGGAGCCCGTCACCGCCTCGACATTGGTCAGCACGTCGCCCTCGGCGAGGCCGCCCGTGCTCGCGGTGCCGGAAAGATGGACCTGCACGGCGCTGCCGGACAGGCTGTAGTCGGCCGTGTCGACCCCTGCGCCGCCGTCGATCTGGTCCGCGCCAGCGCCGCCGTCGAGCAGATCATTGCCCGCGCCGCCCAGCACATTGTCGTCGCCCGCACCGGCGCGGATGGTGTCATCGCCGCCAGCACCCTCCAGCGTGTCCGCAGAAGCGGAACCCGTGACGCTGTCGCCATGCGCGGACCCCACGATCCGCTCGATCGAGGAGAGCACGTCGCCCGCCGCGTCGCCGCCGGTGCCCGTGCCGGTCGCAAGGCTCACGGTGATCCCTGCGGCCGCGCCCGAATAGTCGGCCGTATCGACGCCGGTGCCGCCGTAAAGCAGGTCGGCCCCGCCGCGCCCTTCCAATATGTCGTTGCCCGTGCCGCCGGTCAGCGTGTCAGCGGCCGCCGTGCCGCGCAGCACGTCGTCATAGGCCGAGCCGACAAGATTTTCGATATTGAGGAGCTGGTCGCCCTCCGCCGCGCCGCCGGTCGAGGCGGTTCCGTCGACCGAGACGTTGACGCCCGAACTGGAGGAGCTGTAGTCGACCGTGTCGACGCCAGTGCCACCGTCGATGAGGTCGGCGCCAGCGCCACCGTCGATCACGTCGAGGCCCGCCCCGCCATAGAGGCTGTCGCCGCCGCCGCCGCCCACGATGTTGTCGTTGCCGGCGCCACCGTCAAGCGCGTCGGCCGCATTGCCGCCTTCCAGCGTATCGTCGAGGCTTGATCCGGTCACGCCTTCGATGCTGGTATATTGATCGCCCGCCGCGTCTCCGCCGACGCCGGTGCTGCCGTCCAGCCGCACGGTGACGGCGCTCGCGGAGGCGGTGTAGTCGACCGTGTCGAAACCAAGTTCACCGTCGAGCACGTCCGCGCCCGCCGATCCCAGCAGACGGTCGTCGCCTGCGCCCGCGCTGATCGTCTCGGTCCCGGCACCGCCGCCGAGCACGTCCGCGTAGGCCGAGCCGACCAGATTCTCGATGCCAAACAACTGGTCGCCCTGCGCATCGCCGACCGTGCCGGTGCTGCCGTCGAGCGAGACCGCGACGCCGCTCGTCGCCGAGGCATAGCTGGCGGTATCGTTGCCATTGCCGCCGTAAAGCAGATCGGCGCCCGCGCCGCCCTCGAGGAGATCGTCGCCACCGCCCGCATAGAGCGTGTCAGCGCCAGCACCGCCGCGGACGATGTCGTCCCCGGCGCCCGCCGTGATCGTCTCGTCCGCACCGCTGCCGGTCAGCAGGTCGTCGAAGCTGGAACCGATCAGATTTTCGATACCGAGAAGCTGGTCGCCCGTGGCGTCGCCGCCGGTGCTCAGCGTGCCGTCGAGATTGATCGTCACCGCCGAGGCGGAGGTCGAATAGTCGACCGTGTCGATGCCCGCGCCGCCGTCGATCACGTCCGCGCCCGCGCCGCCGTCGAGCACGTCGTTGCCGTCGCCGCCTTCGAGCGTGTCGTTGCCCACGCCGCCGCTGATGCCGTCGTCGCCCGCGCCGCCCACCAGCGCGTCGCTCATCACGCCGCCGGTCAGCGTGTCACTGAAGGCCGAGCCGACCAGCCGCTCAATGCCGATCATGACATCGCCCTGCGCGTCGCCGCCAATGCCGGTGCTGCCATCGAGACCGACCTGGACCGCCACAGCGGACGCGGAATAGTCCACCGAGTCGAACCCGGCGCCGCCGTCCAGCCAGTCGGCCCCGGTGCCGCCATCCAGCGTATCGTTGCCCGCGCCGCCATAAAGCGTGTCTATGCCGCCCCGGCCGATGAGGGTGTCGTCACCCGCGCCGCCGGACATCTCGTCGTCGCTTGCCGCGCCGAGCAGCGTGTCGTTGCCCGTGGAACCGACCAGCCGCTCGATCGACGCGAGCGTATCGCCCTCGGCGTCGCCGCCGGTGCCAGTGCCGCTGGCGAGGTCGACCGTCACGCCCGATGCCGAGCCCGAATAGTCGGCGGTATCGGTGCCCGCGCCGCCGTCGAGCACGTCCGCGCCGCCGCGACCCTGGAGCACGTCGTCACCGCCTGCGCCGTGGAACATTTCGTCGGCCGCGGTGCCGGTCATCTGGTCGTCGGAGCCAGTGCCGATCACCTCCTCGACATTGAGCAGCGTGTCGCCCGTGGCATAGCCGCCAAGGCCCGCCGACCCGTCGAGATAGATCGCGACACCGGACGCCGAACCCGAATAATCGACAACGTCATGGCCCGCGCCACCGTCGATGAGGTCGCCGCCCGCGCCGCCGTCGAGCAGATCGTCACCCGATCCGCCGGACAGTGTGTCATTGTTCGCGCCGCCATAGATGCTGTCGTCCCCAGCCGCGCCCGACAGCGTGTCGGCGGCGGTGCCGCCGGTCAGCGTATCGGCAAAGGCCGACCCGGTGATCGCCTCGATGGCGGTGAGTGTATCGCCCGCCGCGTCGCCACCTATGCCCACGCTGCCGCTGAGATCGACGGTCACGCCAGCGGCCGAGCTGGAATAGTCGGCCGTGTCGAAACCCGACCCGCCATCCAGCGCATCCGCGTCCGCGCCGCCCGAAAGCATGTCGTCGCCCGACCCGCCCTGCAGCGCGTCCGCGCCCGCGCCGCCGAAGAGGCGATCGTCGTCCGCACCGCCCACGAGCGTATCCGCGCCGCCATTGCCGGTCAGGATGTCCGCGCCGCTGCCGCCCTCGATGACCTCGTCGGCACCCACGCCGGTGACGGTGTCGTCATAGGCCGAACCGATGAGGCGCTCGACATTGGTGATCTGATCGCCGGCGGCATCGCCGCCCACGCCGACGCTGCCATCGAGGGTCAGGCTGATCGCCGACGCGCTCGCGGAATAATCGACCGTGTCGAACCCGGCGCCGCCGTCGGTGACATCCGCGCCGCCGCGGCCGGACAGCAGGTCGTCGCCCGCGCCGCCCTCCAGCGTCTCGGCCGCGTCGGAGCCGATCAGCGTGTCGGCGAAAGCCGATCCGATGATATGCTCGACGGTCTCGATCTCGTCGCCTTCGGCAAAGCCCCCGGCGGCCGCATGAATGGTGAGATTGATCGAGATCGCCGCGTCCGATCCCGAATAGTCGATCGTGTCCGATCCGCTGCCGCCCTCGATCGTGTCGGCGCCGGCCGAACCGATCACCAGGTCGTTGCCGCCATTGCCCTTGAGGATGTCCTCCCCGGTCGAGCCGTAGAGCGTGTCGGCGAAGGCCGATCCCTGGATGCCTTCGATGCTGACGAAGACGTCGCCGACCGCGTCGCCGCCAATGCCGGCGCGCCCGTCGAGACCGACCGTAACGCCCATCAGGCTGCCGCTGTAATTGGCGATGTCGAGGCCAAGGCCGCCGTCGAGCGTGTCGGCGCCCGCACCGCCTTCCAGAAAATCGTCGCCCGCGCCGCCGGTCAGCGTGTCGTCCCCGGCGCCGCCGGAGAGCATATCGTCGAAGCCCGAGCCGATGATGCGCTCGATGCCGGTCAGCGTGTCGCCCTGCGCGTCGCCACCAAGCCCCACCGAGCCGTCATTGCCGACGATGACCGCCGAGGCCGAACCGGAATAGTCGGCGGTGTCGTTACCCGCGCCGCCGTCGAGCGTATCGCCGCCGAGGCCGCCGGCCAGACGGTCGTCGCCCGCACCGCCCGTCAGCCGGTTGTTGAAATCATTGCCGGTCAGCACATCGTCGAACGCGGAGCCGGTTAGCCCCTCGATGTCATACAGCCGGTCGCCCTGCGCGTCGCCGCCCACGCCCGCGCCGCCGGTTAGTGCGACGGTGACGGCGCTGGCCGACGCGGAATAGTCGGCAACATCAGTGCCGATGCCGCCCTGCAGCACATCCGCGCCGCCAAGGCCAGCGAGCACATCGTCTCCTGCGCCGCCGTCGAGCATGTTGGCGGCGGCATCGCCGGTCAGGGCGTCGTCATAGTTGGAGCCGGTGACATTCTCGACGCTCGAGAATGTGTCGCCGGTCGCCGCGCCGCCCGACCCGGTGTTGCCTGCAAGGTTTACGGACACGCCGAGGACCGAATCGGCATAGTCGGCGGTGTCGTTACCCGCGCCGCCGATCAGCGTGTCGGCACCTAGGCCACCGCGAAGCGTGTCGTCGCCCGCGCCGCCGTCCAGCACATTGTCCGCGCTGTCACCCCGCAGCGTATCAGCATAGGTGCTGCCAATGACGCGCTCTACGCCCGAGAGCCGGTCGCCTTCCGCGACATCGCCGGAGGAGGCGTTGCCGTCGAGCCTCACCGTTACCGCACCCTGCGCCGCCGAATAGTCGGCGGTATCGAAGCCGGTGCCACCCTGGAGCGTATCGGCGCCAAGGCCACCTACCAGCGAGTCGTCGCCATCACCGCCGGACAGCAGATTGTCGCCGCCATCGCCGGTCAGCGCATCGTCATGCGCCGAGCCGAGCAGCCGTTCGATGCCGGACAGCATGTCGCCCGCCGCGTCGCCGCCCTGGCCAGCCGAACCGTCCAGCGCCACCGTGACGCCCGCCGCGCTTGTGGAATAATCGGCGGTGTCATTGCCAGCGCCGCCCTGGAGAATGTCCGCGCCGATACCGCCGCGCAAACTGTCGTCTCCCGCCCGGCCTTCCAGCCGATCGTCGCCCGTGCCGCCGATCAGCAGATCGTCGAGCGCGGAGCCGATCGCCTGCTCTATGCTGGTGAGAACGTCGCCATCGGCGTCGCCCCCTTCGGAAATACCACCGTCTAGCCGCACCGTGACGGCGAAGCGGGACAGGCTGTAGTCCACCGCGTCAAAGCCCGCGCCGCCGTCGATCACGTCGCCGCCCGACAGACCCAGCAGGAGGTCGTTACCCGCGCCGCCATAGAGCGCGTCGCTGCCCGCTGCGCCGATCAGCGTATCGTTGAAGGCCGAGCCCTCAAGGCCCTCGATGCTGACAAAGCGGTCACCCAGCGGGTCGCCGCCGCCCAGCACCGACCCGTCGATCGCGACCTGAACGCCCGTCGCCGAACTGGCATAGCTTGCAATGTCGAAGCCGTCGCCGCCGTCGATCAGATCAGCGCCCGCGCCGCCCTCGATGATGTCGTCGCCCAGGGCGCCGTATAGCGAATCGTCGCCCGCACCGCCGGTAATCCGGTCGCCAAAGTCGGAGCCTTTCGCCACCTCGACATTGGCATAGACGTCGCCCTCGGCATCGCCGCCGAGGCTGACGCGGCCATCGAGATAGACGGTCACGCCCTGAAGGCTGGTCGAGAAATCGACCGTGTCAGTGCCAGCCCCGCCGTCGATCTGATCCGCGCCCGCGCCGCCTGCGATGACATTGTCGCCAGCGTTGCCGACCAGCACGTCGTCATGTGTCGACCCGGTGAGATTCTCCACGTTGCGGATGACGTCGCCGGCGGCATCCCCGCCGCTGCCAGCGCGCCCGTCCAGATAGGCGGTGACGCCCGTTGACGAGTCTGAATAGTCGACGGTATCGGCACCCTCGCCGCCGTCGAGCGTGTCGGCGCCAGCACTGCCGGTCAGGCGATCCGCGCCCGCGGCGCCCTCCAGCGTTTCCGCCGCACCGCCACCGTGCAGAAGATCGTCGCGCGACGAGCCGACGACCCGTTCGATGTTCGTAAGCCGGTCGCCCTCGGCCTGGCCGCCGAGCGACGCGGTGCCGTCGAGGAATATCTCGACGCCCGCCGTGCCCTCTGCCGCGCCGTCGAATGCGGAGGCGTAGTCGACGGTGTCGAAGCCGCCGCCGCCGTCAATCGCGTCCGCGCCCGCGCCGCCATAAAAGCTCTCATCGGCCCCGCCGCCTTTCAGCGTGTCGTCGAGCGCCGAGCCGGCGACGCCCTCGACGCCGGTATAACTGTCGCCCTCCGCATAGCCGCCCGAGCCTCTGCCGGTGCCGAGATCGACCGTGACGGCGCGGTTGGACTGACCATAGTCAACGATGTCAGCGCCCGATCCGCCGTCGATCTGATCGTCCCCAGCGCCCGCGAATATGCGGTCGTTGCCAGCGCCGGCGTTGATGATGTTGCCCGGCGGATTGGTGAACAGCACATAGATCGGATCGCCGCTGACCGGGTCGATGACCGTCATGTCCGCATCGCTGGTGACGATCTTGATGCCGAACTGGGTCGAGACTTCGGTCGCGTTCGTGGTCGACGTGCCGTCGGTCGAAAGGCCGAGCTGGACGGGCAGGAAGAAGCTGTCCTGGAAGCCGCCATCGGTGGGGGCGGCACGATCCGGCAGACCGTAGATGAGCTGCAACTCGAAAGTGAAGTAGGACTGGCTTGCCGGCACATTGACGAGCTTGCCGGTGGTCGGGTCAGTCGTCTGCGTTTCCTTGACGATATTGCCCGCGTCGATGTCGACGACCCAGCCCTTGTCCGTCAGCGTCGCGTTGGCGATGCTGTAGCCGTCCGGCAGCGACGGGATGGTGACCTTGAGAAGGTCAAGACCCGCCGCAGGCACCATCGCCTCGACCTGCAGGACGCGCAGGCTCGTGCCGGACGGTGCATGTTCGGGACTGTCGGCATAGAGAATGTCGTCGGCGCTGGTGCCGGTGATCGTCTCCTTGGCGGACTGTGCCGCATAGCTCTTGTCGCTTGCAGAACCCGGCCCGCCGGTGTCGCCCTCGATGACCGCCTGGCCCTGCTGGTTGCCGGTGGAAACGCCCTCCGAATTGTAGAGCGCGAACTTCAGCTGCGGCACCAGCTTGCCGATGCCGGCCGGCCCCAGGGCGTCGTCCGGGGCGGGCGTGGCCGAGCGCGCGGAGATCACGCCTGGCGGCGCGCTGGACGAGGAACTGGTGTTCGAGATCTTCTCGGTGAGGTGTTTGCTGTCCTCGTCCGACTTGTGCTTGTTTTCCGCGGCAGCGGCAGCCGCAGCCTGCGCCGCTGCGGAATCTGCGGGCTGGATGCCGCCACCCTCGACCGGCTTGGTGCCGTCGCTGGTGGCGTCACTAGGAATGTCGGCGCTCGCGGACGAAAGACTGAGGCTGATCGGCAGATTCTGTTCATTGATCTCGCCGACCGTCGCCACGGCCTCGTCGGCCGTGATGACCTTATCGGTGAAAACAAGCATCGGCTTGTGGCCGGAAAACGCCTGCAACGCCATGCCGGGGATGATGATGCGGGTGCCGTCGGCAAAGACGAGCACCACGTCGATATCGACGATCTCGGTCTTGAACGGCGCGAAGGGAATATCAAGAACGGCCCTGTCGTCCGCATCCAGCGACACCACCCTGGCAGCGCCATGCTGGTTCGTCCCCTGGGCGACGTCAAGACCGTCATTCTGCACGGTGGCATTGCGGGCGACCGGCTCTGTAACCGGATCCCCTTGCTTCCCACCGCCAACTTTGAGCTTAGCCATCAAAATCCCCACGTCGCGCGCGGTTCAATCATCCACAAACTCTGTTGAAACTCGGTAAACGCGCGATTTACCGAACCTTGGCGAACCGACTGCCTGCGATGCGATGCCTATTGCTTCCGGGCGCGTGGCTTAACCGGCGCGGGCATCACCAGCGGCGGCAGCGGCTCGCGGCTGCTGACGAGGTCGAACAGACCGCCCAGCTTCTGAAGCACGCGATATTCGGCGGCGTTCATTGCGATCTGGTTGGCCACCGCATTGGAGCGCGCGGTATAGAGCACCTGCTGGCTGTCGAGCAGGTCGAACACGCTGCGCTTGCCCTCGCGGAACTGCTGGCGATACAGGTCGGCCACCTTGGCGGCCTGGCCGATTTCCGAGTTGATCGTGTCGATCTTGGCGCGTGCCGCGCGCAGCGCCTCGAAGTCGGCGCGCAGGTCGGTTTCAACCTCGCGGCGGCGGCGCTCAAGCTCGTAGTCCGCTTCGCGCAGCCGCGCGCCCAGCCGCTTGCGCGTGGCGTAGTCGGCCCCGCCGTTGAAACTGTAGGTGAGCTGCACCACCGCGCGGGCATCGCGGGTGAGGCCCGTCGCGCCCTGCACGTCATATTTGTGGTTGCCCTGCAGGAGCAGCGACACATGCGGAAAGAATGTGCCGGTCTGACCGGCATATTGCTTGGCGAGCGATTTGCGATCCTCGAGCGCCTGCGCCATGCGCGGGCTGCGCTCGTCGATCATTTCGACAGCCGCATCGACCGTCGGCGGCAGGTCCTTTTCCGTCGTCGGCGGCAGATCGACGGCGCGGCCTGGCAGATGTCCGGTCAGCCGCTTGTACGCGTCGCGCGCCTGCTGGAGGGCGCTCTGCCGGTCGAGCAGCTGCGACTGGACATTGTCGAGCCGCGCCTGCGCCCGGCTGACATCGGCGGCCGAGGTGAGGCCGAGATCCTTCTGGATCGTCACCATCCTGAGGATGCGCTTGGTCGCGGCAATCTCACCCTTGGCGAGGTCGACAAGCTTCTGCTGCTGGAGCAACCCCAGATAATTGTTGGTGATGTCGTAGGCGATGCTCTCGATCTGTTCGCGCGTCGCCCACTGGGCGCTGCGATAGACCGCGCGGGCGCGGGCGATGTCGTTGGTGGTCACGCCGAAGTCCCAGATGTTCTGGGTGAGCGTCGCCGACGCTTCGGTGCGGAATTCGGTGGTCGCGTCGCCGTCGCTGCCCACCCGCGAAATCTCCGGGCCATAGCCCACCGAGAGATCGACCCGCGGCAGATAGCCGCTCCACGCTTCGTGCACGCCGTAGCGAGCATCGTCCTGCTGCGCGAGGGAGATCTGGATGTCGGGGTTGCCCTTGAGCGCGGCGACGATGTTGTCGCGCAACGATTCGACAGGCTCGGTGCTCGCGGCCGGATCTTCCGGTTCCGTTTCGGCCAGCGGATCGGCGGCGCTTGGCGACGGCGCGGCATCGGCTGCCGCGGCCTGTCGGGCCGGAGCCGGCTGAACGGGCGCATCCGCTTTGCGCGCCGGCGGCAACACCAGATAATAGGCGCTCAGCGGCGTCCCGTCCTCCATGGGGCCGGCCGGCAGCGCATCGGCCCTTGCGGTCGGCACGGGCCCGGACAGCCCTGCCCATCCGGCCGCGCCGTCCGACGCAAGCGCCGTTTGCCCCGACATGCTCATGCCTACGATGGCGGATAGTGCTGCGCCTCTCCCGGCGCCGGTGTACCGTACTGACACGTCAATCCCCGAAACTGCCCCTGACAGGGACATGTTTGCCGGAACATGGTTAACTTGACGTAAAAGCGCCGGATCAGCTCTGTGAACGACCCTGTGGCGGCACCGTCCGGGCCAGCCAGGGGTCGAGATCGCGAAATGGAAGCGGCGCGTTGAACAGGGCGATCATCTCGCCATTCTCCGCCGCGCAGACCCGCGCGGACACGTCGCCAAGGCCCCGGATGGAAACGGTCAGCGGTTCGCCGCGCGGGAACTCCGGTGCGCTCGCAAGCCAGACATCGGTCGGCGCGATGCTGTGCAGCAGGCTGTCATACGGGTGACCGCGCACCGCGATCTTCAGCCCCTGGGAACGCTGGAAGCGCGGAAAGCCGCAGCCTGGCTGTTCATATTCCGCCGCCATCCGTCGTCCGACGAGGCGCGTCGCATCGACGCCCGCCTCGCAGCTGAAGCCCGCGCGTCCCTCCCGCGCCCAGCGCACGATGCAGGCAAGAACATCGCCCGAGCGCAGCGCGATTTCGGCCGGGCCGGGGCTGAGCGGCAGGCTCGTCTCGATCGCGAGCCCCCCCTCCGATACATTGCGGATACGGCACAGACCGTCCCGGCCACCCTGCGTCACCGCAGCGTTGACCAGCACCGTGCGCTGCCGCTCGGCGCGCGGCGCAAGGCTCTCGCCCCCCGGTTCGCCCTCGATCCGCCCGTGCAGCATGGAGTCCCGCCTGTCCGACGCGAAGCCTTCAGGCCGCGACCTGGGTGGCTGCGTCCCCGACCAGTTCGCGCAGCAGATCCTCGTCGATCAGCTCGTCGAAGCGCAGGCCGAAACCGGCCGGAGTCGTGGTGACGATCTGCCCCATGATCGGTTCATCCTTGATGGTGAGGCAGATGGCTACGTCGCGGCGATACATGATGTAGGCGAGGTGGGGCCGGAACATGGCGCCGCCGCGGGATATGTCGATGACCCGCCCCTCGAACGTGAGCATCCGGTCGACAAGCATGAGCTGGGCCTCGAGCTGGCAGCTATAGCGCGCCGAAGCGCGGCTGAACGTCTGCTTGCGCCGGAACAGGGTAGGGATCGGCAGCTTCATCGACATCTCTCCTTAGCCCTCGGTGCCCGAGGCGCGGCTCTGCCCAAAGGCAGGCGGCGGCGTGGTCGGCGCATCCTCCGTGCCGATCGCGGCGTTGAGGCGACGCTGGAGATGCTCCAGTTCCTCGCGCGCGCCGGTGAGGCCGGACTGGCCCTCGTAAACTTCGCTCTCCGCTGCGTCGCCGAGCTTCTGGACGAGCCCCTCAAGCTTCGCCTGCTGGTCGGCGGCACTGGTCATCAGCGCCGACAGCGCGTCACGGTCCTCTGCATTGCCCGCCTCGATCCGGTCGAGCCGGCGACCGAGCCTGGCGGCAATCTGGCGGAGCAGGCGCCGCTGGCCGAGGAGACCGGCCCTGACATCGTTGCGGATCGCGCGGCTCTCGCCCCCGGTGCTGGCCGCGGCGGCGGTAAATCCGAACAGGCTCGCGAACAGCCCGCGCGGGGTGGCCGCCGTCGTCGACGCGACAGGCGCGGGCAGCACAATCGGCTCGCGCGCGGCGAGATCGGCCTGGAGCGCCACCAGACGCTCGATCTGGCGGTGAAGCAGTTCGCCGTCGAGGTGCGACCCGCGCTTCTCGGCCCGCTCCATCGTCTCCAGCATGGCGCGGATATGCATACGATCGGCCTCGGCCTGATCGTAGAGCCCCTTGAACTGGGTCAGCATCGCCATCTGGTTGCGGGCAAGATCGCCCACCGCGCTCGCGATCGGCGCCAGCAGCGGCCGGGGATCGGACAACATGTGCACGCTGCGGCTCAGCTGGTCGACCGAATGGGCCATGTCCGCAATGGCGTTGCGGGTCAGGCTGTCGCTCTCGCAGGCCGCGACAACCGTATCGCGCACCTCCTTGAGCTGCCGCCCACCCATTTCGAGCGCGCGCTTGACCAGGGTAAAGTCGGTTTCGACCTTGGCGGCGCTGTCGCCCTGCGGCCCCGCCGCTTCGAGCGCCGCGACGTTGGCGAGCCAGTGCTCGAACTCGTTGCGCAGGGACTTGTGGGCGCTCGTCATGCACCGCTCGAGCGCACCAAGCACCATCGACGTCATCAGGCCGAACAGCGAGGAGGAGAAGCCGACCGACATGCCGTGCAGCGGCGCCTTCATGCCCTCGATCATCTTGGCGATGCCGTCAGCGCCCGCGCTGCCGCTCAAATCCATGGCGGCGATGAGGTCCGAAACGGCGTGGACCGTCTTCATGAGGCCCATGAACGCGCCGAGCAGGCCGAGGAACACCATGAGACCGGAGAAATACATGATCGTCGAGCGGCGATCGTTGATGCGCGCATCGACGTCGTGGAGCAGGGTCTGGACGGTCGAGTTGGAAATGTTGAGATCGTCCTGCTTGCCCAGCTCCTCGGAAATCATCCGATAGCCCTGACCGAGCAGCACCGGCTCGTGAAACACGATCGCCGGGTTCTTGTAGGGATTGACCGGCCGGCGGCGGCGGCTGCCAAAGTCGACCTGGAGCGCCTTGAGCGCGACCACTTCGTTCTTGAGCGCCATGACGTGCCGAAAGGCGATCGCGGCGGCAAAGCCGGCAAGGCCGAAGATCATCAGGTTGATCTCGGGCTTGGCCATGACGCCGTCGATGACGAACTGCCGCGCATAGATGCCGAGCGCCACGAGCGCGATGATCATCGCGCTCATTGTGATCAACTCCGACCGTATCTTCTTTTCCATGTTCTCGGGCCTGTCCTCGTCAGGGCTTCAGAATGACGCGCACATTGTGCCCGTCCTTGGAGAGCGGATCGGTGACCCGAACCTGCGTCAGAATGTTGCCGGGCGCCACGCCGGCCTTCACGAGCAGATTGCGGACCATGGCCGCGCGATAGAAGGCGAGGCGCTGCGCTTCCGATTGCGACGCCGTCTGCGGCGCGAACGACCAGATCTCGTATTTCATGCCCGGCTGCGCTTTGCCCTTCACGAACCCGGAGACCTTGGCGGCGTTTTCGTCGTTGAAGCTGACAGCCAGCGGCTCGAAATCGACGCGCATCAGCACGTCGGCGGTCTTGACCTCGACACCCTTGGTCAGGTCCGGCCGCTCCATGGCCTTGACCTGAAGCTTCAGCGTATCGGGCGTCTCGCGGCTCAGGATGGTGAGCTTGTCCGAACCATTGATCGGCACCTCGGACTTCAGGATCGCACCAAGCTCGGCAACGGCGCTCCCCGCCTCGGCGTCCGTTGGCGACTGGACGCGCTGTTTGCCAGCGCCATCTGTGGCCATGGCGTCTTTCCCGGCTGCCTTGGCGGCCTCCAGCGCCTTCGCCTCCTGCTGAGCGGTATATTGCTCCTTGAAGGTTTGCATCGCCTTCTGCGAAAGCGCCATCACGGCCGCACTCATGACGACAAGCAGAAACGTCACGACCATGATGACGGTCGTCAGTACGTCGACGAACGCCGGCCAATGATTGACTTCGCCATCCGCGGATGCCCCGGCCACGCCTCAGTCCCCCTTTGAACGATGGGCAACCGGCATCGCGGTCGCCATGGTTAACGGGTCATAGGGCAAGGCCGCTAAACTTCGGTTAAGAGCGAAACGCGCGCTCATGCCGCCTGCCCCGATGCGCGCGCGGCGTTGGCGCGGGCCAGCATCGCCAGCACTTCGGTGCGCGGCTTGTCCGCAACGATGCGCCCCTCGTCCAGCCAGATCACACGGTCGACAAGGTCGAGCAGCGCGAGGCGATGAGTCGCGACGATCAGCGTGCGTTCGCCCAGTTCGGAGCGCAGGCCGTTGATCACGACCTGCTCGGAATGGATGTCCATCGCCGCGGTCGGCTCATCGAGCAGCAGCACCGCCGGATCGCGCACCAGCGCGCGCGCCAGCACGAGCGACTGGCGCTGCCCCCCGGACAGGCGCGTGCCGCGCGGCCCCACCCTGCGCGCATAGCCCTCGGCGGTGCGGTCGACGAAGGTGTCGAGACCGGCCGCGCGCACCGCGCGCTCCACCACCGCGACATCCGGCTCCGGCAGGCCGAGCAGAATGTTCTCCCAGATCGACATGTCGAACACCGCCGCGTCCTGCGCGACGTGGACGATGCTCTGGCGAAGCTGGGCGATCGCATATTGGTCGATGCCATGGCCGTCGACGGTCAGCGTGCCGTTCTGCTTGCGGATCATGCCCGACAGGAGCTGAAGCAGCGTCGATTTGCCCGACCCCGACTTGCCGATGAGCGCGACCTTCTCGCCCGGCTCGATCGACAGGCTGATCTCCTTCAGCGTCGGCTCGGACGCTTCCTCGAAGGTGAAACCAACATTGGACAGCGCGATCGCGCCCCGGATGCGGCCGGCCCGGATGGCGGGATCGGAGACCGCGCGCTCCGGCTCCATCTTGAGGATATTGGCAAGGCCGGTGAACTGCGAGAGGCTCTGATAGAGGCGTGCGCCCATGGCGATCGCGGCGGACACCGGCACCATCGCGCGGCCCGCCAGCAGCGTGCAGGCGACGAGGGCGCCCGTGGTCATCGCGCCATCCTTGATCTGGAACACGCCGATGATGACGACCAGAACCGTCACCAGCTGGACAAGAAAGCCGGAGGCGGAGCCGGGCAGATCGTTCCAGCGGCGGATCTGCTTGGCGCCCATGCCGACATGGTCGGAGAGAATATCCCACTGCTTCAGAAAGCGCCCCTCGGCCTGATTGGCCTTGATCGTCGACCAGCCCTCGGAAATCTCGACGATCAGGTTGCTGCGCGCCTGATGAAGGCGGGCGGCGCGCTTGCTGGCGAGCTTGAGGGCGAAATTGGCGACGAGGCCGACCAGCACCATGCCGATCGCGCCGATGGCCGGCGCCAACATCGTCCAACCGCCGATCATGCCGATGAGGAGGAGAACCGCCGCCACACACGGCAGGTCGATGGCGAATATCACCAGAGCCTGCGGGACCATGAGGGCAAGCTGCTCGACATCCTTGAGGCCGGTCATCAGCACGCCCGCGTTGCCGCCGTCGCGGTTCATGCGCGCATGGAGGATGGCGCGCATCGCGCGGTGCTGGACCGCGTGGCCGATATGCACGCCAACACCGTCGACGAAACCGCCGCGCACCTGCTTGAACATCAGCTCGAAGCCGAGCGCGACGACAACACCAGCCGACAGCGCCCAGAGCGATTCGATCGCGAGGTTCGGGACCACCCGGTCGTACACCGCGCGCATGTAGAGGGGAATGATGAGCGCGCACAGGTTGAGGAGCAGCCCCGCCAGCATCAGCTGCGCCAGGCGCTTCTTTTCGCCCATGAACAGGCCGAACAGCCACAGCTTCGGATTGCGCTGAAGGAGCGCGCGCTCCTCTTCCTCGTCAAGGCCGTTTTCCGGGTCGATCGCGCCGCAGACCAGCATCTCGCCAGTCGTGAGCGCCGTTACGAGGTCGCGCGGAAGCGTCCGCTCGCCGCGCCCGTCGATGATGAGCGCCTCCCCCTCGCTGGAAAGACCCGTCACGATGAGGACGCCGCCCGCATGGAGGCGCAGCATGGCTGGCAGATCGGCCTGGCTCAGCCGGTCCGCGGCGAGGGTCTGCCAGCGCGCGTCGAGGCCGACACGTGCCATCGCGAAGGGTGCGAAGCGCGAGTCCATGTCCCCGTCGTTCACCGGGATGGCGGCCGTCAGATAAGCGCGGCTCACCGGCTTGCCGCAGCGTGCCGCCAGCATTTCGAGGCCGTGGGTCATCGGCAGCGGTGACACCGGGCCGCTGCCCGGCTCGATCACCGCGATGTTGAGGTCGTTGGCCGGGCCGATGCGACGGGCGCGCCGCGCCACCATCTCAGCCGCCCGTCCGAACAGGCTCCCCTGCTTTGCCGGACCCGTATCGTGCGTCACTGTCATGCTCAAAGTCCCCGATCAGTCGAGGCCTGTTAAACAATAGTAAGGATAATCATTGGTAAACGCGGGTCAGGAATTGGGGACAGGACCGTAACAATGCCGTTTGCACGACTCCGCGACCGCCTGATCTGCGCGCTCGGCGGCGCCAATCTGTTCGAGGACACGACGGGCCGCGAGGCGCAGCTTGCGCTTGCGGGCGGCATCAGGGCGACAGTGGCACCGATCGGCGCGACATCGCCCTGGTCGGCGCGCATCCGCACCGACAGGCAGAGCCGCCTGCTCATGATCCTCGGCGGGCTGGTCGCCGCGTTTCTGCTCTGGGCCGGTCTTTTCTCCGTCGACCGGGTCACGCGCGGAGAGGGCCGGGTGCTCCCCTCCGTCCAGAACCAGATCGTCCAGCATCTCGAGGGCGGGATCGTCCGCCAGATCCTCGTGCGCGAAGGCGACCGCGTCGAAAAGGGCCAGCTGCTGATGCGGATCGCCAACGCCTATACCGGCGCCGAATATGAAAATGCCCGCACCGACGTGATCGCCAAGAAGATCAGCCTCGCCCGCATGGAAGCGGAAGTCAGCGGCGCGGGAACCTTCGTCGTGCCGGAGGAGCTGGCGCGCGCCGCCCCCGGCATCGCCGCGAGCGAGGTCGCGCTGTTCAACTCCCGCCGCGCCCAGCGTATGCAGCAGGCGGGCATCATCGACGAGCAGGCGCGCCAGCACCGCGCCGAGATTTCCTCCCTTACCGCCCGCCTCGCCAACCTCCAGAGCGAGGAGAAGCTCATGATCCGCCAGCTCGACAAGCTGGTGCGCGCCTATGAGGAAGAAGCCATTTCCGAGCGCGAGGTGCTCGACAAGCGCGCCGATCTGCTCGCGCTGCGCACCCGCATCGCCGATGTGCGCAACCAGATCCCGCAGGCGCAGGCCGAACTCGGCGAATCGGGTGCGCGACGCAACGAGGTCTGGACCTCCGACATGGAGGATACCAAGACCAAGGCCGCGCAGATCAGGCTCGAACTCGCGAAATCCGACCAGCAATATGACGCGGCCAGGGACAAGGCCAATCGCGAGGAGGTGCGCGCGCCCATGGCGGGCATCGTCAACAAACTCGCGGTCCAGACCGTCGGCGGCGTGGTGCGCGGCGGCGATCCCATCGCGGAGATCGTGCCGGTCGACAAGGTGGTGATGGTGGAGGCGCAGATCGCCCCCAAGGATCGCGGCCATGTCTGGCCGGGACTGCCGGCCTCCATCAAGGTCAGCGCCTATGATTCGGCGATCTATGGCGGCCTTGAGGGCAAGGTGATCGACGTGTCCGCCGATGTCGTCCAGAATGCCAAGGGCGACGCCTATTACCGCGTGCGCCTCTCGGCCGACACGACGAGCTTTGGCGAGGGCAAGCCAGTCATCCCCGGCATGACCGCCGAGGTCAACATCAACTCGGGCCGACAGACGATCCTCGACTATATTCTCGGGCCGCTCATCCGCATAAGGGATGGCGCTCTCAGGGAATGAGGACGACCCTGTAACCTGTGCGGGCGGCGGGGCGTATAGCGGGCATGACCCGCGCCGCCCTCCTCGCCCCGCTCCTGCCCCTGCTCCTTGCCGCCTGTCAGAGCGCGGCCGCCGATCCGCCGCCAGCGGCGCCACCGGACCTCAAGGCCGACGCCGCGCACCCGGCTGTCGTCGAAATCTTTCAGAGTCAGGGCTGCTCCTCCTGCCCGCCCGCCAACCGCAATGTGATGGCGCTCGCCGACCGGCCGGACGTGCTGACGCTGTCTTGGCAGGTCACCTACTGGGACTATCTCGGCTGGAAGGACACGCTCGCCGATCCCGCCTTCACCCAGCGCCAGCGCGACTACGCCCGCGCCCTGCACCGCAGCAACGTAGCAACGCCGCAGGTTGTCATCAACGGCCGCGGCGATATCGTCGGCCAGGACGCACGCCAGCTCGCCAATGCGCTGCGCGCCTATGACCGGGGCCGGGGCGGCCCTGTGCTGACGCTGACGCCAACCAGCGTCAGCCTCTCCGGCAAAAGCGATCCGGCGGTGGTCTATCTCGTCCGCTATGATCCGCGCGTCATCGCCGTGCCGATCGCGGCAGGCGAAAACGGTGGGCGCACCCTCCCCCACCGCAACGTCGTGCGGCAGGTCGCCAGCCTCGGCACATGGGCTGGCGGCCCCCGCAGCTTCGCCCTGCCACCCGCCCGGGCAAAGGGGCTGAAAACAGCCATCCTCGTTCAGGCCGCACCCATAGGCGCGGTGCTGGCGGCCGTCCACGACTGAACCGGCATGTCAGGTGCGCTTGAAGCGTGCCCGCGCACCCTCTAAACGGTCATCGAAGGACAGGCGGCCCACCTTTCACATAGCCGCCGGGGAGCGCCGAGATTGACTGACGGCCGCGCTGCATTTGACCTCGTCGAGACGATGCTGTTCGACCCGGAAACCGGCCTGCCGCTGCTCGAGCATCACATCGCCCGCGTCGAGACGAGCGCAGCGGAGCTTGGCTTTGCCTTCGATCGCCATGCCCTGCGCAACGAGCTTCAGGCAGCGACATTCCGGGTTTCGGTCAAAAGCCGGGTCCGTATGCTCCTCGGCCCGGCCGGGTCTCTGGCGGTCGAGGTTCGCCCCACGCACGGCTGGACAAGCGCGCTCGTGCAGGTGGCGCTGGTGCCCCGTCGGGCGCCCGCCGACGATCCGCGTCTGCGCCACAAGACCACCGACAGGTCCATTTACGACATGGCGCGCGCGTCAGGCGAGACCGAGGAAGTTCTGCTGATCGACGAGCAGGGTTATCTGACCGAGGGCAGCTTCACCTCGATCTTCGTTGAAGTGGACGAAAAGCTCGTGACGCCGCCCCGCACCCGCGGGCTGGTCCCCGGCGTGCTGCGGCAGAAGCTGCTGGAAGAAGGTCATGCGGTGGAGGGCGACATCCGCCCGGCCGACCTGCGGGGGAATCTCTTCATCGGCAACGCCCTGCGCGGGCTGGTTGCGGCAACGCCGGTTGAACCGCCAGCCCAACCCCGCTAAAGCATCGCGCCGCGCGCGATCGCGCCCTGTCCCCGTCCGAAAGGTCCATCATCGCATGTCCCGCACGTCCGCTGCCCTTGGCCGCATCCAGCCCAGCGCCACTCTAGCCATGTCGAGCCGCGTCATCGCGCTGAAGCGCGAAGGCATCGACGTGATCGGCCTGTCGGCGGGCGAACCCGATTTCGATACGCCCGATTTCGTGAAGGAAGCCGCCATCGCGGCGATCCGCAGGGGCGACACCAAATATACCAATGTCGACGGCACGGCTGAGCTGAAGGAGGCGATTGCCGCCAAGTTCAGGCGCGACAACGGCCTGTCCTACGAGCCCGCGCAGGTCAGCGTGAACGCGGGCGGCAAGCACACCCTGTTCAACGCGCTCGTGGCGACCATTGACGCAGGGGACGAGGTCGTCATCCCCGCCCCCTACTGGGTGAGCTACCCCGACATCGTCAATTTCGCGGGCGGCACGCCGGTCTTCATCGAGGGACCGGCCAGCCAGAACTACAAGATCACGCCCGGGCAGCTCGACGCCGCGATGACGCCCCGGACCCGCTGGGTGCTGCTGAACTCGCCCTCCAACCCGTCCGGCGCCGCCTATTCGGCGGACGAGCTCAAAGGCCTCGGCGAAGTGCTGCGCCGCTACCCCGATGCGCTCATCCTGACCGACGACATGTATGAGCATGTCTGGTATGCGCCGACGCCGTTCGCGACGATCGCACAGGTGTGCCCGGATCTTTACGAACGCACGCTCACCGTCAACGGCTGTTCCAAGGCCTATGCGATGACCGGGTGGCGCATCGGCTACGCGGGTGGCCCCGCCTGGATCATCAAGGCGATGTCGAAGCTGCAATCGCAGTCGACCTCCAACCCCTGCTCGATCAGCCAGGCCGCCGCAGTGGCTGCGCTGAACGGCGACCAGAGCTTCCTCGAAGACCGCAACGCCGCCTTCAGGCGTCGCCGCGACCTCGTCGTCGCGATGCTGAACGATGCGCCGGGCCTCGACTGCCCGGTGCCGGAGGGCGCCTTTTACGTCTATCCCGATGCGTCGGGCTGCATCGGCAAGACAACGCCCTCGGGCAGGCGGATCGAGACGGACGAGGACCTCATCGGCTATTTCCTCGACGAGCATCGGGTCGCGGCCGTCCATGGCGCCGCTTTCGGCCTCGCCCCTGCGTTCCGCATCAGCTACGCGACCAGCGAGGAGGTGCTCAAGACCGCCTGCGCGCGCATTCAGGAAGCCTGCGCCGCGCTGAAGTGACAGGAGCGGGCTGACGCCGAACACCGTCGTCGCATGTGACCGCCATCACCGCTTCATCCTGGCGACAGGCTTAAGGCTGTAACCAGAGGGCCGGTTCAGGCGAACTGGCTGATGGATGGAGTGACAGCCATGATGCGTGTTTTGAGCAGCGACCTTTCGATCCGCTTTCTTGGCGGCTTCGCCTTCGGCGCGGTGCTGACCCTTTCTCGACTGGTGGAGCGTTTCGGTGCCCTCCTCGTCTAGGCTCAGCTGGTCGCTGATCGCGGGCGGCATCGCCGCGCTTGTCGCCCTTGCGCCGGTCGGCGGCATGGCTGAGGCCCCGGTCGCCACCCCCGCCCCCCGCGTCGACGCGCCCGCCGCCGGCAAGCTCGCCAACGCCGTGTTCGCGGGCGGCTGCTTCTGGGGCGTCGAGGCGGTCTTCTCCCATGTAAAGGGCGTCAAAAAGGTCGTGTCCGGCTATGCTGGCCCCGCCTCGCCCAGCGTCGACTACGACATGGTGAGCAGCGGCACCACGGGCTTCGCCGAAGCGGTCCGCGTGACCTACGATCCGGCCGAGGTCAGCTATGGCACGCTGATGCGCGTTTTCTTCTCCGTGATCGCCGACCCGACGCAGCTCAATTATCAGGGGCCGGACCACGGCACCCAGTATCGCAGCGCCCTCTTCCCCCTGACACCCGCCCAGGACAAGGCAGCGCGCGCCTATATTGCGCAGCTGTCGGCGGCAAAACTCTGGGCCGATCCGATCGTGACCAAGGTCGAGCGTTATCGCGGGTTCCAGCTTGGCGAGGCCTATCATCAGGACTTTTTGCCGCGCAATCCGCGCCACCCCTACATCGTGCAATGGGATATGCCCAAGCTGAGGGCTTTCAAGGCGATGTATCCCGCGCTGTGGAGCGACCGGGCGGCCCGCTGAGGCGTTGCGCCGCCCCTTTTTCCACGCCCTCTCCCGCTCACCGTTCATGAAAGAAAAACCCCCGTTCCCGGGGGCAGGGAACGGGGGCCATCCTAGCGCGGAAAAAGGGGGTAGGGCATTTCCACGCTATGTGGCGACGATCCGACGGCTGGGGCAACAGGGGGGAAAATCCCCAACGCCTCGATCGTCGCCACGCACTCGAAATAGCCCTCATGACATGAGCGAAACATGAATGGTGCCGAACGGAACCGTCGCCAAATGTCGCAAGATGTAACGGGTCGCGACCCGCAGGCCGCACTACCGCCCCGCACCGCGCTTTGCCCCTCTGGGATCACGCCAGCGAAACGCACTGTCCGCGATGGGCGCGCCGTAACGCTGCTCGGCGAGACGGATCGTCGTGCGGTTGCCCTGCGCGTCGCGCGCGACCCATCCGTAAAGGCTGAGCCCCGCCGGAGCGCCCGCCTGCCGTTTGAACACCAGGTTGATGACACCATATTCGGGATGGTCGGGATCGCGCACGTCGATCGACAGCACATCCGGGCTCCCGGTCTGGATCAACGTGCCATAGCGCGTCACATCGCGGGCGGGATCGAGCAGCGCACCGAGCGGCGAATTGCGGATGGGCCAGCGTTGCACCTGCGCCACCTCATAATCCACCATATAGAGCGAGCGCCCGTCCGCGACGATCAGCAGCGGCGCATCGCCGCCATATTGAAAGCGGATATGCCCCGGCTGTTTCCACAGGAGGCGCCCCGTGTGCACCTGTCCCGTCCGGTCGGTCTGGGAAAAGGCGGCGCTGAGCGTTGTGATCGCCCGGATGTGCTTCTGAACGAGCGCAAGATCAGCCGGCACGGCGGCTGGTGGCGCGGGTTGTGACAGGGCGGCGCTTCCCACCGGAATGGCGCCGATCGCCAGCGCGGCGCATGTAGCGGCAAGAGCAATGCGTTTCATGGTCTTCCTCTACCTGTCACCCGTTGAATGTCCACTGAACCGGTCGCCATTTACCGGATGGCAATTGCGAACGTGCATGAAACGAACGGGACACAGGGGTTTCGCGCATGCTCAAACGAATCCGTACGGACGAGGTGACTCTCGGCATGTTCCTTCACAAGCTGGAGGGCAGTTGGCTCGCGCATCCGTTCTGGAAACGCAAATTCCTTCTCGACGATCCAAAGCAGCTGGAAAACCTCAAGGCGAGCGCGGTCGAGTGGGTCGAGATCGACATCAGCCGCGGCAAGGACGTCGGCGCGCCAGCCGAACTCGCAAGCGTTGCCGCCGTGCAGCCCGCCGAGGCGGAGGAACCGCGCGCGCTGGAACCTGCCATGGGCGGCCGCGCCGCACAGATCTTCGACCGCGCCCGCGAGGCGGCTGCGCCCCGCCCCGACAGCGCCACGTCCACGCCAGCGCCCGCACCGATCCGCTTCGGCTCGATCGCCCGACCGACCGGATCGCGCGCGCCGATCGCTGGCGAAATGCAGGCGGCCGGCGGCATCGCCCAGCGCGCCGGGCGGATGATGCGCACCAGCTTCGAGCAGGCCCGCCTCGGCAAGGCGCTCAACATCACCTCCTTCGAACCGATGGTCGACGAGGTCATGGGCTCCATCCGGCGCAATCCGCACGCCTTCAACGGCGTCGTCAAGATGATGAAGACCAACGACTATCTCTACCGTCATTCGCTCTCCGTCTGCGCGCTCATGATCAACCTCGCCAACGAGCTCGGCCTGGGCCCGATCAGGGCGAAGGAAGCAGGGCTTGCGGGCCTTCTCATGGATGTCGGCATGATGCACGTGCCGTCGGAGATGATCGAGCGCGACGGCCGCCTGTCGGAAGCGGAGGAGGAGATCGTCCGCAGCCACACCACCCTTGCGCACCAGTTCCTCGACATGGGCGGGGAGATGCCGGAGGCGGTGCTCGATGTGTCGCTCCATCATCATGAGCGGCTCGACGGCAGCGGCTATCCGCATCGCCTGGCTGGCAACGAGATATCGCAGTTCGCCCGCATGGCCGCGATCTGCGACATGTATGACGCGATGACGAGCTGGCGCGCGCATCAGGCGGGGCAGGACCCCTCGGTCGTTCTCGCCTATCTCGAGGAGGAAGCGCGCGGGCTCGACCCGGAGATACTGGAGGCGTTCATCCGCGCGGTCGGCATCTATCCGGTCGGTTCGCTGGTGCGCCTGTCCAGCAACAGGCTGGCGCTGGTGATCGACCAGAACAGCCGCAATCCGACCCTTCCGTGGGTCGTCGCCTTCTACGACATCGCTCAGGGCGCCAAGATCAAGCCGGAGAATGTGGACCTTGCCTATCGAGTGGGCCGCGAGACGATCATATCGCGCGAAAATCCCGCCAACTGGGCGTTCGACGACTGGCAGGAGATCAGCCAGAAGCTGATGGCGGCGGCAACCAAGGAATGAGGCGCCCAACGCTTCGTCGCTGTTCAGGCACGATTCACCGACGCGACGCTAGCTGAGGCTCCCGGTTCGGCGTTCTCTTTCCGAACCGGAAGGGGAGCGACCGCCTTGAACGACACAGCAACCACCACGCCCGCACGCCTCTGGCTCATCGGCTCGGCGATCCTCGGCCTTTCCATGATTGCGGGCGGTTATCTGCTTGGCGACGGCCTGCGGCGCGCGCGGTCGGCTGACCGGTCGGTCGCGGTCAAGGGGCTGGCGGAACGCAACGTCACCGCCGACCTAGCCACCTGGACCATCGCCTATTCGGCGACAGGGACCGACCTTGCCGCCGTGCGCGGCCAGATCGACAGCGATACTGCGGCGCTGCGCAGCTATTTCGCGGCGCTGGGTTTCCCCGCCGACGCGCTCACGCCCACGGGCGCGGGGGTCAATCAGTTCCTCAACAACGGGATCAACACGATCACCATCACCCAGCGTATGCAGCTGAGGACCACCGACATCGGCCGGGCGCAGCGCGCCGTTGCGAACCAGTTCGATCTGGTTAGACGAGGGGTCACGATCCAGGAAGGATCGTCCATGCAGTACAGCTTCACCAGACTGAACGCGATCAAGCCCGAAATGGTGGCTGAGGCGACCCGCGACGCGCGCCGTTCCGCCGAGCAGTTCGCCAAGGACAGCGGCACCGGCGTCGGCGGGATCAAGAGCGCGTCCCAGGGCTATTTCTCGATCGAGGCGCGCGATGGCGACAGCGGCGGCAATGGCTTTGGCGTTGCGGATACGCCCTATAAAAAGGTCCGGGTCGTCACGACAATCGACTTCTACCTCAAATGAGGCTGGCGACCGTTTCGACCAGCAGGCCAATGTCCTGCGACCGCGACAGGCGATGATCGCCGTCCTTGATCAGCGTTACGCGCACGTCGCCTGACCGCACCTGCTCCGCGATCCGCAACGCCGTGTGCCACGGCACATCGGGATCGTCCTGCCCGTGGAGCAGCCGAACCGGCGCGTCGATTTCGATCAAGCGGTCGAGCATGAGATTTGCCTCGCCGGACTCCCAGAAGGCGCGCGTGGTCACATAGGGCGCATCGCCATAGTCGCTCGGCTCGACCAGCCGACCGTCCTCGCGAATCACGGCTTTCTGAGCGTCCGTGAAGCCCCAGCGGGTGAAGTCCGGCGCCGCCGCGATCCCGACAAGCCCGGCCACGCGACTGCCCAGCGCCTCGCCCAGCAGCAGCGCGATCCACCCGCCCATCGAGGAACCGACCAGCAGAAGGGACCGGTCCGCCGCGAGACGATCAATCAGAAATCGCGCATCGTCCCGCCAGCTTGCCAGCGTGCCGTCCTCGAAGCGCCCCTCGCTCGCGCCGCAGCCCCCATAGTCCAACCGCAGCATCGCGCGGCCCTGCGTTGCCGCCCAGGCGTCGAGCGCGAGCGCCTTTGAGCCCTCCATGTCGGACATATAGCCGGGCAGGAACACGACAACCGGCCCCTCGCCGTCGCGGAACCGGCAGGCGAGCCGCAGCCCGTCCGTCCGCGGGATCATGTCCGGTAAGCCAGTCACGCCGGCAAGGACGATCAGCTGCCGTTCGGGCCGCCGCCGCCCGCGCCGCCGCCACCGCCAGCGCCGCCAGCGCCCACCGCGCCGATATTGCCGAAAATATCCTCGAAGAATGTGCGGTCACGGCCCAACGTGGGGGTCTTGTCGCCCATGGGGCTGATTTTCGCGACCTGCTCCATGCCGATCCGGTCCACCTCGGCGACATTGCCCGCACTGTCGAACCGCACGCGCAAAATGGTCTGATCGGACGGCTTCGGATTGGTATAGGCAAGCGAGCGGGTGTCGCGCGACACATAATACCACTGCTTCGGCCCGAACTGGCTCGCAAAGGTCGGCGTGCCGAGGGACGCCTGGACCGAGGCCTGATTGTCGATGCCGGGCGCGATCGAATCGACCACCAGCTTGTCCATGATATAGCCCTGATGCGTCCGTATCCGGGTGCAGCCGCCGAGCGCCAGACTGGCGACGATACCGGCGATGAGAAGGCTGTGGCGCATCGGAACTCCTTGGCGTGCGGCTTGGCGGGGCCAGGGATTGCAAAGCCCTGCGCCCCGGTTCAATATGGGCTTTGTCCGCGGCCCGCAAGCACGGACCGCTTCTGTCGCTGGACTGGCTGCCTCACGCCCATGACCCTTCTTGCCTCCCTGTTCCGCCGATCTGCGCCGGAGAGCGCGCTCGCTCCGCTCTATGGCGCCGTCGTGCAGACAGCCCGCGCCCCGCACTGGTATCTGGATGGCGCCGTGCCGGACACGCAGGACGGCCGCTTTGACATGATCGCCGCCATTCTCTCGCTTGTGCTCATGCGGCTCGAGACGCTGGGCGGCGCAGAGGAGAGCGCGCGGCTCGCCGAACGCTTCGTGGATGACATGGACGGCCAACTGCGCCAGATCGGTATCGGCGACCTTGTCGTCGGCAAGCATATCGGGCGGATGATGAGCGCGCTGGGCGGGCGGCTCGCCGCCTATCGCGCCGGGCTGGATGGCTCGGCCTCGCTGGAAGAGGCGCTTGAGCGCAATCTCTACAAGGGCGAGACACCCGCCGCCGCCGCGCTCGGCCATGTCGCGGCGTCGCTTCGCGCATTTCATGCGGAACTGGCCGACTGCGATCTCGCCGTCCTGCGCGCCGGGCGGCTGTCGGCGGGCTGATGACCGCCGCCCCCGGCCCCGAATTGTCGCGGCCCCTTCGCCTCGACCAGATCGCCAACGGCGCGACGGGCCAGGTGATCGCCGACCCGCCCGAGTTGCTGGCGCTGGCCAAGCGGTTCGCCCTGCGCGCACTCACCATGCTGGCGGCTGACTACAGGATCGAGCCGGACGACGGCGGGTGGCGCGCAAAGGGCGCGCTACGGGCATCGCTTGTCCAGACCTGCATCGCGACCGGCGACGATGTGCCCGCGGCAATCGACACGGGCTTCGCGATCCGGTTTGTGGCCGAAACCGGGTCCGATCGCCCGGAAGACATTGAACTCACCGAGGAGGACTGCGATACCATGCCGGTCGAGGGCGGGGCCATCGACATTGGCGAAGCGGTCGCGCAGACGCTCGCTCTCAGCATCGACCCCTTCCCGCGGTCGCCCGGCGCAGAGGCCGCGCTACGCAACAACGGGGTGATGACGGAGGAGGAAGCCGCCGCGAGGGCCGGGCCGCTGGCCGGGCTCAGGGATCTGCTCGCGGGCCACTGAGTTCCTCTTTTGTTCTGACGTCGATCGTGGCATCATGGCGCGCCATGGAGGACGCCGACTCGCCCCTCGTCCTGCGCAAGGTCATCCATGTCGACATGGATGCCTTCTATGCCTCTGTCGAACAGCGCGACGACCCTGCGCTGCGCGGGCTGCCCGTGGCTGTCGGCGGCGGCGGGCCGAGAGGCGTGGTCGCGGCGGCAAGCTATGAGGCGCGCGCCTTTGGCGTGCGGTCCGCCATGCCGGGCGGCAAGGCGCGGCGGCTGTGCCCGGACCTTGTCTTCGTCAAGCCCCGCTTCGAGGCGTATCGTGCCGTGTCCGAGCAGATCCACCGCATCTTCCGCCGCTTCACCGATGAAATCCAGCCGCTCAGCCTCGACGAGGCCTATCTCGACGTCACCCACAACCGGCTCGGGATCGTGTCGGCCACCTATATCGCCGAGGAACTGCGGCGCCTCATCCGGGAGGAGACGGGCCTCACCGCCTCGGCGGGCGTGTCCTACAACAAGCTGCTTGCCAAGCTCGCCTCCGACGAGAACAAGCCCGATGGCCTGTGCGTCGTGAAGCCGGAGGACGGCGCCGCCTTCATTCAGCGCCTGCCGGTCGCGCGCATCCATGGCGTCGGCCCGGTCACGGCCAGACGCATGGGCGAACTGGGCATCGCGACCGGCGCCGACCTCGCGGCGCACGACCTCGCCTTTCTGCAGCGGCATTTCGGCAAGGCGGCGGGCTTTTACTACTGGGCGGCGCGCGGTGTCGACGACCGTCCGGTGCGCGCACGGGAAACGAGAAAGTCGGTCAGCGTCGAGGATACGTTCGCCACCGATCTCAGCGCCGAGAAGGCGCTGACCCAGCGGCTCTCCGAAATCGCCGACCGGCTGTGGCCGCGTGTCGAAAAAGCGGACGCGCATGGCCGCACGGTCACGCTCAAGATCAAGCTCAGCGATTTCAGCATCCGCACCCGTTCGCGGTCCCTCCCCCGCAATGTAGCCGACAAGGCGGAGCTATGGGACATCGGCCGGGCGCTGCTGCTCGCCGAACTGCCCCTCCCCATCGGCGCGCGCCTGCTGGGGCTTGGCCTCAGCAATCTGGATGGCGGTGACAGGGTCGAGGACGCACCCGCGCCGGCGTCAACAGCAACTGCG
Organism: uncultured Sphingobium sp.; assembly: GCA_964529225.1. Lineage (GTDB taxonomy): Bacteria > Pseudomonadota > Alphaproteobacteria > Sphingomonadales > Sphingomonadaceae > Sphingobium. Next base: position 39,209 of record CAZGVX010000014.1, read on the forward strand.
AGGCAGCTTGAACTGGCGCTGGGATGAGAGCGATCGCGCGCCCCGTCAGAACGGCAGGATTTTGCCCTTCTTGCTCAGCTTCATGTAGCCCGCGTTGATGCCGAGGCGCCAGCCGACGCCCAGCCGGATGGGGATGAGCACCTTGTCGCCGCGCCGCAGATAGGTCGCGGTGAACCCGCCGATGACATAGGCCGAGCCCTCGACCTGCGGATAGCGTTTGAACAAATCCTCGGTATCGAACACGTTGTACACGAGGACGAACACGCGGCTGGCATTGCCGCCGAGATCGAACCCGACCGACGGCCCGGTCCAGTAGACCTTGCGCTCGCCCTCGATCTTGTGGGTGAGCGTGCCGGACCCATAGCGCAGCCCGATGACGATCGCGCCCGACGCCTCGCGCCCGGCGATATAGCCAATCGGCTCGCCCTGATCGCCGAGGATCTTCTCGATCATCGCGCCAAGCCCCTCGGCGCCCTTGCCGAAAACGCCCTCGGCCGCGCCGATCACGTCATCCTTCTGATAGCCGGTCGATGCCGGCTTGGTCGCGGCGGGCGGCGGCGGTGGCGGCAGATCGCTTGTCGGGGCGGGCGCGGGCGCCTGCTGGGCCGGCGGCGGTGGCGGCAGGGGGTTGTTGCTGGCTGGCGCGCCGGGCGCCAGGTCCGCATCAATGGCGGTGTTGGGATCGACCGTCTGAACCTGCGCGGCGGCGACCGTCGGCAGCATCCATGCTGCCAGCAGCATCAGCCCGGCCCGGAGTCTTGTCGTCATCATGTGCCTCCCCGATCCATCACGGTGCATCCTATCCCGGCGTCCCGGTGAAGCGACAATGAACGAACGACGAGCCGAGTCGAATATGGGCCGGGTTGAATCAGCGCACGGCGTTGAGGGCGTTGATCGCGCTGTGGACCCGTGCCTCCGCCTCCGCGCGCGGCAGGCCAGGCGGGATCGTCTCGCCGATCCGGTAGGTGATGGTGCCGGGGTAGCGGAGCACACGCCCGCGCGGATAGCAGCGGCCACTATCGACCGCGATGGGCACCACCGGCTTGCCGAGCAGCCGATACAACCCGGCAAAGCCCGCCCGGAGCGGCGGCGCCTCGCCATGGGGCACGCGCGTCCCTTCCGGGAACAGGCAAAGCGGCCGCCCCTGCTCCATCGCCGTCAGGGCATCGCGTTTGAGCGCACGCAAGGCAGCCGCGCCCGCCTCCCGATCTATCGGCACGACACCATAGGCGCGCGCGACCCGGCCCCACAGCGGTATTGCGATCAGCTCGTGCTTGGCGCCGATCATCGGGCGATGGATGAGGGTGAGCAGATCGACCGTCTCGAACATCGCTTCATGCTTGATGACGATGAACGCGGCATCGGGCGGCAACTGTCCCTCTACCACGATACGCTGCCCCAGCAGCCAGCGTGTCGTGAGACGATGGAGGCGCGACCAGCTTTCAGCCACCGGTCGCACCCATGGCCCGTGGATCGCGGCGGCGGCAATGCCGGTCAGCACCCATGGGACAGTGAGGCCATAGAAAATCGTCAGAAAGACGATCGTGCGCAGCCACGCCACAGCCTCGCGGGCGACGTTCATATGCCGAACAGCCCCGACGTGCGGCGGAACAGATATTTGTGATACTCGCGCCACAGCATCCTGAGGGACGGCTGGGTCGGCACGGCGTCTTCGAGGATCTCGACGCCCGGCGGCAACTGTCGTCCCAGTTCATAGCGGGCGCGGGCCATGTGCCAGTCGGCGGTGATGAAGCGGATCGTGCGATAGCCGCGCCGCGCGATCCAGCGCGCCGTCTCCATCGCGTTCGACCGCGTATCGACCGCCTCATGCCCCAGTTCCACGCAGCAGCGCATGGTTGCAGCGGATATGCCATAGGTGCGCGCCACCGACAGCCGCCCGGTGTCCGGCCCGACGCCCGAAATGAACAGGCGCTTTGCCCGCCGATCGCCGAGCAGGGTGACTCCCCTCTCGATCCGCCCGGCGGACCCCGTCAGCACGACGATGCCGTCGGTCCGCCGCTCATCGGCGGCGCCGGGCAGGCCGGTCGCGAACAGCGCGAAGCCGCCCAGCCACACGAGCAGCAGAGAACCGGCGAGCCGCAGGATCGTCACAGCGCGCGCGCCAGCGAACGGCTGAGCGCGATCCGCGCCGCCACCCGCGCAATCAGGATGAACAGCGCGGCGAGCATGGGCAGCAGCAGCCAGCTCCAAAACGGGAGTGTCAGCCCGGCCACCATGTCTCCCCCCAATTGGGCGATCGCACGCGCCGTGGCATAGGCGACCACAGCCGCGACAACGAGGCCGAGCGCCGCACCGAACGCCACATCAAGTGTCAGACGCCGCTGGAACAGCCGCGTGACCTGCTGGTCGGTCGCGCCTAGCATGTGCATTACCTCTATCGTCGAACGGTGCGCCGCGAGGGCGCCGCGCGCGGCCAGCACGACGGTGGCGGCGGTCGCGATCGCCATCAGCCCGACCACCGCGATGGCACCCGCCACGACTGACCGCACGAAGCGGGCGAGCGGTGCCAGAAAGTCGGCATGGGCGACCAGCCGGGCGCCGGGTGCAGCGTCGGCAGCGGCCGAGGCGATGGCCCGGCGCAGGTCGTCAGCGCGGGCCTGCGGCGCGGCCACATCCACATCTATCAGTGCCGGCACCGGAAGGCCGGCGTCGCCCAGATCCGCGCCCAGCCACGGCCGAAGCTGATCGAGCAGCCGCTCACGCGGCACGATGCGAACGGCTGTCACCCCGGCAATGCCCACGAGGCGGTGGGCAACCGCCCCGGTCGCGGCCGCCTGCGCCGTTGCGTCATCGCCCGGGATCTGCACGGTCAGCCGCCCCTCGACGGCACCGCCCATCGCATGCGCCAGTCCGCCCAGCACCAGCCCCCCCGCCGCGGCGAGCATGGTTAGAAAAACCATGATCGCCACCACCCAGGGCATAGGTCCGCCCAGTCGCCCCTCCGGCAACAGCCGATCGGTCGGAT
>CAZGVX010000014.1:42294-44533 GCA_964529225.1 uncultured Sphingobium sp.
ACCCAGGGCATAGGTCCGCCCAGTCGCCCCTCCGGCAACAGCCGATCGGTCGGATTACGCGGCACCCGCTTTGCGCCGCGCATCAGTTGTCCCCCCCGGCTCGCCGGGCAGCCGGTCGAGGCGGATAGCGCAGCAGCCCGGTCGGGTCGACGAGCCGACCGCTGTCGAGGCGCATCAACCGCGCCTCCGTCACCCGCGCGATCAACGCGACATCGTGGGTCGCCACGACAATGGTCGTGCCGAGCCGGTTGAGCGCCTCGAACAGGGTCAGCAGCCGACCGGCCATCTCGATATCGACGTTGCCGGTCGGTTCGTCGGCGACGAGCAGCTCCGGCCGCCCGATGACCGCGCGTGCAATCGCGACCCGCTGCTGCTCCCCGCCGGACAGGGTGGCGGGGAGCGCATCGGCCCGGCCTTCCAGGCCCACCCAGTGCAGCATCTCCTCGACGGGAACGCGCAGCTGCGCCTCGGCCACGCCAGCGATCCTGAGGGGCAGCGCGATATTGTCATAGGTCGACAGGTGCGGCACCAGCCGGAAATCCTGGAAGACGACGCCGATACGCCGCCGGAAGCCGGGCAGCCTCGCGCGGGCCAGGGTCACGATATCGGTGCCGAACAGGTGGATTGCGCCACGGCTGGGCCGCTGCGCGAGATAGAGCAGCTTCAGCAGCGATGTCTTTCCGGCGCCGGACGCGCCGGTGAGGAAATAAAAGCGCCCTTCTTCCAGCGAGAAGTTGAGATCGGAGAGCGTCTCCGGGCCATGGCCGTAGCGCAGCCCGACATTCTCGAACTGGACGATCCGGCTCATGCTTGCCGCGCTGTTGCCGCCACCTTGTGCATCGCTCCACCAATGGCACGGCGGCAAAGCGCCTGTAAAGGCGGCGCACCTTCTCATCCCCGGCGACCGGCGACCGGAACGCAAAAGTAACCATGCTTGCCCTACCTCGAAAAGCGGTGTTTATGAGGGGCAATGATCCTCTGCTGCCCCAAATGCGGAACGCGCTATGTCGTGCCGGACAGCGCCATTGGACCGGACGGGCGGCAGGTGCGCTGCGCGGCCTGCAAGCACAGCTGGTATCAGGACGGCGTCGTGCCGGAGGGCTTTGCCGAGCGGCAGCGCGAGCTGGCCTTTGCCGGAGCGCAGGCCGCAGCCGAGGCGCCCGACCCGGCAATATCGACGCCTCCAGCCGAACCGGCGCAGCCGCTGGCCGCACCGGCGCAGCCGATGGCCGACGCCGGACCCGTTGCGCCCGAGGCGGACACACCCGTCCATGACGTGCAGCCGCCGGAACCGGCCACGCCGCCCGTGGCCTATTTCGGCCCCGACGATGCCGTCGAGCCAGACGGCCGCCACCGGCCCCGCCGCAACATGGCGAGGATATGGACGATCGCGGTGCTCCTGTTCGCTGGTCTTGTCGCGATGGGCGGCGCGGCGTTGTGGTATTTCGGGCCGCCGCCCGTGCTCGCGCAATGGGGTCTGATGCCCGGCGCGGGCGCGCAGCAGCTCGTATTCACCGACTATCAGTCCGTGCGGCGCAAGACGCCGGGCGGCGCGGAATATTTCGCGTTCAGCACCAAGGTGCGCAACCTGTCCGATCAGACCGTCAAGGTGCCGCCGATCGTCATCGAGCTGCGCGACCCGCAGGGGCGGCTTGTGTTCAGCTGGATGACCAAGGCCGACAAGGCGCGGCTGAAGCCGCTCGAGGAAGCGCAGCTCACGGAAAGCCGGCTGGACATTCCGTTGAACGCGCGCAACCTTTCTCTCAAATTCGTCGAGGGCGGGCTTTAGCGCGGCAGAGACGGCGGGGATTGCGCCGCCCGGCCGCGTGGCCCAACGGATTGCTTGCGGAAGCGCGGGGGCTCGGCTAGGGACGCGGGCTTTCCGGGCAATCTTCTTGCGGAGCGGTGGCCGAGTGGTCGAAGGCGCTCGCCTGGAAAGTGAGTATACGGCAAAACCGTATCGAGGGTTCGAATCCCTCCCGCTCCGCCATTTATGCTTGATCCTGTTTATTTCTTTCAAACATTATGGGCGGATTCCCACGACCGCTCCCCTATAGGCCCGGCGCAAGGTTCTCGGATTCCACCCCCCTGAACAGTTTTCGGGCGTGCTGTCCGCTGACAGGCAAACGCACGCAAGCCCGCCGTAGGATTCGCCAGCGGCAGTGCCAGCCTTTCCGCCTTCTCCCGCCCCCTATTTGGCGGCGCAAGCGGCGTTGACCGCCGCGTGATCGAAATAATA
>CAZGVX010000015.1:0-34412 GCA_964529225.1 uncultured Sphingobium sp.
CGTCGAGCAGCGGCTGCACGCCCTTGTTCTTGAACGCGGAGCCGCACAGCACCGGCACGAACGCATGGCCCAGCGTGCCCTTGCGGATCAGCTTCTTGAGAGTCGCGACATCGGGCTCGTTGCCCTCGAGATAGGCCTCCATCGCCGCATCGTCCTGCTCGACGGCCAGCTCGATCAGCTTCTCGCGATATTCGGCGGCCTTGTCGGCGAGATCGGCGGGAATCTCCTCATAGAAGAACTCGGCGCCGAGCGACTCGTCCTTCCAGATGATCGCGCGGTTGTTGACGAGATCGACGAGTCCCTTGAAGTCGCTCTCCGCACCGATCGGCAGATAGAGAACAGCCGGCTTGGCACCGAGCCGGTCGATGATCGTCTGCACGCAGAAATAGAAGTTGGCGCCGGTGCGGTCGAGCTTGTTGATGAAGCACATCCGCGGCACGCCGTATTTGTCGGCCTGGCGCCACACCGTCTCGGACTGCGGCTCGACGCCCGCGACTCCGTCGAAACACGCGACCGCGCCGTCGAGAACGCGCAAGCTGCGCTCCACTTCGATGGTGAAGTCCACGTGGCCGGGCGTGTCGATGATGTTCAGCCGATGCTCGGGACCATTGCCCTCTTCCGCCTTCCACATGCAGGTGGTGGCGGCCGAGGTGATGGTGATGCCGCGCTCCTGCTCCTGCTCCATCCAGTCCATCGTCGCGGCGCCCTCGTGCACCTCGCCGATCTTGTAGGTGCGGCCGGTGTAGTAAAGGATACGCTCGGTCGTCGTGGTCTTGCCGGCGTCGATATGCGCCATGATGCCGAAATTGCGATAGCGCTCGAGCGGGTGGCTGCGGGCCATTGACTTTACTCCATAGCCGCTTTCGCGCGGCGCTTCGGGTGGACTGGGATCAGATGCGGCGGCGCCTTAGCGGATAAAATCGCGCCTTGGTAGGGGGGACGTGCGAGGGCGGCGTGCGCAATCAAAAGAAAGGCGGACCAATCGACCCGCCCCTCCTGTCTTCCTATGTAGCGACTTACCAGCGGTAATGCGAGAAGGCGCGGTTGGCTTCCGCCATGCGGTGCGTATCCTCCCGCTTCTTCACCGCGTTGCCACGATTGTTGGCGGCATCGAGAAGCTCGCCGGAAAGGCGCGCCGCCATGGTGGTCTCGGAACGGTTGCGCGCCGCCGTGATGAGCCAGCGGATAGCCAGCGCCTGCGCGCGTTCCGGCCGCACCTCTACCGGCACCTGATAGGTCGCACCGCCGACACGGCGGGACCGCACCTCGATGCCCGGCTTGATGTTGTTGAGCGCATCATGGAACATCTGCAGCGGATCCTTCTTCGCCTTGGCCTCGACCGTGTCGAGCGCACCATAGACGATCTGTTCCGCGACGGCCTTCTTGCCGTCATACATGACGCTGTTCATGAATTTCGACAGCACGAGATCGCCGAACTTGGGGTCCGGCAGGATGACGCGCTTTTCGGGACGACGACGACGTGACATGGTTCTGGTCCTCCCCTCTTACTTCGGCCGCTTGGCGCCGTATTTGGAACGGCTCTGCTTGCGGTCCTTGACGCCCTGGGTGTCGAGCACGCCGCGCAGCACATGATAGCGCACACCGGGAAGGTCGCGCACACGGCCACCGCGGATCAGGACGACGCTATGCTCCTGGAGGTTGTGGCCCTCGCCAGGAATGTAGCTGATGACCTCGCGGCTGTTGGTCAGGCGGATCTTTGCGACCTTGCGGAGCGCCGAGTTCGGCTTCTTCGGAGTCGTCGTATAAACGCGGGTGCAGACACCGCGCTTCTGCGGGTTCTGTTCCATCGCAGGGACCTTTGACTTGGCCTTCTGCGGCTCGCGGCCCTTGCGGACCAGCTGGTTGATCGTTGGCATGAAGCCCTTCACCTTTCATTGCCGGAAAAGCCCGGCGGTTACTTTGCCCTGTCAGCACCGAGGGCCGGATACCCCGCCAGGGAGGCCCGGTCGTTCAGCGCGGAAGCAATGTTCAGCTCTGTCTTGTCCGGCGGCCCGGCGAGTCCCTCAAGGAGCCCGGCCCACGAAACAAGGCGCGCGCTATAGCGAGCGCGTGGTGGCGGGTCAAGCGGGCGCGGGACGAGACCGAACAATGCGCCCGAAGCAAAGATGCACGTCGACGCAACCCGGCGTTGGGTCTAGGCGGTCTTAATATGACGAGCCCTTCGGAACCGCAGCGCCCGCTTTACGCCATGGGCCTGCGCCTGCTCGCGGCCCTCGCGATCACGGCCATGTTCGCACTCGCCAAAGCCCTTCAGAAACAGGGCGTGTCGCTTGTCGAAGCCATGTTCTATCGTCAGCTCTTCGCCCTGCCGGTCGTGCTGGCGACAATGCTCATCACCACCGGCCGCATCCGTATCGCCACCCCACGCATCGGGCGCCATGTCAGCCGGACTGCGCTGGGGCTCTGCGGCATGGCGTTCAACTTCCTCTCGGTCTCGCTGCTGCCGCTGGCGGAATCGATCACGCTCACCTTCACCGCGCCCATTTTCGCGACCATGCTCTCCGCTCTGATGCTGGGTGAAAAGACCGGAATCCATCGCTGGAGCGCAATCATGGTCGGCTTTCTCGGCGTCGCGCTGATCGCCGGGCCGGGGGGCAACCAGCTTCCCGTTCTGGGCCTGATCGTGGGAGCCTGCTCGGCCCTCTCCGTCGCACTCGTATCGGTGGTGCTGCGCGATATTGCCCGAACCGAGCCGTCCGCAGTCATCGTTTTCTGGTTCTCGCTGCTGTCGCTGCCGCCGACCGGCCTTGCCCTGATCTGGTTCGGGCAGTGGCATTCGCCTGAACTGTGGGCGGGGATCGTGCTGCTCGGCCTGCTCGGCGGTGTAGGGCAGATGCTGCTGACCGGTGCGCTCAAATGGGCGCCGGTCGCAGTCGTCATGCCGATGGACTACAGCTCGATCCTGTGGGCCGCGCTGATTGGCTGGCTGGTGTGGGGCACGCTGCCGGACGCATCGAGCTGGGCGGGCGCATCGCTCATCATCGGCGGCGGGCTCTATATCGTGTGGCGCGAGCAGTGGCTGGGCCGCCGGCCCAGCTTCGCCGCCAGGGCAAGCGGCGACATCGCCACCTGAAGATGGCAGGCGGGAGCGGGCAGAGCCCACCCCCGCCTGAAGAACTTGCGCTTAGATCACCACTTCAACATCATTGACGAGCACGTGGATCGCCTCGATGTCGAGCAGCGACAGGCCGATCGACGAAAAGTTGAACGTGCCGGACACGCCGTTCAGATCAATCAGCGCCTTGAGGGCCGCGACCTCCGCCTGAAGGCCCGGCGTTCCCCACTGGCTTTCGTTGAGGTAGAAATTGAAGGTGTCGGTGCCGGAACTGCCATTGGCGACTTCGATAACGCCCTGATTCTGGTAGAAATGCCAATTGAAGACGTCGTCGCCCTGCTCACCATACATGAGGTCGCCGCCGCCGCCGCCGTCGATGATGTCATTGTCAGCACCACCGTAAATGGTGTCAGCTTCGGTGCCGCCATAGAGCGTGTCGTTGCCGCCACCGCCCTCCATATGATCGTTGCCCGCATCGCCATAGATGGTGTCGTCGCCGCCATCGCCCAGAATCACGTCGGTGTCATTCTGGCCATGAATGGTGTCATTATTGGCGCCGCCGCTGATGACGTCGAAGCCATCGCCGCCGTTGATCGTGTCGTCGCCCTCCGCGCCGGTGATCGCGTCGTCGCCCGCACCACCGTAGATTTCGTCGTCGCCGCCGTCGCCCGCAATCGTGTCATTGCCATAGTCGCCCATGATGACATCGTTACCGCCGTCGCCGGTGATGGTATCGTCGCCGGTGCCGCCGTCCATCGTATCCGCATCCGTGCCACCCACAATGATGTCGGCGCCAGCGCCGCCATTGAGCGTGTCGTCGCCACCACCGCCGTAGATGCTGTCGTTGGCCGCGCCGCCATAGACTGTGTCGTTGCCGCCGAGGCAGTAAACGGTATCCGAACCGTAGCCCGCGTCGATGACGTCGTTGCCCGAGCCGCCGTAAACCGTGTCGTTGCCGTTGCCGGCATTGATCGTGTCGTTGCCGTTGCCGCCATAAATGGTGTCCGCGCCGCCGGTGCCGTTCAGCACGTTATCGCCGCCGTCGCCTGTCACTGTCGCCATGTTTCTGTCCCCCGATTAAAGTAATGAATTCAAAGCCAAAGTTCCAGTCGCATCCCCGGAAAGCGTCAGCAACCGTCCAAGACCGACTGTCATCTGAAGAGAAGGGTTAACAGCACAGTTCCGGCTCGAGCAACCTCCCCGCGCCGAGACATGCGATGCTGAAATACCACCTGAATCTGTTATGAAGCTTCCCGAACAGGGAAATCATCTGAAACTCTGTTTCTTGTCAAGTTCAGAATTGGAATAAAGACTCGAATCGATTCCGCCATTGCGGCGGTACAGCTGAAAGTCGATGCGCCGGACGCGGCGATCAGAACTTGCGGAAGACGAGAGTCAGGTTGTTGGCGGGCATGTCATGAACGGCGACCAGACAAAATCCCTGACGATCAGCAACTTGCGAAACAAGCTCCAGCCTGCGCAACCCCCAGAGCGTGTTCTGATCCTTGAGCCATGCATCAAAGGCCAGATTGCTGGGCGCTGTTTCCACGTCATCGCGCAGATAGGGTCCGTAGAGAATTAGCGGCGCACCGGTCGGGAGCAAGCGCGCGGCATGGGCGAACAATCCCGATGTCGCCTCCCATGGGCTGATATGGACCATGTTGATGCATAGCAGCGCGTCCGCGCGGGCAATCGGCCAGTCCCCCGCCATGGCGTCCAGCCGCAGCGGCGCGCGCACATTGCCGAGGGCCGATTCATCGGACCAGGCGGCGATGGACGCGAGCGACTCGGGGTCGGGATCGCTCGGCTGCCAGTCGAGACCGGGAAACTGCCGGGCGAAATGCACGACATGCTCGCCCGATCCGCTCGCGACCTCCAGGACAAGGCCTTTGGCGGGCAGCACATCGCGCAGCACCGCCGCAATGGCGTCGCGGTTGCGCATCGCGGATGGGGCATGCCGCTTCACTGCAGTCGGTTTTCCTTATAACATTCCACCATGATGGGGCGGGAAGGTGACGGATGGACGATGCCAGCGACAGCACCGGGGACAACGCGAAGGTAAGCTTCCCGCCCCCCTTCGTCTATCTGGGTTTTTTGCTCATCGGCCTGGGCGTGGAGGGCGTGACTGGGCGGTTGTCCTTCGGGATGGATCGGTTTGCGGTCTGGCTCGCGGGCGGGCTGCTGCTCGTCGCCGGGCTGGCGCTCAACATGGCCGCCACCGGCCGCTTCCGGCGCGCAGGCACGCCGGTTCCCCCATGGCGCAGTGTGAAGGGGATCGTCGACGGCGGCGTCTATCGCTTCACACGCAATCCCATGTATCTGGGCATGGCGACCGCATATGCGGGGCTTGCCATCGCGTTTGACGGTCCCGTGGCACTGGCGCTTCTGCCCGTCGTGCTCGTCGTGATCCGCACACAGGTGATCGCTCGGGAGGAACGCTATCTGGAGGCGAAGTTCGGCGACACTTACCGCGACTACAAGCGGCGGGTGCGCCGCTGGCTCTGATGAGTCACTCCGCCGCGTCAGCCTGCGGCGGCGTCCAGCGCAGCACCGGCTTCCGCGCCGCGAGCGTTTCGTCCAGCCGGCGGCGCGGCGCGAAATGCGGTGCGCTCTTAAGCGCCGTATCGCCCGCCTTCGCCCGTTCGGCCACGGACCGGAGCGCGCCGATGAACTGATCGAGCCCCGCCCTGCTTTCCGTTTCCGTCGGCTCGATCAGCATGGCGCCGTGAACGACCAGGGGGAAATACATGGTCATCGGGTGAAAACCCTCGTCGATCAGGGCCTTGGCGATGTCGAGCGTGGAGATGCCCTCCGCCAGCCCCGAATCACTGAACAGCGCCTCGTGCATGCACGGGCCGCCTGCCGCGAACGGCGCATCGAGCACATCGTCAAGACTGCGCAGGACATAATTGGCGTTGAGCACCGCGTCATTGGCAACCTGGGCCAACCCGTCGGCACCGTGGGAGAGCATGTAGGCGAGTGCGCGCGTGAACATGCCCATCTGGCCGTGAAAGGCGGTCATCCGGCCAAAGCTGCCGGCATGATGTTGGCCGGCCGTCTCTTCCTCGACCAGCGACAGACCGCCGTCCGCGCCGCGCTCGACGAACGGCAGCGGCGCATAAGGCGCCAGCGCCGCCGACAGCACCACTGGCCCCGCGCCCGGCCCGCCGCCGCCATGGGGGGTCGAGAATGTCTTGTGAAGGTTGATGTGCATCGCATCCACGCCCAGGTCGCCGGGGCGCACCCGCCCGACAATCGCGTTGAAGTTGGCCCCGTCACAATAGACCAGCGCGCCGGCCGCATGGACCGCGTCACAGATCGTCTTCATGTCGCGCTCGAAAAGTCCGCAGGTGTTGGGGTTGGTGATCATCACCGCCGCGACATCGGGACCAAGCCTGGCGGTCAGCGCGGCAAGGTCAACCCGCCCGTCGGCCGTCGCCGGTATGCCCTCCACCCGGTAGCCGCAAAAAGCGGCGGTCGCGGGGTTGGTGCCGTGCGCACTTTCCGGCACGAGGACGACCTGGCGCGCGTCGCCACGCGCCTCCAGCGCCGCGCGGATGCAAAGCAGCCCGCACAGTTCGCCATGGGCGCCCGCCTTGGGACTGAGGGCGACAGCGGTCATGTTGGTGAGCTTGAGGAGCCAGTCGGAAAGCTGCTCCATCACCGCAAGAGCGCCCTGCACCGTAGAGACCGGCTGAAGCGGGTGCACATCGGCAAAGCCCGGCATCCGCGCCACCCGCTCGTTAAGGCGGGGATTGTGCTTCATCGTGCAGGAGCCAAGCGGAAAGACGCCAAGGTCGATGCCGAAGTTCTGGCGGGACAGGCGGGTATAATGGCGCACCGCCTCCGGCTCGCTGAGGCCGGCAAGACCGATGGGCGCCGCCCGCTCCAGTCCGCCCAGGCGCGGCGCGACATCGGTCGGTGCCGGGTCGAGGTCAACGCCGGTCATCTCCGCATCGCCAAGCTCGAACAGCAGCGCCTCTTCCAGCATCAGCGCGCGGTTGCCGGTGAAGGTGGCGGGGGCCGCATCATCGCCAATAGCCATTTCGGGGCGCCAGCCGCTTTGATTGATCGTCATGCCAGCACCTCCTGCAATCCGGCGGCGAACGCCTCGACATCCTCCTGCGTGGCCGTTTCCGTGACGGCCACCACCAGTCCGCCAGCGAGGTCCGCCTCGCCCGGATAGAGCCGCCCGAGCGATACGCCGCCCAGCACCTGCCGATCCGCCAGCGCCCGCGCGACCTCGCGCGCGTCGGCATTGAGGACGAGCGTGAACTCGTTGAAGAAACCCTCGTTCAGGAGCCGCACGCCGGGCACGGCCGAGAGCCGATCCGCCGCCTTCACGGCGCTGGCGTGGTTGAGCATGGCAAGATCGCGAAGGCCTCGCTCGCCCAGCAACGTCATGTGGATGCTGAACGCCAGCGCGCACAGCCCGCTGTTGGTGCAGATGTTGCTCGTCGCCTTCTCGCGCCGGATATGCTGCTCGCGGGTCGAGAGGGTCAGGACAAAGCCGCGCCGTCCGTCGGCATCGACCGTCTGCCCGCACAGCCGCCCGGGCATCTGGCGCACCAGCCTGTCTGCGCAGGCAAACAGACCGAGATAGGGGCCGCCGAAGTTGAGGCCGACGCCGAGCGACTGGCCCTCGCCCACCACGATGTCGGCGCCCATCTCGCCCGGCGACCTCAACGCACCCAGCGCCACCGGCTCCGTCACGACCGCGATCAGCAGCGCGCCCGCAGCGTGCGCCGCGGCAGCGAGGGGGGCAAGATCCGCGATCCGGCCGAGAATATCGGGATATTGCACGACGACACAGCTCGTCTCGCCGTCGATCGCGGCGATCAGCGCATCGGCATCCGTGGCCGCGTCCAGCGTCGGTGCGCGATGCGCCAGCACGTCGCCCGTGAAGCGGGCCATGGTCTGCGCCACCGACACATAATGCGGGTGCAGGCCGGAGGAGAGGATTGCCCGCCCGCGCTTCGTCACCCGCCGCGCCATGCTGATCGCTTCCCAGCAGGCCGTCGACCCGTCATACATGGAGGCGTTGGCCACATCGCAGCCAAAGAGCCGCGCGACCTGCGTCTGGAACTCGAACAGCACCTGAAGCGTGCCCTGCGCGATCTCCGGCTGATAGGGCGTGTAGGCGGTCAGGAATTCGCCACGCTGGATCAGATGGTCGACGCTCGCCGGGATATGATGGCGATAGGCCCCCGCACCCAGAAAGAACGGGACGGAACCGGCGACCATGTTGCGGCTCGCCAGGGCCGCCATATGCCGCTCGACCGCCATTTCGGAGGCATGGCGCGGCAGCCCGGCAACCGGCCCGTCGAGCAGAGCGCCCTCCGGCACGTCGACAAAAAGGGCATCGACGGACGGGGCGCCTATGATGCGCAGCATCTCGGCACGGTCGGCATCGGACAGCGGCAGATAACGCATCAGGCGGGCTTTCTCATCGTGAAGCGAAGGCGAACATAATCGGCGAGCCAGATACCGTCCGGCCCGATCATCGCGGGGTCAAGCCGCGCCGCGGCCGCCTCGGCGACCGCTGGCTGCTCGGCATCGGGAACATGGGCGGTGTCCATGAATCCCGTGCGAAAGGTAAGGAACCAGCTGGTCGGGCCGTTGGGCAGAGGCGTCGGGCGGTCGATCAGGCGCCCCTCGACATCGGTGAACCCGGCGGCCTCATAAATGCCGGTGAACAGCTCAACGGTGGGATACCATTGCGGGTCCTCGCCCGGCACAGGATAGCCCCGCGCGTCGAGCTCGGCGCGGATCGCGGTGCGCAAGGCGCGGACATTGCCCGAACCGCCCATCTCGCCCACGAAACGGCCGCCAGGCTTGAGCGCCCGGAACACGCCCCGGGCCACCGCCGCCGGGTCGAGCATCCAGTGCAGCGCCGCGTTGGAGAACACCGCGTCGAACTCGGCATCGAATTCAAGCGCCTGCCCGTCCGCCACACGGGCATCAAGGCCCTTCCCGCGCGCCGCCGCGATCATCGTGTCCGATGCGTCGACGCCAACGACGTCCGCGCCCGCCGCGACGATCCGCTCGGTCAGCACGCCATCGCCGCAGCCCAGGTCGAGGACACGCTCGCCGGGGCGCGGTGCGAGCAAATCGAGCATCGGCGCACCCAGTGCGGGCACAAAGCTCGCATTGGCCACATAGGCCGCCGGGTTCCAGCGAGAGGCGTGGTTCTCGACCATATGCCCGCTCAGAGGCCCGCCACGAAGCTCTTGTAGGCGGCCTCGTCCATCAGCGACTGCAATTCGGACGCATCGGCGACACTGAGCTTGAAGAACCAGCCGTCCTCCTCCGGGTCCGAATTGACGAGGCCCGGCTCCTCCTCGAGCGCGCTGTTGGCCTCGACCACCTCGCCGGAGATCGGTGCATAGACGTCGGAGGCGGCCTTGACCGACTCGACCACGGCGACATCGTCGCCCTTGGCGAAGCTTTTGCCCTCCTCCGGCAGTTCGACGAACACGATGTCGCCAAGCTGTTCCTGCGCATAGTCGGTGATGCCGACGGTGGCGATATCGCCTGACACGTCGATCCACTCATGGTCTTCGGTGAAATAGCGGCTCATGGATTGGCTCCCTTGCGGACATAACGATGGAGGACGAAAGGCATGGGCGTGACGGTCGCCGCGAGCTGCTTGCCGCGCACTTCTATGGACAGGGGCGTCCCCGGTTCCGCGAGCGCCGCATCGACCCAGCCCATCGCAATAGGGCGCTCCAACGTCGGCGAGAAGCCGCCCGAAGTCACGGCGCCGACCGGCTTGCCGGCGGCGTGAATGCGGGCGCCCTCGCGCGCGGGCATGCGGCCTTCGATGGCGAGGCCGACTCGCCTGCGCGCCGGTCCGTGCGCGATCTCGGCCTGCACGCGGTCCGCGCCGATGAACCCGCCCTCGGCGCGGCGGCGCTTCGGCACGGCGAAGCCCAGCCCTGCGCCGATGGCGCTCACCTCCGGCGTCAGGTCGTGACCGTAAAGCGGCAGTCCCGCCTCCAGCCGGAGCGAGTCGCGCGCGCCAAGACCGCAGGATTTCACCCGCTCGTCAGCGCACAGCGCCTCGGCCAGCGCCTCCGCCATGTCGCCGGGCACCGATATTTCGAACCCGTCCTCGCCGGTGTAGCCCGAGCGGCTGATCCACAGTGGCGCGCCGTTCCAGTCGAACGCACCGCCCTGCATGAACCCGAGTTGCTCGACACCCGGCACCAGCGCGGCGAGCGCATCGACCGCATTCGACCCCTGGAGCGCCAGAAGCGCATGATCGTCGAAATGATTGAGCGTGATCTCGTCGGGAAGATGCTCGCGCAGATGACCGATATCGTCCCATTTGGTCGCGCCATTCACGACCATGTAAAGGCCGCTGTCCTGCCGCGTCACCATGAGGTCGTCGAGGATGCCGCCCGCCTCGTCCAGCAGAAGCGAATAGCGGACCGAACCCGCTTTCAGCGTGGCAAGGTCGATGGGGAGGATCGCCTCGATGGCGGCGTCGAGCCCGTCGCCCGACAAATGGAGCTGGCCCATATGGCTGACGTCGAAAAGCCCGGCGCTTTCGCGCGTCCAGCGATGCTCGGCGATTATCCCTTCATACTGGACCGGCAGCCAGTAGCCCGCGAACGGCACCATGCGTCCGCCCTGCGCCCGGTGCCAGCCGTCGAGCGGCAGCATTTCGGTTTCGATGGGGTCCAACGCGGTGGTGTGATCACTCATGGCCGGTTCCTGAACAACAGAGTGCGCGCGAGATGGGCAGCATTGCCCACCCAGCCCGACCCCCTCTGTCACGGAACCTGAGAGCTTTGACCGTTCGCGCGCCCAGAGCGCCCGCCCGGCTTACCCCTTCGGTGGGGCGCAGCGACAGCCGCACCCGCTTTCCAGAGCGCCCCTTGGTCGATTGCGGTCCCTTTGACCTGAGAGATTCCGGGGCGGTTGCTCCTTCGGTGGCCGCTGATGACCGTGAAACGGCCGCGACGCTCTCCCGCAATGACCCGACGCATGTTGCAATGCACCAGAAGCGATTTCTATTTGCCGTTTCGCCCCCTGGGAGTCAACCGCGGTTCACGACGCGCTGGCCGTCGCGGCCATCATGTCGCGATGCGCCCGCGCGGCATAGCGGTCGGTCATGCCCGCAATGAAATCCGCGATATGGCGGCTGCGTCGGGGCTCGTCGGACGGAACCGCCTCGCTCCATCCCGCTGGCATCAGGGCGCTTTCGGCGCGATAACCGGCAAACAGCTCGCTGACCAGGCGCTGCGCCGCGCCCGACGCCTCAAGCTGCCGGGGATGATGGTAAAGATTGGCATACATGAAGCGTTTGAGCGTCCGTTCCTCCGCCCGCATGGTATCGCTGAACCCGATCAGGCCGCGCCCGGCCGCCCGCACATCGGCCACGTCTCCTATGCCCTCCGCCCGCAGGGTTGCCCGGCTGGTCTCGATAAGATCGTTGACCATGGCGCCGATCTGGTCGCGGATCAGTTCGCCGACCAGCCGCTCTGCCGCAATGTCAGGGTAGCGGGCGCGCACGCGCGCCCAGCCCTCCCGCACCATCGGCACCTCGGCGAGCTGCTCGATCGTCAGGAATCCCGCGCGCAGGCCGTCGTCGATATCGTGATTGTCATAGGCGATATCGTCGGCGAGCGCGGCAACCTGCGCTTCCAGCGACGGCCATTGGTCGAGGGCCAGAGGGAAGGCTGCGTCCGCTTCCGCCATGGCCCAGGTCGGCGCGGCGACCGGACCGTTATGCTTGGCAAGCCCCTCAAGCGTCTCCCACGTCAGGTTGAGCCCGTCCCACAACGGATAGGGTGCCTCCAGCTTCATCAACACCCGCAGCGTATGGGCGTTGTGATCGAAACCACCCGCTCCCGCCATCGCCTCGGACAGCGCCTCCTCCCCGGCATGGCCGAAGGGCGGATGGCCGATGTCATGCGCCAGGCATAGCGCCTCGGTGAGATCTTCGTTGAGCCCGAGCGCGCGGGCGATGGTGCGGCCGATCTGCGCGACTTCGAGGCTGTGGGTCAGGCGCACCCGGTAGTGGTCACCATCAGGCGCGATGAACACCTGCGTCTTGTGGCGCAGCCGCCGGAAGCTGATCGAGTGGATGATGCGATCGCGGTCACGCTGAAAGGCGTCGCGCGGCCCTCTGGTCGCGCCGCCCGGCTCGGCATGGAGACGCCCGCGGCTGACTGCCGGGTCGCTGGCGTAGCGCGGGAGCGCGGACGTCATTTCTTGCCGAGAGGAGTGACGACCTCGCCCGCATCGCTCTGCCAGACAAAGGCGTCGCCGCCCGCCTTCCTGACATCGGCCTCAAGCGCCTTTGCCTTGGCGATCGTCGCGAACGGCCCGACCAGAAGCCGGCGGGTCTGGCCCCATTCCGCCGTATAGCCGTTCTGATCGGCAAGGCCGGAATAGGTGCGCTTGAGCCGCCGCAGGTCGAAGGCAAGCGCCCCGGTGTCCTTGCCTGTCGCAACCTGCACCCAGCTGCGCGATGGATTGGCCTTGATCCGCGCCTTCTCCTCCGCCTCGGCCTTGGCCTTGGCCTCGGCGACAGCCTTGGCCTTGGCCGCCGCCTCCTTCTTTGCCCGATCCGCCGCTTCGGCCTTGGCCTGCTGCGCCTGCAGGCGCGCAACGGCAGTCAGGTCAACCGGCGTCACGCCACCCTGCCGCTCCGTCTCGGGCACGGTGATGTCCGCCATGATGTCGGCCAGCGTCCGCCCGGACGGCGGTATGGGCGACGGGACGGGCGGCGTGGGGCCGACAGGCTCGGACCGGGGCGCCGCAGGCGCTGACGATGCAGGTGGCGGCGAAGCGGGCACCATCTTCGGCTCGACGTTCGCCGCCGCCGCGCTCGCAACGACACCCCAGGGTCTGGCCGCGCCGGATGTGGCGGGTGGCGTCCCGGCCGATGCCTGCGCGGCTCTGTCCTGCGCTCTCGCCCGCGCGGCGGCAAGCGCAGAGGGGCCATCCTGCGGGCGGGCGGCGATCCGCTGTTCGGCGATCTTGCGCTCGGCGGCTGACCAGCCATCGGGATCGTCTTCCGCGCCGCCCTTGCCTCTGGCGGACGAGGGCTGGCTCGCGCGCGCCAACGCCACGGGCGGGCCAGAGGCAGACTCCCGCCGCGGCATCGCGGCGAGCAGGGCCGGATCATCGCCGGCGACGACCGGCGGAACCGGCGCGACGGCGTCTTCCTGCCGACCCTTCCTGCGTCCCTTGCGCTCATCCTGCTTCCCTGCCACCTGCACGGCGGCGGGGGGCGACATCACAGGCGCCAGTTTCAGTCCGTCGGGCGGGAACTGACCGTAATGCGCCGCGACCGCCTTCTGCGCGGGTGTCAGCGCCCCCATCCGGATGAGATAGGGGTCCATGGCATCGGCCATGCCCGGCGGCATGGTGCTCCCGGCAATACGCCGCGCCTCGGCCACATGGCCGTTCATCGCCAGGATCATCGTGCGGTCGCGCCACGCCGCCCGGTTGCTCTGGGTCAGGAGCGGCCGCAACAGCGCCTCCGCCTCGGTCAGCCGCCCGGACACCCCAAGCGAAATGGCATAGTGGCGGATCAGCTCCTCGTCACGAGGGTTGGCGCGCAGCGCGATCAGATAGTCCCGCTGTGCCTGCGCCTGATTGCCGACCAGATCATAGGCCAGCGCCTTTTCCGGCAGATAGTCGCCGGCACCGACGCCGAGCGCGGCTGCCTCATCGAAGTGCCTGGCAGCCGCGACCGGCTGCTTGAGCGCAAGCTCGACCAGAGCAAGGCCGATCTTGGCCCGGCCGGAACGCGGGTCGACCAGCTCGGCACGGGTGAAGAAGCCGCTTGCCGCCTGCGCATCGCCAAGATCATAAGCCGCCTGCCCGGCACCCAGCAGCGCCTCCATATCGGTCGGCGCCCGTGACAGGCGGGTCAGGTTCTCGTTGAGCCGCTCGACCGCCTGCGCCGGCGGGGTCGGCTGGACCATCGCACCGGGCTGCGCCCACAACGGGACAGCGGCCAGCGACCCGCCCCCGATCAGCAACACCATGCGAACGGCAAGACCAGTCGCCGCCGCCAATTGTCCTACACCCGCCATCATCACGTCTTCGTCGCTATCAGGGCCTGCCCGCGATCAACAGAAGCGGCGCGCGATCCTGCGACGATCCGGGGCCGGGGACAGACAGGATGCCGCGCCTTGCGACCGCCTTACTGATTGCCCTGACGGTTGAGGAATCGGGGCACCTGATAGTCGCCCTTCTCCTCCTCCTCGTCCTGATCGGCCGAACGCGACTGACCACGGGCGAGCAGGGACATGCGCTCGAACAGCGTGCCGCCTGTTGCCGGACGGGCGGACGGCGGCGCAGGGATCGGCTCGAGCGCGGGGTGCTCCTCCTCCCGCGCGGGCGTGGGCTGCGGCGCGGTGGCGGTCTCCGAAAAGGCGCTCAGGTCGAGCTCGCCCGCATCGTCCTGCGGTGCGGCTCCGACACCAGTTTCCGCGGCGGGTCCGCCTGCACGGAACGAGACGGTAGCGAGACCCTCCTCCTGGGGACCGGGCAATGCGTCGGTCAGTTCGAGATCGGCGGGCGTGGCGACCGGCACGGGCGCATCGGCCACCGCTTGCGCTTCCGGCGCAGGCATCGGCACGGGTTCCGCCACAGGCGCCTTGGGCGGGATACGGACCGTCCCGCCGGTTGGCCGTATAACAAAAGGCTCGCTCTCCGGCCTGGCCGCACCGGCCTCGACGTCGATGCCGGTGGCAACGACCGACACGCGGATCTTGCCGTTCAGCGCCTCGTTGAAGGCCGAACCCCAGATGATGTTGGCATCCGGGTCGACCAGCTCGCGGATATGATTGGCGGCCTCGTCGACCTCCATGAGGCGCATGTCCTCACCGCCGGTGATCGACACGATGACACCCTTGGCGCCCTGCATCGACACGCCGTCGAGGAGCGGATTGGCGATCGCCTTCTCGGCCGCCTGGAGCGCGCGATTGTCACCCTCGGCCTCGCCGGTGCCCATCATCGCCTTGCCCATCTCCTCCATGACGGAGCGCACGTCGGCAAAGTCGAGGTTGATGAGGCCGGGCATGACCATGAGGTCGGTGATGCCGCGCACGCCCTGCTGGAGCACCTCGTCGGCCATCTCGAACGCTTCCTTGAAGGTCGTGTTCGGATTGGCGATGAGGAACAGATTCTGGTTGGGGATGACGATCAGCGTGTCGACATGCTTCTGCAGCTCCTCGATGCCCGCCTCGGCCGCGCGGGCGCGCCGGTTCCCCTCGAACGTGAACGGCTTGGTGACGACCCCGACCGTCAGCACGCCCTTTTCCTTCGCCGCCTTTGCAACGACAGGCGCCGCGCCGGTGCCGGTGCCGCCGCCCATGCCCGCCGCGATGAAGCACATGTGCACGCCCTCCAGGGCTTCCTGCACCTCGGCGATCGACTCCTCCGCCGCCGCGCGGCCGATGTCGGGCCGCGCACCCGCGCCCAGACCCTCGGTGATGCGGTGGCCGAGCTGGATCCGCCGCTCGGCGGGCGAGGCATTCAGCGCCTGCGCATCCGTATTGGCCACGATGAAGTCGACGCCGTCGACCTCCGCCGCGATCATGTTGGCAATAGCGTTGCCACCTGCGCCGCCAATACCGATCACGGTGATCCGCGGCTTCAGCTCGTCCACATGAGGCGGACCGATCTCAATGCTCATCTTCGTTCTCCCTCACCCTGCGTGGCGACTGATGATTTCAACGTTCATGCACCATAGTTGCCGTCAGTTCATCCCCAAATTAACCATTTTCAGTAGTTTGTCCTGAGTGCCGTCACGAGCCGCTGCAGCCAGGCCGTTCCACCGGACCGCGTCACGCTCTGATAGGCCGGGCCGAGGCTCCGCAAGTCCTTGGGATTGCTCGCCGCATGAAGCGCCGCGCCGGCAAGCGTCGCGAACGCCGGACCGCTATGCGCATCGGGGAGCGCCGCAAGCCCCCGTGGACGGCCCGTGCGAACGGCGCGACCGAGCGCCGACTGCGCATAGTCGGCAATGCCCTTCATCTCCGCGCCGCCGCCGGTCAGCACGACCTGCCGCGCAACCGGCCCCTGATACCCCATGGCCTGAAGCGCGTCGGCGACATCCTTCATCAGCCGCGCCAGCCGCTCACAGATCACGCCGACAAGTTCGGCGCGCGTCACCTTGCGCCCATCGGCACTTTCGCCGGCGCCCGCGACCGGCGCGATCTCTATCATCTCGCGGAAATCGCGGCGCGACTGCATCGCCGATCCATAGAAGCATTTCATCCGCTCCGCCTGGCTGCGGCGGATGCCGAAGGCCGACGCGATATCGTCGGTTATGTCCGCCGCGCCTGTGGGGATGGAACGCAGATCGACCAGCATCCCGCCGGAGAACAGCGACACGTTGGTGACGCCCGCCCCCAGCTCCACCAGCGCGACGCCGAGGTCGCGTTCCTCCTCGGACAGACAGGCGAGGCCGGTGGCGAGCGGCGCCGCGACGATCGATTCCACGTCGAGATAGGCCGCGCGGATGCAGTGCTCCAGATTGGCGAGCGAGGCACCGTCCGCCTGCATCACATGCACGTCGACCCCCAGCCTTTCGGCATGGAGGCCCACCGGGTTGCGCACGCCGTCGGTCGCGTCGATGGTGTAGAGCGTCGGCTGGGCATGGAGCACGACCCGGCCGGATGGGTCGATGGCATCGCGCGCGCGTGCCAGCAGTTCGTCCACGTCAGGCTGCTGGATGCGCCGGTTGCCGATGTCAATCTCGACCGGCATGAGGTCGCTGGAGAGCGAACCGGCGGAAAAACTGGCGCAGACGGACTCGATGTTCGTGCCCGCGACCTTCTCCGCCTGCTCAACGGTCTCGCGGATCGCCTGCTCGGTGCGCTCCATGTCGGCGATGAAACCGCGCCGGACGCCGCGGCTCTCGCGCTGGCCGGTGCCGAGGACGAGAAGGCTGCCGTCATCCTGTTTTGCGGCGATCAGCGCCGACACTTTCCAGGAGCCGACGTCGATCGCCGTGATGAGCTTGTCGGTGCGCGGCGGTGCCATGGTTCAGCCTTCTTCCCTGGCGCTTGCGCCCTGTGTGGTGCCTGATGGGGCGGGGGCGGCCTTTGCGCCCCGGTCGGGCGGCAGGCGCAGCACGAAACGACTAGGGTCACGCATGTCGAAACGCACGATCCCGCGACCGAGGAGGTGGTTGACGCCTTCCATCTCGGCGAACTTCATCAACGCCGCCGCGGCCTGTGCCTCGCCCTCGGGCAGCAGCAGGAGCTCACCCGACTGGAACTTGAGGTTCCAGCGACGATTGCCGATCCATGTCGCCCCGGTGACAACCGGCTTCAACGCCGGGGCGGCGTCAAGCAGGCTCTTGAGCGCACCCGTCCGCCGGTTTGCGTCCGGCCCCACCACCAACGGCAGATCGGGCATTGTCCGCCCGTCCAGCGGCTCAAGCACGACGCCCTGCGCGTCGATGAGGCTGAGGGCGCCATCATGCTGCCACACGGCGACCGGCTTGCGCTCGACAATGTCGATGACGAGCGTGTCGGGCAGGCGCCGCGTCACCCGCGCCTCCTTGACCCAGCCGAGCGTCAGCATCCTGGCCCGCACTGCCGCCAGATCGACATTGAGCATGGAGCGGTCCATCTGATCGAGCGCGAGCGCATAGACCTGACCGCTGTCGAGTCGGTCCACCCCCTCGATATCGAGGCGCGCCACCTCGAAGCCGGCGCGCGCGGCGAGATGCGCCATCTCCATCCGGGCCATGGCAGGAAGGCCGAGAAAGCTCGCCGCGATCCAGGCGAGCGCCAGTGCAAGCGCCGAAACGAGAAGCGTCAGCAGGCGCGCAAGCGTCGCCTGACTGACGGGCAGGGCCGCCAGCCATTTGTCGATGACCGAAGCCTTGCGCACGGGCTTGCGCCCGTTTCTGGGTTGCGCTGCCGCCCGGCTTCCGCGCCCGGTGCCACGCCTGATCGTCGCGGTGTTCATGCCACCGCCTCCGCGACACTGAGCCCGAGCGCCTCGGCAATGATCGCCTCGACCAGCGCGCCATAGTCCATGCCGAGGGAACGGGCCTGTTCCGGCACCAGACTGAGCGGCGTCATGCCCGGCTGGGTATTGACCTCGAGCAGAAAAAGTCCGTCCTGCCCCCGTTCATCATCCCAGCGGAAATCGGAACGGGACGTGCCTTTGCAGCCAAGCAGGCGATGGGCATCCCGTGCAATCGCCATCATCCGCGCCGCGATGTCCGCCGGCACGTCCGCCGGGCAGATATGGTCGGTCATGCCGTCCGTATATTTCGCGTCGAAATCGTAGAAGCCGGATTTGGGGCGCAGCTCCGTCACGCACAGCGCCCGATCGCCCAGCACCGCAACGGTCAGTTCGCGGCCACGGATGAACGGTTCGGCGAGCAGTTCGGCGAAATCGTTCCAGGGGCCTGACGCGCCCCGCGCGATCGGATGGCCGTGATTGCTCTCGTCCGTGACGATGGCGACTCCAACGGACGATCCCTCGTTGACCGGCTTCAGCACATAGGGCCGGGGCAGCGGATCGCCCTCAAACAGGCTGGCGCTGGAGACGATCCGCCCGCCCGGCATCGGGATGCCGTGGGGCACCAGATGCTGCTTGGTGAGCTGCTTGTCGATGGCGATCACGGATGTGGCCATGCCGCTGTGCGTATAGGGCACGCCGATAATATCCATCAGACCCTGCACCGACCCATCCTCGCCCGGCGATCCGTGCAGCGCGTTGAACACCACATCCGGCGCGGCGGCAAGCAGCTTCGCGGGCAGGTCGCGGCCCTGCGCGGGGGTCTCGCCCAGATCGACGCGCGTGGCCCGGTGGCCAAGCGCCTCCAGCGCCGTGGCGACACCCTCGCCGCTCATCAGCGACACCGACCGCTCGGCCGACCAGCCGCCCATCAGGACCGCAACATGGAGGGGCGCAAGGGTCATGACGCGTCCCCGACCCGCTGGATTTCCCATTCAAGGGCAATGCCGGTCGCCTCCAGCACCCGGCGGCGCACGGCCTCGCCCAGCGCCTCGATATCGGCCGCGTTCGCGCTGCCGAGGTTGAGGAGGAAATTGGTGTGCTTCTCGCTCACCTGCGCATCCCCCATCCTCAGCCCCCGGCAACCCGCCCGGTCGACCAGCTCCCATGCCTTGTAACCCGGCGGATTCTTGAAGGTCGAGCCGCCGGTCCGGGACCGCAGCGGCTGACTCTCCTCGCGCGCGGCGGCGATGCGGTCCATCTCGGCCTGAATGGCGGCGGGATCGCCAGCACGCCCGCGAAAGGTCGCGGATATGACGATGGCGCCCTCCGGCAGTTCGCTGTGGCGATAGCTGTAGCCGAGCGCGTCGACCGCCATTGTCCGCCGTTCGCCGGAGCGCAGCACAGCCTCGCAGTTCACCAGAATGTCCCGCGTTTCGCTGCCATAGGCGCCACCGTTCATGCGCACGAAGCCGCCGACCGTGCCAGGGATCGACCGCAGGAACTCCAGCCCAGCGATCGCCGCGTCGCGGGCGGTCGAGGACACGAGAATACCGCTCGCCCCGGCGCCGCAGACAAGACGGTGATCATCCGCCACCTCGACCCTCGCAAACGGCTTGCCCAGCCGGACCACGACACCCCGCACACCCCGGTCGCGCACGATAAGGTTTGAGCCGAGGCCGAGCGCCATGACCGGCACGGCCGGGTCGAGCGCCGCAAGAAACTGGCTCAGGTCGTCGACATCCGCAGGCTCGAAAAGCCAGTCGGCCACACCGCCCGCCTTGAACCAGACCAAAGGCGCCAGCGGCGCGTTCGGCGTGAGCGTGCCGCGCACCTCCGGGAGGCGTTCCGCCACCATCATCCCCGTGCCGCCATTATCGCGTCAGCCAGCCCCGCCGCCCATTTCGTGATGTCGCCCGCGCCAAGGCACACGATGATGTCATCGGGACGAACGTCCGCCGCCAACGCCCGCGCCAGCGCGTCGGCATCCGCCACCGCCTCCGCCGCGCGATGGCCGCGCCGCTTCAGCCCGGCAACCAGTGCATCGGCGTCGACGCCCTCGATCGGCGCTTCACCGGCAGGATAGACCGGGGTGACATAAACAGCGTCGGCGTCGTTGAACGCCTGCTGGAACTCCTCCATGAGGTCACGCAGACGGGTGTAGCGATGGGGTTGCGCGACAGCGATGACCCGCCCGGACGCGCCCTCCCGCGCGGCGGCCAGCACCGCCCGGATCTCGACCGGATGATGACCGTAATCGTCGATCACGCTCGCCGTCCCGCCGGTGGGCAGCGCGATCTCTCCCACCTTTGTGAAGCGCCGCTTGACGCCGCCAAAGCCGGCGAAGCCGGTACGGATCGTCTCGTCGTCTATGCCCATATGCAGCGCCACGCCGATGGCGGCCATGGCATTGAGGACATTGTGCCGCCCGGGCATCGGCAGCGTCACGCCCTCGATCCGCCGCGTCGCGCCGCTACGGTCGCGCACGGTTACGTCGAAGCGGTTGCCACCGGGAAACGGCGTCACATTGTCGCCGCGAATGTCGGCGGGCGCCGAAAAGCCATAGGTGACGATGCGCCGGTCCTGCACACGCGGCAGGATCGCCTGCACCTCCGGATGATCGAGGCAGAGCAGCGCCGCGCCGTAAAAGGGCACATTCTCCACAAACTCGACGAAGGCGTCCTTGACCCTGTCGAAGCTGCCATAGTGATCGAGATGTTCGGGGTCGATATTGGTGACGACCGCGACGGTGCCGTCGAGCCGCAGGAAGCTGCCGTCGCTCTCGTCCGCCTCCACCACCATCCAGTCGCCCGACCCGAGCCGCGCGTTCGAGCCATAGCTGTTGATGATGCCGCCGTTGACGACGGTGGGGTCGATGCCGCCCGCATCGAGCAGCGCCGCAATCATCGACGTGGTGGTGGTCTTGCCGTGGGTGCCCGCGACCGCCACGGTGTTCTGCAGGCGCATCAGCTCGGCCAGCATTTCGGCGCGGCGGATGACCGGGATGCGCTTCTCCAGCGCCAGCGCCACTTCGGGGTTGGTGCGCTTCACGGCGGTGGAGGTCACAACAACCGCCGCGTCACCGAGATTTTCGGGCGCGTGCCCGATCATCACCTTGATGCCCTCGTCGCGCAGATGCTGAATCACATAGCCCTCGGCCATGTCGCTGCCCTGCACCTTGTAGCCCATGTCGTGCATGATCTCGGCGATGCCGGACATACCGATGCCGCCGATGCCGATGAAGTGGATCGTGCCGATGTCGGTGGCGACCCCCCTCATGCCGGCGCACCTGCAAGGTTGTGGGAGGATGCAACCGGCTCCGCCCTCAGCCGCGTGGGAATGATCG
The DNA here is from genome assembly GCA_964529225.1 of uncultured Sphingobium sp. GTDB lineage: Bacteria > Pseudomonadota > Alphaproteobacteria > Sphingomonadales > Sphingomonadaceae > Sphingobium. The sequence goes on from CAZGVX010000015.1 coordinate 21,375, forward strand.
GCGCCGTGCCGATGCTTTCGATGAGGTCGGCCATGTCCTTTACCGCATCGGGCCGCCCGCAGGCGCGCGCGCGCTTCGCCGCATTTTCAAGCGCCCCCGGCTCCATTGCCATCTTCTGCATCTGTTTCGCCAACTCCACGGCGGTGAACTGCGTTTGCGGAATCGAACGTGCGCCGCCCGCCCTTGCCATTTCCTGCGCATTGTCCGTCTGGTGATCGTCCATCGCGCCGGGCAACGGCACCAGAATGGCGGGCCGCCCCGCCACCGTCAGCTCGGCGATGGTCGATGCGCCCGCCCGGCCTATGACGAGATGCGACCAGCCGAGCTTCGTCGGCATGTCGTCGATATAGGTCGAGAGGTCGGCGGGAATCTCGAGACGGCGATAGGTCTCGCGCACGGCCTCTATGTCCTCCGGTCGGCACTGCTGCGTGACCTGAAGGCGCCGCCTCAGCGCCACAGGCAGCATGCCGAGCCCTTCCGGCACAACCTCCGACAGGATCGTCGCACCCTGACTGCCACCCGTGACGAGGACACGGAACACGCTCTCCTCGGTCAGCGGCGGATAGGGCTCCTCCCGCAGCGCAAGCACGGCCTCGCGCACCGGATTGCCGACAAGATGGACTTTGGCGCGGTGGCGCTCGGCGAGATTACGGATGGCCGGATAGGCAGTGGCGATGGCGTTGACCCGACCCGCCACGAGGCGGTTGACGCGGCCGAGCACGGCATTCTGTTCATGGACGATGGTGGGGACATCCTCCGCCATCGCGCCAAGCAGCGCGGGCAGCGCCGGATAGCCGCCGAAACCCACCACCGCGGACGGCTGGAACGTCTCGTAAAGCCGCCGCGCCATGCTGCGCCCGGCCCAGATCGCGCGCAGGCCCCTGGCCCAGCCCATCGGTCCGCCCGCCATCCGCCCGGCGGGCAGGACATGCGTCTGCGCCTTCTCGAAAATGCCGGGGATTTTCGCGCCGCGCTCGTCCGTCACCAGCGCGACATGATGACCGCGCAGCATCAGTTCCTCCGCGACCGCATGGGCTGGCATGAGGTGACCGCCGGTCCCGCCCGCGGCCATGACATAGTGACGCGAAAAGCTCATCGCCCGGCCCCCAGCGCCGCAAAGGGCTGGCGCGCCATATAGGGATTGCGCCGGGTGAAAGCGAGCAGCAGGCCCACGCCCACACACAGCGCGATCATGGACGATCCGCCGTAACTGATGAACGGCAGGGTCATGCCCTTGGACGGAAAGAGCTGGACGTTGACGCCCATGTTGATGATTGCCTGCATGGCAAGCTGAGCGACGAGCCCGGTCGAGGCCAGCACGATGAACGGCTCCTCCTCGTCAAGCAGCCGCAGCAGAACCCGCACGACGATCGCCAGATAGACCGTCGCGATGGCGACACAGGCCAAGAGGCCGAACTCCTCGCCGATCACCGAGAAGATATAGTCGGTATGCGCCTCGGGCAGATGGAATTTGGCGGAACCCTGCCCCGGCCCCACTCCGACGAGGCCGCCATGCGTGATCGTGGCATGGGCAAGGTCGACCTGCGTCGGCCCGCCTGCGTCGGTCGTGCCGAGCCCTAGAAACTGATTTATGCGCTCCCGGCCATTATCATAGAAAAGATAGACGCCGCCGAGGAACAGAAGGCCAGCACCCCCCAGCCCGCCCATGGCCGCAAGGGAAATGCCGCTCAGCATCAGCAGCACCGCCCACATCCCGACATAAATAACGGTCTGTCCGAAATCCGGCTGGCGCATCAGAAGGATCGCGACCAGCCCGGTCAGCAGCCCCGTCAGCGGGATCACCGGGAGGCTCCTGTCGCGCGCGCGCAGGGACAGCAGCCACGCGAGCGTGACAACGAACGCGGGCTTCAGAAACTCCGAGGGCTGGAGCTTGAAGGCGCCGCTGCCGATCCAGCGGACGGCGCCGTTCACTTCCGAACCGATGGCCGGGACGGCAGCGAGCAGCACGGAGAAGAAGGCCGCCAGAAACATCGCCAGCCGCCGCGCCTCGCGCCGGGGCAGCATCGAGACGCCAAGCATCACCGGAATTCCGGCCGCGACCCAAAGCACCTGGCGGTAGAGATAATAGAGCGGCGTCACCGCCACGTCGCTGGTCGAACGGTCGATGGCGGCCACGGGCGAAGCCGCCGCCACCGCGATGAGGCCGATGGCGATCAGCACGACGATGAGCGCCAGCAGCACCCGGTCGATCTCCCAGAACCACATGGCGAGCGCGCTGCGTCCACGCGGCAGCGGCTGGGCGAGCGCGCGGTTCTCGGACGGGCGCGGCAGCCGCCGCCCGATCGCGCCAAGGCCTTTGCCGCCGGGTCCGCCTGCCGCCATCATCGCGCCGCCCCGCCGAGCGCGGCGACCGCCGCCGCGAACGCATCGCCGCGCGCCTCGAAATCGCGAAACTGGTCGAAGGAAGCGCAGGCGGGCGAGAGCAGCACGACATCGCCCGGCTGCGCGTTCGCACGGGCGCGCTCGACGGCGGTGACCAGCATTTCACATTCCTCGACCGGCATGACATCCCTCAGCAGCGACGCAAATAGCGGCCCCGCCTCCCCTATCGTATAGGCGCGCGCGACGTTCGGGAATCCCCCGGCGCACGCATCAAGGTTGTCCGACTTGGCCAGACCCCCCAGAATCCAGTGGATAACTGGCCGCCCGCCCTTGATGGGCCATGCGGCGAGCGCCGGCGCCGTCGAGGCGGCGTTGGTCGCCTTGGAGTCGTTGACATAGGTGACGCCGTCGACGACGCCCACCGCCTGCATCCGGTGGGGCAGGCTGGCGTAGGTCATCAAGCCGTGCTCGATGGTTTCCATACCAAGCCCCAGCGCGCGGCAGACATCAGTTGCTGCCGCCGCATTCTGGGCATTATGCGGACCAGCCAGCGATGGCGCCCGTGGGATCGGGTCAAGGTCGTTGCGGCCGCGAACGGCCACGTGCCCCGGCGACTGCATCGCGAACAGCCGCGCCTTTGACGCCGCATAGGCCTCGAACCCGTCATAGCGATCCAGATGGTCGGGCGTGATGTTGAGTAGCACCGCGATATCGCAGTCGAGGCTGTAGGTGAGGTCGATCTGATAGCTCGACAGCTCCAGCACATAGACGCCCCCCGCAGGCAGCGGATCCTGGCCGAGGATCGGCAGGCCGATATTCCCGCCCATCTCGCTCGGCACGCCGGCGGTCCGCAATATGTGGTGGACGAGCGCCGTCGTGGTCGACTTGCCATTGGTGCCGGTGATGCCCACCACCTTGTGCGGCGGCAGCGTCGGCCGGGCGAGCGCGAACAACTCGATATCGCCGATGAGGGGAACGCCGCTCGCCCTCGCCTTGTCGGCGATGGGGTGCTTGTTGATCGGCACGCCCGGCGACACGATGATGCCGTCGAACCCGCTGAGGTCAGCCTCGAGTATGTCCGCGACCCCGGCCTTGCCTGCCACTGCCGCGCGCGCTTCCTCCCGGTTGTCCCACGCCAGGATATGCGCCCCGCTCGCCGCCAGCGCGTCCACCGTCGCGAGGCCCGAGCGCGCGAGGCCCAGCACCGCATAGCGTTTGCCGCGAAAGGCGTCCGAGACGATCACCGCAGCTTCAGCGTGGCGAGGCCCGCCAGCGCGAGAACGAAGGAGATGATCCAGAAACGGATGACCACCGTCGATTCGGCCCAGCCGAGCTGCTCGAAATGATGGTGGATCGGCGCCATTTTGAACACGCGCTTGCCGGTGCGCTTGTAGAAGAACACCTGAATGATGACGGAGAGCGCCTCCATCACGAACAGGCCGCCGATGATCGCCAGCACGATCTCGTGATGGGTGCACACAGCAATCACGCCGATCGTGCCGCCAAGCGCAAGACTGCCGGTGTCCCCCATGAACACGGCGGCGGGCGGTGCGTTGAACCAGAGGAACGCCATGCACGCGCCTACGATCGCGCCGCAGAGGATGACGAGATCACCAGCGCCCGGCACATGGGGTATGCCGAGATAGGCCGCATAGTCGGCGCGCCCGACGAGATAGGCGATCGCCATGAACGCCATGCAGGCGACGATCACGGGCATGGAGGCCAGCCCGTCGAGCCCGTCGGTCAGGTTCACCGCGTTGCCGAAAGAGACGATGACAAAGGCGGCAAAGGCGTAATAGAGCGGCCCGAGCGTGATGACCCCGCCGCTCCAGAAGGGCAGATAGAGGTCGGTGCCGTTGCGGCTGACGATCAGGAACGTCGCCACCCCCGCGATGAGAAACTCGAGCCCGAGACGGAACCGGCCGGACAGCCCCTTGTGGCTCGCCTTCGTCACCTTGTCATAGTCGTCGAGAAAGCCGATCGCGCCGAACCCCAGCGTCACGAACATGCACGCCCAGAAATAGATGGACGACAGATCCATCCACAACAGTGCCGACAAGGTGAGCGAGGTCAGGATCATGAGCCCGCCCATGGTCGGCGTGCCCTTTTTGGCGAGGTGGGTCTGCGGTCCGTCGCTGCGGATGGGCTGGCCCTTGCCCTGGCGCAGCCTCAGCCAGCCGATGAAGCGCGGACCGATGACAAGGCCGATGAGCAGCGCGGTAATGATCGACGCGCCCGCGCGAAAGGTCAGGAAGCGGAACAGGCTGAGGAACGGCGTCGGAAAATCGAGCGACTGGGCGATCCAGTAGAGCATCGGTCAATTGTCTCCCTGGGTGAGTGCGGCAACGAGGCGCGACAGGCCGATACTGTTCGATCCCTTGACCAGCACCGCGTCGCCGGGCGCGAGCAGCGCGCGCGCCGCCTCGATGGCTTCGCCTGCATCGGCAACGTGAACGACCGGCACGGTGCCGGCAAGCGCATCGGCAAGCGGTGCCATTTCCCCGCCGACAAGCAGTGCCTGATCCACGCCCGCCGCCCCGATCGGCACAGCGAGCGCAGCATGGAGTTCGTCCGACCGCGCGCCAAGCTCCTTCATCGCGCCGAGGATGGCAATGCGCCGGATCGCGGCAGTCTCCTGCCCCAGCTGGTCAAGCGTCGCGGCCATGCTCGCCGGATTGGCATTGTAGCTCTCGTCGATCAGGCGGATCGTGCCATCCTGCCAGGGCACATCGGCCCTCAACCCCCGGCCTTTGAGCCCCTGCATGTCTGCAAGGGCGAGCCCCGCCTGCGCGAGGTCGCCGCCGAGCGCATCGACGACGGCCATCACGGCAAGGGCGTTGGACACCCAGTGACGCCCCGGCGCGGCGACGGTGAAACTGACCAGGCCGCCGGGCAGCCGCGCCGTCAGCGATGTGCCGCCGCCCCGTGCGCGCACCTGGTCGAGCACATGCACGTCAGCCGACCGCTCGAAGCCGAAGGTCATCACGCGCTCGGCGTGGCACGCAGCCTTGTTGTACAGCAGCGCCGCATACGGCGTATCGGCGGGCACGATCGCGACGCCCCCCGGCGCCAGTCCCTCGAAAATCTCCGCCTTGGCGGTGGCGATCCCGGCCTCGTCCGGGAAATTGCCGATATGGGCGGGGGCAATGGCGGTGACGAGCGCGACATGCGGGCGCACCTGCCTCGTCAGGTCCGACAACTCTCCCGCATGGTTCATCCCCATCTCGAAGATGCCAAAGCGGCTCGCGGCCGGCATACGTGCGAGGCTCAGCGGCACGCCGACATGGTTGTTGTAGCTCTTGACCGAGCGATGCACACGCCCGCGCGCCTGCCGGTCGAGCGCAAGAAACAGCGCCTCCTTGGTGCCGGTCTTGCCGACCGAGCCGGTCACGCCGACGATCTTCGCGGTCGTGCGCGCCCGCGATGCCCGCCCCAGACACACGAGCGCCGCCGCCGTGTCCTCGACCAGGACATGCGGGCCCTCGACAGGCCGCTCGACCAGCGCGCCCGCGGCGCCGCCAGCAAAAGCCTTTGCCGCGAAATCATGGCCGTCCGCGCTCTCGCCGCGCATCGCGACGAACAGGTCGCCGGGGCCGATCTCCCGGCTGTCGAACGCGACGCCATTGGCGGCGAAATCACTCTGCACCGCGCCGCCGGTCGCTTCGGCAACGGACCTGGCCGTCCAGAGCGGCGCCATCATTGCGCGCATTCCCGCGCGACCGTCACGTCGTCGAAGGGCAGCACCCGCTCGCCGATGATCTGGCCCTGCTCATGGCCCTTGCCGGCGATGAGGACGATGTCGCCGTCCTTCGCCTCGGCAATGGCGCGCGCGATGGCATCGCGCCGCCCGCCGATTTCCATGGCTTCGGGCGCGCCGGCCAGCACCGCCGCGCGAATCACCGCCGGGTCCTCGCCGCGCGGGTTGTCGTCGGTGACGATCACCCTATCGGCGCGCGCGGCGGCGACGCGGCCCATCAGCACCCGCTTGCCGGGATCGCGGTCGCCCCCTGCCCCGAAAACCAGAATGAGCCGCCCCGCCGTATGCGGGCGAAGCGCCGCGATGGCCGCCTCCAGCCCATCGGGTGTATGCGCATAATCGACATAAGCGGGCGCCCCGCTCGCCGTGATCACCGCCCGTTCGAGCCGCCCGCGCACCGGCCGCACCCGCGCCAGCGCATCGAGCCCGGCGGCAAGCGGCGTGCCCGTCGCCATTGCCAATCCCAGCGCCACCAGCGCATTGGCTGCCTGATAGGCGCCGATGAGCGGCAGGGCGATTTTGCGGCGCCCCCCCTCCGCCTCGATCACAAGATCCTGTCCGAGCGCCGTCGGCGTCCGGTCGACGAGGCGCAGGTCATCGCCCCCCTCGCCCACGGTCAGCACCGACAGGCCGCGCGCGCGCGCCGCCGCAATCACCGCATCCGATCGCGCATCGTCGGTCCAGACGACCGCGGTGCCGTCCGCGTCCACCACCTCGGTGAACAGTCGCAACTTGGCCGCGAAATAGCTGTCCATATCGCCATGATAATCGAGGTGATCGCGGCTGAGGTTGGTGAAAGCCGCCGCGCGCACGGCCAGTCCTTCGGTGCGGTGCTGATCGAGGCCATGGCTCGACGCCTCGAAGGCGACATGACTGACACCCTCACGCTTGAGGCCAGCCATGTTGCCGAGGAATGTGACGATGTCGGGACTGGTCAGTCCGGTCGACACCTGATCCTGCGCCGTAGTGACGCCAAGCGTCCCGATGGAGGCGGCGTGATGGCCGAGCTGGAGCCAGATCTGCCGCGCCAGTTCGACGGTCGATGTTTTGCCATTCGTGCCGGTGACCCCCACCACCGTTTCCGGGAAGGGCGCATAAAATCCGGCGGCCAGCCGGGCAAAACGGCGGCGCGGCTCGGCATCCGCGATGTGAACCGCATCCTCCACCAGGGCTTCGGGACGGGCCACGACGGCCACCGCGCCTGCCCGAACGGCGGCGGGAATGAAATCCTCGCCATTGACCCTCGCGCCCCGGAAAGCGCCGAACACGACGCCCGGCGCGACCTTGCGATGGTCGATCGCAAAGCCCGAAACGGTCACAGCACCGTTGTCGCCGGAAAGGTCGAGGTCAAGATCGGCGAGCCGGGTCACTCCGCCTCCGGCTTGTCACGCTCCACCAGCGGTGTCAGCTCCGACACGTCGACGTCGCGCGTTTCGTCCGGATAAACGCCCAGCATCGGCCCGGCGCGCTCGACGATGCGCTTGACGATCGGCGCCGCCGTCCAGGCGGCGGTGCGCAGGCCATGGGTTTCGCTGTTCCCCTTGGGTTCGTCCATCATCACCAGCACCACATAGCGCGGATTGTCCATCGGGAAAGCCGCCGCGAACGTGGTCACGAGCGAATGCCGGGCATAGCCACCGGCAGCCGCCTTTTCGGCGCTGCCCGTCTTGCCGCCGACACGAAAGCCCTTGGCGTCGGCCGATCTGCCGGTGCCATTGAGCACGATCAGGCGCAGGAGCTGACGCATCCGGGCGCTGGTCGCGGGGGAAAAAACACGGCTGCCAGCTGGCGCCTCGCCGGGGGCGAGCTTAAGCATGGTCGCGGGGCGCCAGATGCCGCCATTGACCAGCGCAGCATAGGCCGAGGCGAGGTGCAGGGGCGTCACGGCAATGCCATGTCCGTACGCCACCGTCATGTTGGTGAGGCGGCCCCAGCTGGACGGCCAGAGCGTACCCGCCTTCTCCTTGAGCTCGATGGCGGGCGGCTGATCGAACCCGAGCGCGCGATACATGGCCTGGAGCCCCGCGGAACCCAGCCGGTCGGCGATCCTGGCCGTGCCGATGTTCGAGCTGTGAATGAGGATTTCCGGCACGTTCAGCCAGCGTTTCAGCGCGTGATCGTCATGGATGCGAAACCCGTCGACACCGAGCGGCGCGGTCGCATCGAACCGCTCCGCCATGCTCGTGACCGCCCCGGCCTGCATCGCCGCCGCCACCGCCAGTGGCTTGAAGGTCGAGCCGAGCTCATACACCGACTGGACGACATCATTGCGCCGCGCGTCCATCGTGTCGGCGGTGAGCTTGTTGGGATCGAACACCGGCAGCGAGGCCATGGAGACGACTTCGCCCGTGTTGGCGTCCAGGATGAGCGCCGCCGCACCTTTGGCGTTCTGTGCGACCAGACCTGCGTAAAGCTCGCTTTCGACCACCGCCTGCACATGGGAATCGAGCGCAAGGACAAGCGGCTGGCTCCGCCGCGCCGGGTCGGTCAGCCGCGCGTTGAACGCGCGCTCCACGCCCAGCCCGCCCTTGCCGTCGATGTCGGTGAAACCGAGCGCATGCGCCGCAAGGGTCCGCTGCGGATAAAGCCGCTCCTTCTCGCGCGGAAACTCAATACCCACCTCGCCCAGCGCGTTGACCGCCGCCACCTGCTCGGGGAGTGCCCGCCGCCGCAGATAGGCCCAGTGCCCACCCGTCAGCACCCGGTAGAAGGCGCCCGCGCTGGTATCGGGGAAAATCCCGTGCAGTTCGTCGGCGAGGTCCTGCCGGTCACCGATCAGCCGGTCGGGCCGGACAGAAATGGCGTAGGCATCGAGATTGCGCGCGAGCGGCTCGCCATTGCGATCGACGATGTCGGCTCTCAGCGGCGCGCCGTCCATCACCTGCGCGCCATCCCCGCCACCCCAGCCGGTAACACCCATCCACAGCATGCGCGCGGCCAGAATCCCGGTCAGCGCGGCAAAGATGACAAGGAGCACGACCAGGCGTGCATGGGCGACGCCGATCAGGTCAAACCGCTGGGCGGGACGCTCGGGCGGAATGGGGCGGGCTAGGACCGTTGCCATCAGCGCGCCGCCCTGCCCTGTTTTTCGGCGGCAGCGGCAAGCCCCAGATCCTTGAGCGTCCGCTCATCGAGCAGCTTGGCGTCGAGCAGTGCAACGCGCGCGGGCTGTGCCGTCTTGACGGCGGCGGGACGCGCAGGCGTCTCGGCGCGGGCCAGCGCCACCTTGACCTGAGGCACGGGCGCGGCAGGCGCAGCAAGCGCCGCGCGCACGATCGCCGCGGGCGCGCTTACCGGCTTGGGATCGGCCGCCGCCTTGACCGGCGCGGGCGCCGAAGGCGTTGCCGCATCAGGTTCCGCCATCGCCATCATGACCGGCGGCGCGACGAATGTCTCGCCATTGGAAGGCACCCGGTCAAGCGCGGCCAGGGCGCGCTCGTCAGGAAGATACTGGCCGGCGGTTGCGGTTACGAAGCGATAGTCGCGCGCGTTCCACTTTTCGAGCTGGCGCATGCTCGCACGCGCCTCGAATTCGGTCTCCAGATAGCGGATGTCGGCACGCATCTGCGCAATTTTCCGTTCGAGCTGGCGCACCGCGTTCCGCTCGGTCGAGACCCGCAGCGAAATCAGATAGGCGGACAGCGCACCGAAGGCGACAAGGAGAATCCAGAAAATGCTCTGAAGCCGGCGGATCGCGATCATGCCTTTCCTCCCTGAACATCCGGCCAGGCCGGTGCGGCGGTGCGAACGGCACTGCGCAGCGTGGCCGATCGCGCACGCGGATTGCGGGCCAGCTCGGTGTCGCCGGCGCGAACGGCGCGTCCGGGCTTCTCGAAGCTGGGTGCCGGACCATCCGCCGCCTCCGGGCGGTGGCGCGATCCGCCACCCTCGCCGCCTGCGCGGCTGCGAAGGAACTGCTTGACGATACGGTCCTCAAGGCTGTGAAACGTCACCACCGCCAGCCGCCCGCCCGGCTTCAGCAGGCGCTCCGCCGCGCAAAGCCCCGCCTCAAGCTCCGCCAGTTCCGCGTTGAGAAATATCCGGATGCCCTGAAACGTGCGGGTCGCCGGGTCCTTGGGCTGGCCGGGCCGCGCGCCAAGCGCCCGGCGCACCACGGCGGCAAGCTCAAGCGTGCGCGACAGCGGCCGCGCCGCGACGATGGCCCGCGCAACACGGCGCGACTGGCGCTCCTCGCCATAGCGGTAGAGCACATCCGCGATTTCGACCTCGTCGGCGGTATTGAGCCATTCCGCCGCGCTCATGCCCGACTGGCTCATGCGCATGTCGAGCGGGCCGTCTGACTGAAAGGAAAAGCCCCTCTCCGCGCGGTCGATCTGCATGGAGGACACGCCGATGTCCAGCACCACGCCGTCGACTGGGCCGACGCCGATGCCGGCGACCAGCGCCTCCATCTGCGAATAGCGCCCCTCGATCAGCGTCACCGTCTCGCCATGGAGATCGGCCGTGGCCCGCCCCTCGGCAATCGCGTCGGGGTCGCGGTCGATCGCGATTACCTGCGCGCCCATCGCCGCCATGGCGCGGCTATAGCCGCCTGCACCAAAGGTGCCGTCGACATGGACCTCGCCCGGCGCGATCGCCAGCGCGTCGAGCACCTCGTCAAGCAGGACGGGAACATGGGGCGAGACAGGGGGCGTGATCATCAGCATGTCACCCGGCCCGCTTCGCACGCCGGGAGCCCTCGCCCAGCGCCTTGAGCGCGGCCGCACAGGAACGCCGCTGATACTCGGTGCCAAGGCCGGACTCGAGAAACTGGGCTGGCTGCCACACCATGAACGTGTCTCCGGCCCCGATGAAGCAGAGGCTGTCGCTGACTCCCATCATCTCGCGCAGCACGTCGTCGAAGGCGAAGCGCCCGGCATCGTCGAAATTGACCTTGAGCGCGTTACCGAAGGTGCGCATCTTTTCGAGCGCGCGGTTGAACGGCTCACCGCGGTCAAGCGCCACACGGGCGCGCGCCTCGAGCCATGCGTTCTGCTGATCGAGATAAGCCTCGCCATAGCCATGAACGAAGCCAGCGCCATCCTCATGCTGGAGATAAAGGACGTTCTGGCCGCCGCTTTCTTCCCGAACGACATGGCGCAGATCCACCGGCAGGGTGAAGCGCCCCTTGGCGTCTGCACCGCTGAACCCAAATCCGCCATAGCCGCCTGCCGCCGCCACCCTGTCTGGCACCCCTTCGCCGCATGTGCGCCATCACCCGCGCCGGGAAGCACGCTGCCCAGAAACATGACTCGCGGAATGGACTGACGCCCCTTGACGCCGATTTTTACCAGCGGGGGTCCGTTGAGGGAAGTGAAATTTGGGAAAAGATGGGAAATTTTGTTCTGGAGTGGATTCAGCCTCTTATTTTCACGTTACGTTCTTGAGGAAGCGCGCTCGAATAGGCGCGAAGGGCAAAAAGCGGGTGCCCCGATCGCCTGATGGCGGGATAACAAGGGTGATCCCGAACGGGACAATCCGGAACAGGAGCAAATAGCGCCCGAATCGCATCACTGGCGGGGATCGCGATCCATCGGTTTGCGCAGCTGCGGGTCAGGCTGAAGATCGGGGACCGCCGGCGGCTGGATGACCGGCGGGGCGACGTCCGGGGCGGGCGTGACGCCCAGATCGGCGAGAGGCTCGCTCAGTGCCGCCTCCGCCTCCGCCGCTGAGGCATTGGCAGCCTGCGGCATGGGCACCGCGGCCGGGTTGATGGCCGCCTCCTTGCGCATGTTCTCGATCACCAGGTTAGTCAGGCCGACGAGCAGGAGCACGCCCATAAGCCCGGCGATTCCGATCTGGACGCGCCGCATCATGTCGCGGCGGATGGCTTGGCGCCGGGGAGTCGTCACGCGATCAGGACGGTTCGAGCCAGGCAAACGGCGTCAGCCCCTTGGCCACAAGCCAGTCGCGATTGTAAAGGGTCGACAGATAGCGGAACCCGGTGTCGCACAGGATCGTGACGATCCGCGCGCCTGGCCCCAGGGCCTTGCCCAGCGCCACCGCGCCGGCGACATTGATGCCTGACGACAGGCCAAGGCAGAGCCCTTCCTCCGCTAGCAGGCGCCTGACCCATTCCAGCCCCTCGGCATCGGCAATGCGGAACTGCGTGTCTATCGGCGCGCCCTCGAGATTGCCGGTGATCCGGCCCTGGCCGATCCCCTCCGCCACGGAGCTCCCCTCAGCCTTCAGTTCGCCGCAGGCGTAATAATTGTAGAGGGCCGCACCATGCGGATCGGTGAGCGCAATCGTGATCCGCTCATCCTTAGCCTTGAGTCCGAGCCCGACGCCGGCAATCGTGCCGCCCGTGCCCGCAGCACAGGTGAAACCGTCGATGCGCCCGTCCATCTGCGCCCAGATTTCCTCCGCCGTGCCCGTCACATGGGCGCGGCGATTGGCGATATTGTCGAACTGATTGGCCCAGACCGCGCCGGGCGTCTCCTCGGCAATTCGGCGCGAGGTATGCACGAAGTGACCGGGATTGCTGTAGGGCGCCGCCGGGACGGTCACAAGCTGCGCGCCGAGCGCCCGCAGCGTGTCCATCTTTTCCCGGCTTTGCGTCTCCGGCATGACGATGATGCTCTTGTAGCCGCGCGCATTGGCGACGAGCGCCAGGCCGATGCCGGTATTGCCCGCCGTGCCCTCGACCACCGTGCCGCCAGGCGCGAGCTGTCCCTTTTCCTCGGCATCGAGAATGATCGAGAGCGCCGCGCGATCCTTCACCGAAGCGCCGGGATTGGCAAACTCGCACTTGCCGAATATGTCACAGCCGCTCGCGTCCGACGGCCCTGCGAGGCGGACCATCGGCGTGTTGCCGATAAGGGCGATCGTATCGACAACGGGTCTTGGCGGCGACATCATACTGCACCACTAGCGAGGAACCATAGTGGCGCGCAAGCAAGCGAATGTGGCCACGCAAGAAGCCAGGGTTGTGCGTC
>CAZGVX010000015.1:34512-43803 GCA_964529225.1 uncultured Sphingobium sp.
CACGCACCTGTTGCGCTTTGGTAAACTATCTGTGGCAGAGGCGAGGCGATGGCGATCCTGCCCGTCCCGCACTCCGGATCATCGCTGCGCAGGCGCGTCGCGCCGATGCTGTGCATCGCCATGGCCGCGGCGCTCAACCTGACACCGCTTGGCCGCGTTGCCGTGCTGGACAGGCAGCCGCCGGCGCATATGGCGATGCAGGGGCCACCCGCTGACCCGACGCATTTCCCGGGCTCGGCCTATTTCCTTGCGGAGGATGCATTTCCTCCCGTCCCCACGCCCGAGGACTACGACGCGGTCGTGCCGGACAATGGCAGTCCCCATGTCTTCGCGATAGATCCCGGACCGGCCGCCCTGTCGATGCCGATCCGGTCCGCCTCGGCGCTCGATCAGGCCCGCGCGCTCCAGTGCCTGACCAACGCGATCTTTTACGAGGCAGGCAATGAACCAGAGGAGGGCCAGCGCGCCGTGGCGCAGGTCGTCCTCAACCGGATCGCCTCCGGCCAATGGCCGAACAGTGTGTGCGGCGCGATCTATCAGGGCGGCGAGCGCACCGACCGACGCTGCCAGTTCACCTTCAGCTGCGACGGATCCATGGCCCGGCCGGGTACCGGCCCCGGCTGGGTGCGTGCCCGATCCGTGGCGGCACGGGCGCTTGCGGGGGAAGTGTTCGCGCCTGTCGGGCTTGCCACCTATTATCACACGCTGGCCGTTCACCCGCCCTGGGCCGACACCCTGACCAAGTCCGCGATCGTCGGCGCGCACATCTTCTACCGCCTTCCGGGAGCAGCGGGCGCGCCAGCCATCTATCGGAACCGCTACGGCGGCGCTGAAACGGCGCAGCCCGGCCCCTATGCGTTCGTCCCGCCGCCCGTGCCCGTGGTGCAGTCCCTCGATACGGCGCCCATCGCCACCAGCCAGCTCGCGCCCCTGATCCCCGGTCCAACGGCATCGCCTGGCCCAGCCAACGCGATTGTGCCGACTGCCGACGGCCTGCCGCGCTCGGATGTGCGCCCGGAATATCGCTCTTCCGGCAGGGCCATCGCGCGTTAAAGGGATGTCAATTTTTTTGGATCGCACCGGGAACCACTGGCGCGCATGGCCGTTCAGCATTTCGGATAGCAAATATTTGCCCCCCGCTCTTGCTATCCAAAAACAAACGGCCCGGAGCACTATTCCCCCCCCACCCGACCAGTGCTCCGGGCCGCCATGTTTCCGGTGACAGAGGTGGCGGGGAAACTCTCTGCCCGGCACGACATTTTCAGCATGATAGACGCCGCAAGCCGATGCATGGCGGCTCCTGCAAAACAGAGGTGCATCCTATGAAAACGCGACTTTCCGGCGCTGCTCTTCTTCTAGCCGCCGTGCTGTTCCAGTCCGCCTGCAACACGGTCGAGGGTGTCGGCAAGGATGTGTCGAGCGCCGGCTCCACCGTATCGGAAACCGCCAGCGACGCGAAATAATCAGTCGGCGCCTGCCGCAGTAACGTCCTGAAGCGCCTTCTCATTTCGGGCGTTGGCACGTCGTTCGGTGAACCACATTGCGATCAGGCTGATCTCGAACAGCAGCACCAGCGGCACGGCCAGCATGAGTTGCGACACCACATCGGGCGGTGTCAGCACAGCGGCCACGACGACGGCCGCGACGATCATATAGCGGCGAAGGCTGACGAGCTGGGTTCGGGTCACGAGGCCCGCCACATTCAGGAGCATGAGCAGCACCGGCAGCAGAAAGCTGATGCCGAATGCCAGAATGAACTGCATCACGATGCCGAGATAGCTGTCGACGCTCGGCAGAGCTTCCACAGCGACCCCGCCCGCATTGCCCTGAAACCCCAGGAAAAACTGGAATGCCGTCGGCATGACCACATAATAGGCGAGCGCCGCGCCCATGGTGAACAGCACCGGCGTCGCAAGGATGAACGGCAATAGCGCCTTTTTCTCGCGCGCATACAGGCCGGGGGCGACAAATGCCCAGAGCTGATTGGCGATGATCGGGAAACTGACGCAGAAGGCGCCGAACAGAGCGACCTTCACCTGAACGAAAAACGCTTCGTAAAGCTTGGTATAGACAAGCCGTCCCGCGTGCGCGCCATAGGCGTCCTTGAGCGGCTGCACCAGAAAGGCGAAAAGCTGCTCCGAGAAATAATAGCAGAGCAGAAACGCGATAATCATTGCCCAGAGGCATCGAAGCAACCGCGATCGCAGTTCGATGAGATGATCTATGAGGGGCGCCGTCCCCTCGTCGAGATCCTTCACGCCGCCCTGCCCCTCATGCGGTCTCGGCCGGCTTGTCTGTGCCGGGCGCTGACGGACTGGGCGCGGGCAACCCGGCCATCACAGGATCGGGCGACGACGGCGCCTGTTGCAGTGTGGGCGCGGCCGTCTCCGCCATGATCAAGCGATTTTGCTCAGCCCATTTGCGTTCCAGATCCTCGAGTTCGGCCTGGCGGACCATTTCGTCGAAACCCGACCGCACGTGACGGCTCATGGCGCGCGCTTTGCCCACCGCCTGCCCCACCTTATAGAGTGCGCGCGGCAAATCCTTCGGTCCGATCACCAGCAGGGCAACGACCGCGATAACCAGAAACTCGCTACCGTCTATGCCGAACATGGACCTGCCACCTGCCTCGGACGCGTGCCCGTTGCCCGATCAACCCTGCCGCGTCTCGGCGGTGCTGGTGGGTGACTGGGGCTGGGCGGCATTGCCCTCGATATGGTGCACGGTCGTGCTTTTGGAGGCGCTGTCCTCGTCGTCGGACATGCCCTTCTTGAAGCTCTTGATGCCCTTGGCGACGTCTCCCATCATGTCCGAAAAGCGACCCTTTCCGAACAGCAGCATGACGACCACGAAAACGATCAGCCAGTGCCAGATGCTGAAGCTACCCATGTCGAAACTCCTCTTTCGACCGGCAATGTAGGGCATTCGCAGCCTGATCGGAAGGGCTTAGTGCGCTCAGGCTTCATTCCCTTCCGCCCAGGGACGCAATGCCAGGTCCGGGATGCCCGGCGCATCTACCTCGAACAACGTGCCTTGCGCTGCTTCGAATGCAAGATCGACAGGATCGAGGAGCCCCGCCGCTTTCAGGTCATCGAGGCCCGGCAGATCGCGGCGGCTCCCAAGACCGAAATGCGAGAGGAAATCTGGCGTGGTCCTGTAAACCAGCGGACGACCCGGCGTTTCCCGTCGCCCGGCGGGCCGGACCCAGCCCGCCTCCATCAGCAGATCGAGCGTGCCGCGCGCGACCGGCGTGCCGCGTATCGCTTCGATCTCGGCGCGACTAACGGGCTCCCGATAGGCTATGATCGCCAGCGTCTCGACCGCTGCGCGCGACAGGCGACGCGGCTGTTCGCGGCTGCGCCGCAAGACCGGCGCGAGGTCGCCCGCCGTCTGCATGTGCCAGCGCCCGCCGCGCTCGACCGGCTGGACACCGCGATCCGCATAGTGCGCGACCAGCCGGGCGAGGAGCGGGGGAACCACTGCGGCGTCAAGGGCGGCATGGTCCGCGATCTCCCCCACCGTCAGCGGCGCCTCGGCGGCGAACAGCACCGCCTCGACCATGCGCAGAGGATCGTCGGGGTCGATCATCCTGCCGCTTCCAGCACCGATTCCGCCGCACGCAGATAGAGCGGCGCGAATGGCGCCGCCTGCTTGACGTGGACGCGCTGCTGGCGGGCCAGTTCCAGCACAGCGACGAAGCTGCTTGCCCGTGCCGACCGGCCGAGCGCCGGATCATCAGAGGGCGGCAGGAACCGCTCCAGCGCAGTCCACTCGATCGCGGTGCCAAGCAAGCGGGACAGCCGTTGAATCGCGGCGTCGAGCGTGACCACCTCCCGCCGTTGCACAACATGCATGACTGGCCGGGCACGCGCCTGGATCCGTCCATAGGCGGCCATGAGGTCATAGAGCGTGACGTTCCAGAGCGCGCTGGCCGGGCGATCCAGGCCCTCCGGACTGCCACGTCCGAACACATCGCGCCCCATCACATCGCGCGCCATCAACCGCGCGCCCGCCTCGCGCATCGCAGCGAGACGCTGGAGCCGCAGTTGCAGCCGCAGGGCAAGTTCCTCGGGCGGCGGATCGGGCTGCGCCTCTTTCGGCAGCAGCAAAGCGGACTTGAGATAGGCGAGCCAGGCGGCCATCACCAGCCAGTCGGCGGCGATCTCCAGCCGCAAGGCGCGCGCGCTTTCAATGACGGCGAGATACTGCTCGGTGAGCGACAGGATGGAGATTTCGCGCAGATCGACCTTCTGCGCCCGCGCGAGCGTAAGGAGCAGGTCGAGCGGCCCCTCCCAGCTGTCGAACGCGAGCGTCAGCGTCTCGCCGTCGCTCATGCCGCTGCGAGCGCCAGCAGCGAATCGCGGGCGGCCAGCAAATCGGCGGCGGCAGCGACAGGGGCCGTGACTGCTACCGAGGCCATGGCCCGATCGAGCCGCGCGCGGCTCGCCTCGCCGATTTCCGGCAAAGCTCTGGCGATCGCGGCCATGTCGTCCATCCTGGCCCAGCAGTTGAGCGCGATGTCGCACCCCGCAGCCACGACACCCGCCGCCAGCGACCCGATCTCGCCGGAGAGCGCCTTCATATCGAGATCGTCCGACATCAGCAGTCCGCCGAAGCCAATCTCGCGCCGAATGATGTCGCCGATCACAACGGGTGAAAGGCTCGCCGGCCGTTCGGCATCCCAGGCGGTATAGACGATATGCGCGGTCATCCCCATCGGCGCCCCGGCAAGCGCGCGAAAGGGCGCCATGTCGGCCTGGAGCGCCTCCGCCGTCGCGGTAACGGTCGGCAGCGCCTCATGGCTGTCCAACGTCGCGCGGCCATGTCCTGGCATATGCTTGACGATCCCGACGACCCCGCCCGCCTGCAGGCCATCGAGCACCGCCCTGCCGAGCGCGGCCACCTGCATCGGGTCGGCGCCGAGCGAACGATCGCCGATGATCGCGCTCTGTCCGTCCAGCCTGAGATCGAGCAGCGGCGCCGCATTCACGTTGATCCCCGCCTCCCGCAGCATGAGCGCGAGCGCGGTTGCGTTTGCCTGGGCCGCGGCGATCGCACTCGACGGCGCGATCCGGTAGAGCCGGTCGAACGGCTCAGCGGAGGGAAAGGCGGGCCAGCCGGGCGGCGCCATGCGCTGCACGCGCCCGCCCTCCTGGTCGATCATGATCAGGAGGTCGTCCCTGCCATGAAGCGTGCGCAACGAGTCGGTCAGCGCGCGAAGCTGGCCGGAGCTGGCGCAGTTGCGCCGGAACAGGATGTAGCCCGCCGGGTCCGCGTCCCGAAAAAAGCCGCGCTCGTCGGCGGTCAACGCCTCACCGGCAAGACCGAAAATCGCTGGTATCATGTGACGGAAGTTAGCCATCAATTTCGTCGTGCAAAAGTGTTGTCGTACCGATCGGCCGTTGGATTCTGTTGATAGAGTCTGATAAGGGCGGGCCATTCAAAATCGGAACAATCCGAAAACGCGACGGGAGAGCGCGATGCAACATTTCGACTTGGCCGGGATTGCCGGCCGTTTTGCTTGCAATGACGATCCGGCCAGCTTCCGCGAAGGCGATTTCGTGAGCTACCGCGTCACGGGGTGCCTTGAAGGACTGCCCTTCATCGGTTGCATCCTCGAAGTGCATGACGACCATGTCATCATCAATCCCGATCCGTCCGAGCCCGGCTCGCCTATCCGCGGCACACGGGAGGCGCATCCGGTCGTCAGCGAGGAAGATGCTCTGAACTAGAAGGGTCTGGGGGGATGTCCGCCCTCCAGCCCCGCATAGTCAAAATCGAAACGCGCCGAACCCTTTGCTCAGCGCACCACGATGCAGTTTTCGCCCGCCACCTTGAGCCGCCCGCAGATCGTCGCCGCATCAGCCGCGCTGCCGGCACCCGCACGCAGACGATAATAGGTCGTGCCGTTCACATCGGCCTTTTCGACCTCGCTCGACAGGCCAGCGAGGTAGTCGAAGCGGCCCGAAAGCTTCTTCCAGACCTCCCGCGCGCCAGCATCGCTCCCAAACGCGCCGAGCTGAATCATCGCGCCGCCTGATGCGCCGGTCGCGGCCGCGACCTTCGGCGCCCTGGCTCCGGTTTCGTCCTTCACCGCCGCCGTCACCTGAGAAGCGGGCTTGCCCGACGATGCCACCGCGCCGCGCTCCCTGGCGATCGAGCCGGGCGACACATCCGCCATGGGCTGTTCCGGCGCGCGGCTCTGATCGACCCGGCCATCGCGCTCGACTCCTTCGCTCGCGGCGTAGCTGGCGTCGCCCTCCCCGTCGAAGGTCTTGCCAGCGGCATTGGCGGGCAATTTGTAATCGCCGCCCTGGGCCGCGATCAGCTTTGCATCGCCCGGCGCCGACGGGGCACCACTGCGCAGCCAGTAGCCGCCGCCGACGATAAGGCCCAGCAGGAGCAGCCCCAGCAGAACGAGCCCCGCGATGCGCAGCGGCGAGACGACTTCCTCCTCCTCGTCTTCCGCCGGCTCAAGCCACGGCAGCCGTTCGCTGTCGTCCAGTTTCAGACCGCTGGAATACTCCGTCGTCATCACGCCATCTCCGTCAGCGCATCGACCCCCATCAGTGAGAGGCCGTTGCGTATAATCTGCCCCACGCCCTGCGCGAGATGCAGGCGGGTGGCGCTCGTCGCCGGATCCTCGGCAACGATAACCCGCCTGTCGGGCGCATCATTGCCAAGGTTCCACCAGCCGTGAAACGCCGCCGCCAGATCATACAGATAGAAGGCGACTCGGTGCGGCTCGTGGTTCTTGGCAGCTGATTCCACGATACGCGGAAAATTCGCAGCCAATTTGACAAGCCCCAACTCCTCTGTCCCGAGGAGAGACATATCCGGCGGGGGCAGTCCGCCTGCAAAAGCCTCGGCGGCGCGCCGTCCGAGCGAGCTTATCCGGGCATGGGCATACTGAACATAAAAGACGGGATTATCCTTCGACGCCTCGACCACCTTGGCGAAATCGAAGTCCATCTGCGCGTCGGGCTTGCGGGTCAGCATGGTGAAGCGCACCACATCCTTGCCGACTTCCCTTACAACATCGGCGAGGGTCACGAAGTTGCCCGCGCGCTTGGACATCTTCACCGGCTCGCCGTCCCGCAGCAGCCGCACCATCTGGATGAGCTTGACGTCGAGCGGCACCTTGTCCCCGGTCAGTGCCGCGACGGCCGCCTGGATGCGCTTGACGGTGCCGGCATGGTCCGCGCCCCAGATGTCAATCAACTGGTCCGCGCTTGCCGCCTTCTGGAAATGATAGGCCATGTCGGCGCCGAAATAGGTCCAGCTGCCGTTCGACTTCCGGATCGGCCGATCCGTGTCGTCGCCAAAGCGGGTCGAGCGGAACAGGGGCAGCTCGACCGGCTCCCAGTCGTCCGGCAGCTCGCCCTTGGGCGCGTCCAGCACGCCGTCATAGACGAGATCGCGCGCACGAAGCGCCGCCTCCGCAGCCTCCGGCTTGCCCGCCGCCTGGAGCGCCGCCTCCGACGAGAACAGATCATGCCGGATGCCAAGCAGCGCAAGATCGTCGCGGATCATATCCATCATCGCCGCGACCGCGCGCGTGCGGAAGGCGACCAGCCATTCCGCTTCGGGCGCGGCGGCATATCGCGCGCCGAACTCGGCGGCCAGCGCCTCGCCGACCGGGACGAGATAGTCGCCGGGATAGAGGCCCTCGGGCACGTCGCCGGTCGCCTCGCCCAGCGCCTGCCGATAGCGGACATGCGCGGAACGGGCGAGCACGTCGACCTGTGCGCCCGCGTCGTTCACATAATATTCGCGCGTCACGACATGGCCGGTGAACGCGAGCAGCGTCGCCAGCGCGTCGCCGACCACCGCGCCCCGGCAATGGCCCATGTGCATGGGGCCAGTCGGGTTGGCCGAGACATATTCGACATTGACCCGCGCGCCCTGCCCCATGTCCGAGCGGCCATAGTCCGCCCCGGCGGCATGAATCGCGGCCAGCTCCGCTTCCCATGCGCCGCGCGCCAGCCGCAGGTTGAGGAAGCCCGGCCCGGCGATCTCGACCGCCTCGACGTCCGGCAGCAGGCGCAGATGCGCAGCGAGCGCGTCGGCCAGAGCGCGCGGGTTGGTCCCGGCGGGCTTGGCGAGCACCATCGCGGCGTTGGTGGCAAGGTCGCCATGCGACGGATCGCGCGGCGGCTCGATCGCCACGGCCCCGCGCGGCAGATCGGGCGGAATCGCCCCCTGCGCCTCAAGCGCATCGAGTGCGGCATCCACATGCCGCGCGAAACGCGCGTAGATCGTCATGCGCTCGTCCGTAGCCATCATCTTGTGGCGTTGTAGCGGAGCTGGTCCTGCGTCAGGTTGAAGCCCACCAGCAGCTCGAAGCTGGTGCGCGCGATAGCCTCGCGCACGTCGGCGCGCGCCATCGGATCGAGCGCGGCGTCCTGATCGCCCGCCTTGCGCTTGCGGGTGATGCGCGCCTCGATCTCGGGCGGCAGGGTTGCGGCGCTCTTGTCGACATAGCTTGCCGCGCGCGCCGACGCGCTCGCGCGGGTCTGGCCCTCGGCGAAGCTGAGCTGCACCTGCCCCACCCGCTTGGCGACGACGGCATTGGAGCCGCGCACGACAACGGAGAAATAGGGCAATGTCACAACCCGCGCCGGTCCCGGCCGCGCGCGCGTCGCGTTGACGGTGAAGGTCGCACTGGTGACGAGCTTCTCGCCCGCGCTGTCGCAGGTCGCACGCAGGCCGGTGATCGTCGCGACGACGTCAACCGCGTTCCCGTCGCTGCTCGTCGGCGGATCGAACAGCGTGATGTCGCCGGTATAGGCCGGGATCGCCGCCGTGGGGCAGGCCGAGCGCACCTGAACGATGCCGCCGGTCTCGTCGATGTCGCCGCTTCGCGCGCAGCCGGCAAGAAGAGCGGCGAGCCCGAGCCCGAGGAGGAGAGCCGGATGCCTGAGGGGTCTGATGATCACGAAGCGCGCCGTTCCTTGTCAAGATCGCGAGGCGGCGCGCGACCGATGGCGGCCACCTCTCGCGCCTGTTCTTAGGGGCGGTGGGGCGCGCTGGCAACGGTGGCGGTGCGCCTCGTCGCGCGACGGCCTGCACCCGAGCCCGCGGCAGCGGGCGAAAGGTTGCAAAGGTTACACCCTATTTGCTTTTTCCTCCCTGCGGCACGGGCATGGCGCACGGGCGCGACGGTGATGCGACAGGGAGAAGGAGCGGGCACCACGATGGCACCACGCCCCCATGATAGGACAGCGCAAAATGACGCGGCCGGATGTCAGCGTCAGAGCAGGAAATCGCCCGCGACCAGCGGCGTCGCGA
>CAZGVX010000016.1:0-4983 GCA_964529225.1 uncultured Sphingobium sp.
GAGGGCTGGGTCGAGCCGGTCGTGCCGGGCAAGCCGACCGGCCTCTCGGTGGGCATCATTGGCGCGGGGCCCGCGGGGCTTACCACGGCGGAATATCTGCGCGTCGCCGGACATGAAGTGCACGTTTACGACCGGCATGACCGGGCGGGTGGCCTGCTCTCCTACGGCATCCCCAATTTCAAGCTCGAAAAACCCGTCATCACCCGCCGCGTCGAACGGCTGGAGTCGGGCGGCATCCAGTTCCACCTCGGCTTCGAGGTCGGACGCGACGCCACGCTCGCCGCGCTGCGCGACAAACACGACGCCATCCTGATCGCGACCGGCGTCTACAAGGCGCGCGAGGTCAAGATGCCTGGCGTCGGCGCGAAAGGCGTGGTCAAGGCGCTCGACTATCTCATCGCGTCCAACCGCGCGGGGTTTGGCGACACGGTGCCGGAGCATGAAGACGGATCGCTGCTCGCGACCGGCAAGCATGTCGTCGTCATCGGCGGCGGCGACACTGCGATGGACTGCGTGCGCACCGCCATCCGCCAGGGCGCGAAGTCGGTGAAGTGCCTGTATCGCCGCGACCGCGCCAACATGCCGGGCAGCCAGCGCGAGGTCGCCAATGCCGAGGAGGAAGGCGTCGAATTCGTGTGGCTCGCCGCGCCGGTTGCCATAGAGGGCGGCGACATGGTGGCGGGGGTCAAGGCGACGAAGATGCGCCTCGGCCAGCCCGACGCCTCCGGCCGCCGCGCGCCCGAGCCCGATCCCGGCAGCGAGTTCAGCCTGGAGGCGGACCTCGTCATCACCGCTTTGGGTTTCGACCCCGAGGACCTGCCGAAGATGTTCGGCGCGGAAGACCTCAGCGTCACCCGCTGGGGAACCCTCCGCGTCGACCACAAGACGATGATGACCAGCCTCGACGGCGTGTTCGCGGCGGGCGACATTGTGCGCGGCGCTTCGCTCGTCGTCTGGGCGATCCGCGATGGCCGCGATGTCACCGAGCACATGCAGCGTTATCTGAAGGCGAAGGCCAAGGCTGCGCCCGCGCTGGAGGCGGCGGAGTGAGGCGCTCCCGCCGCTCTGCCCTGCTTTTTTGAAAGATGAAGCCATGACCGACCCTATGGAAACCGAACGCCTCCGCCTCGCCGCCGAGGGCATGTATCGCCCGGAATTCGAATCCGATGCCTGCGGCGTCGGGCTCGTCGCGGCGACCGACGGCAAGCCGAGCCGCCGGGTCGTCGAGAGCGCCATCGACGCGCTGAAGGCCGTGTGGCATCGCGGCGCAGTCGATGCGGATGGCAAGACCGGCGACGGCGCGGGCATCCATGTCGACTTGCCCTTGCGCTTCTTCGACGACGCCATCGCCGCGTCCGGCCATCGCCCCAAGCCCAACCGCCTCGCGGTCGGCATGGTGTTCCTGCCGCGCACCGACCTCGCCGCGCAGGAAACCTGCCGCACCATCGTCGAGAGCGAGATCATCGAGGCGGGCTACACCATCTATGGCTGGCGCCAGGTGCCGGTGGACGTCTCCGTTATCGGCGAGAAGGCGCAGCGCACCCGGCCCGAGATCGAGCAGATCATGATCGCCGGCCCCATGCCGGAGGAGCAGGACCTCGCCGCGTTCGAGCGCGACCTCTACCTCATCCGCCGCCGCATCGAGAAGCAGGTGGTCGCCGCGCAGATCAACGATTTCTACATCTGCTCGCTGTCGTGCCGCTCGATCATCTACAAGGGGCTGTTCCTCGCGGAATCGCTGTCGATCTTCTACCCCGATCTCACCGACGAGCGGTTCGAAAGCCGCGTCGCGATCTTTCACCAGCGGTATTCGACCAACACCTTCCCGCAATGGTGGCTGGCCCAGCCATTCCGTGCCCTCGCCCACAATGGCGAGATCAACACGATCCGCGGCAACAAGAACTGGATGAAGAGCCACGAGATCAAGATGGCCGCGCTCGCCTTCGGCGAGAATAGCGAGGACATCAAGCCGGTGATTCCGGCAGGCGCATCCGACACCGCCGCGCTCGACGCGGTGTTCGAGGCGCTGTGCCGCGCCGGGCGCGACGCGCCGACGACCAAGCTCATGCTGGTGCCGGAGGCGTGGCAACAGGACAGCGACACGCCGCCCGAACATGCCGCCATGTATGACTATCTCGCCTCCGTCATGGAGCCGTGGGACGGTCCGGCGGCGCTCGCCATGACGGACGGGCGCTGGGCGGTCGCGGGCATGGATCGTAACGCGCTGCGCCCGCTGCGCTTTACCCGCACGGCCGACAATCTGCTGATCGTCGGGTCGGAAACGGGCATGGTTGTCGTGCCGGAAACGACCGTGGTCGCCAAGGGGCGACTGGGGCCGGGCCAGATGATCGCCGTCGACCTTGCCGAGGGGCGGGTCTATGACGACCGCGCGATCAAGGACCGGATCGCCTCGGAGCGGGACTACACTGCGCTTGTCAGGGGCTTCCGCGATGCGTCCCACCTGCCGCCCGCCGAGCCGGATGCGCGCCCGGCCTGGGACCGGGCCGAACTTGCCAAGCGGCAGATCGCGGCCAACCTGTCGCTGGAGGATATAGAGCTGATCCTGGCGCCGATGGTCGAGGACGCCAAGGAAGCCGTCGGTTCGATGGGCGACGACACGCCGCTCGCGGTCATCTCGCACAAGCCGCGCACGGTCAGCCACTTTTTCCGCCAGAATTTCAGCCAGGTCACCAATCCGCCGATCGACTCCCTGCGCGAGCGGCATGTGATGAGCCTCAAGACGCGCTTTGCCAATCTCGCCAACATTCTCGACGAGCAGGGGCAGAACAGCGACGTGCTCGTGCTCGATTCGCCGGTGCTGCTGTGCGAGGACTGGTCGCGGCTGAAGCGGTCATTCGGTGCGGCGGTGGCGGAGATCAACTTCACCTACCCCGCCGATAGTGGCCCGGCCGGGATGCGTGCGGCCATCGCCCGCATTCGCGAGGAAGCCGAACATGCGGTGCGCGCGGGCCAGACCGAGCTGTTCCTGACCGACGAGGCCGCAGGTGAGGGCATCATGTGCCTGCCACCGATCCTCGCGGCGGCGGCGGTGCATACGCACCTCGTCCGGCGGGGCCTGCGGTCCTACTCGTCGATCAACGTGCGCGCGTCCGAATGCGTGGACCCGCATTATTTCGCGGTGCTGATCGGGGTCGGCGCGACGACGGTCAACGCCTATCTGGCGGAAGCGAGCATTGCCGACCGGCAGGCGCGCGGCCTGTTCGGCGACATGGATATTGCCACCTGCCTCGCGCGCTACCGCACCGCGATCAACGACGGCCTGCTCAAGATCATGTCGAAAATGGGCATCGCCGTGATCTCGTCCTATCGCGGCGGCTATAATTTCGAGGCGGTCGGCCTGTCGCGCGCGCTGGTCAACGACCTGTTCCCCGGCATGCCGTCGAAAATCTCCGGCGAGGGCTACAACAGCCTCCACTTCAGCATGAAGACCCGCCACGATGCCGCCTATGACGCGGCGGTGGCGCGCCTGCCGGTGGGGGGCTTCTACCGCCAGCGGGGCGGCGGGGAGATTCACGCCTATTCGGCGCAGCTCATGCACTTGTTGCAGAGTGCGGTCGCGACCGACAGCTACTCGACCTATCTGCAGTTCTCGCGCGGGGTGCGCGATCTGCCGCCGGTCTATCTGCGCGACCTGCTCGAATTCAACCATGTCAACGAGCCGGTGCCGATCGACGAGGTCGAGGCGATCACCGAAATCCGCAAACGGTTCGTGACGCCCGGGATGAGCCTCGGCGCGCTGTCGCCGGAAGCGCACGAGACGCTCGCCATTGCCATGAACCGGATCGGCGCCAAGGCCGTTTCCGGCGAAGGCGGCGAGGACCGGAGCCGCTACACCCCCTATGAGAATGGCGACAATGCCAACTCGACGATCAAACAGGTCGCATCGGGCCGCTTCGGCGTCACCGCCGAGTATCTGGGCGCCGCCGAGGAGCTGGAGATCAAGGTCGCGCAGGGCGCCAAGCCCGGCGAGGGCGGCCAGCTTCCCGGCTTCAAGGTGACCGAGATGATCGCCCGCCTCCGGCACTCGACGCCGGGCGTCATGCTGATCTCGCCGCCGCCGCACCACGACATTTACTCGATCGAGGATCTCGCCCAGCTCATCTACGACCTGAAGCAGATCAACCCTCGCGCCCGCGTGTGCGTCAAGCTGGTCAGCCAGGCGGGCATCGGCACCGTCGCGGCGGGCGTAGCGAAGGCGCATGCGGATGTCATCCTCGTCTCCGGCAATGTCGGCGGCACCGGCGCCTCGCCCCAGACCAGCATCAAGTTCGCCGGCCTGCCGTGGGAAATGGGTCTGGCCGAGACGAATCAGGTGCTGACGCTCAATTCGCTCCGGCACCGGGTGAAGCTCAGGACCGACGGCGGGCTCAAGACCGGACGCGACATCGTCATGGCCGCGATCCTGGGCGCCGAGGAGTTCGGCATTGGCACGCTGTCGCTCGTCGCGATGGGCTGCATCATGGTGCGCCAGTGCCACTCCAACACCTGCCCGGTCGGCGTGTGCGTGCAGGACGAGCGGCTGCGCGCGAAGTTCACCGGCACGCCGGAAAAGGTCATCAACCTCATGACCTTCATTGCCGAGGAAGTGCGCGAGATCCTCGCGCGGCTGGGTTATCGCAGCCTCGACGAGGTGATCGGCCGCACCGAGCTCTTGAAGCAGGTCAACCGGGGCGCCGAGCATCTCGACGATCTCGACCTCAACCCGATCCTCGCCAAGGTCGACGCGCCGGACGAGGCGCGCCGCTTCAACCTGTCCACCTTCCGCAACGAGGTGCCCGACAGCCTCGACGCGCAGATGATTGCCGATGCAAAGGCCGTGTTCGAGCGCGGCGAGAAGATGCAGCTCACCTATACCGTGCGCAACACGCACCGGGCGGTGGGCACCCGCTTCTCCGCGATGGTCACGGCCAAATTCGGCATGTCGACGCTCGCCGACGGCCATGTCCATGTCCGCCTGCGCGG
>CAZGVX010000016.1:5083-12106 GCA_964529225.1 uncultured Sphingobium sp.
CGGTTCGCCGTGCGCAACTCGGGGGCCGAGGTGGTGGTGGAGGGCTGCG
This sequence comes from uncultured Sphingobium sp., assembly GCA_964529225.1. Classification (GTDB taxonomy): domain Bacteria; phylum Pseudomonadota; class Alphaproteobacteria; order Sphingomonadales; family Sphingomonadaceae; genus Sphingobium. The sequence goes on from CAZGVX010000016.1 coordinate 5,133, forward strand.
GCGCCAATGGCTGCGAATATATGACCGGCGGTGTCGCCGTCATTTTGGGGAGCGTCGGCGCCAATTTCGGCGCGGGCATGACTGGGGGCATGGCGTTCATCCTCGACGAAAGCGGCACTTTCCCGACCCATGCCAATGGCGAGAGCATCGTGTGGCAGCGGCTTGGCAGCGCCCATTGGGAAGCCGTGCTGAAGGGGCTGATCGAGGAGCATGCCGCGCGCACCGACAGCAAATGGGCGACGCGCATCCTCCAGGATTGGGACCGCAGGCGCGGCGATTTCTGGCAGGTCTGCCCCAGGGAGATGCTGAGCCGCCTCGCCCAGCCGCTCAACGACAACGACAGCGCGGTCGTCGCGGTGGAGTGAGGCCGCTGAGGTCGCGGTCGCGACGATCAACATTTGTGGTGCGCGCGATTGGTCTGGCGGAGGGCGCCGTCTTCGATTGACCTGTGGCCGATGCCCCAGAATGTCCGCTGGCCATAGGTCAGGTCTGCTCGACGTTGCGGCCTGAACTATCTGCCATTTGGAGGTCCCATTGCGTCGAGGTTCGTGTGGCGCGTTGTCGGCGCTGCTTTCGCGCCTCCGAGCCCACCGCTGGAAAATGGGCCACGGCACTCCTTTCGGAGCCACCGTGGCCCAGTGGCAAGACGCATAGAACACAGCGCCTTGGGGTCGCCTCGGGAAGCCGGATGAAACGGCTTTACGCTCGGCGCCTATCGGCGTGGCGGGGTTTGCGCATCCCCTGATTGGAGGATGACGAGACATTATTCTGGGAGATTGTCGAACGCCCCACGGCGATAGCCACCGCTTTCAGCCTTTCGCTGACGACGTGGCGCTGTTCCTGCCCTTGTGCGGCGGGGGGGGGCTCCGCCGCGCCCAGGTCGTCGACAGTTTGAAACGAACCTATTTGGATAAATTGTATTGACATCGTCGCGCTGTCATGGCAGGGGATGGGCATGGTCGGAACAGTTCGGCAGCGCCCAGGCGGCTGCGAGCTTCTTGGTCCGATTTGCTAGCCCATGAGGATGATATGACGCGAAGAGGCGCGGATGGCGGGACCGGCGTGTCCCGCGCGAAGCGCGCGCCCCGTATCGCTGGGTCCGCTATCCCGGCCAAGCGATCTGTTAGCAAGGACAAAGGGAAAGGCGCCACGCGCAAGACGGTTGCGCGCTGGACCAAAGCCCGCAAGGGACTGTTTCTGGAGCGGCTGGCGGCGACATCGAATGTAGCAGAGTCCGCGCGGGCGGCTGGCGTCACCGCGCGCGCAGCCTATGACCTCAGGGCGCGCGACCCGGATTTTGACGCCGCGTGGAAAGCGGCCCTCGACATCGGTTTCGCAGAACTCGAGATGCTGGTGCTCCGGCACGCGCTCACGGGTAGCGAAAGAACCGAAACGGTTAAAGATGGGCCGGAAGGGACATTGAAGCAGGTCAAGACAGTGCACAGCTACCCGCTGGCCGTGGCGCTGCGCCTGCTCGCCGTGCACCGCGAAGAAGTGGAGCGGTTTCGCCTGATGGAGGCGGCACGTAACGGCTGCGACGAGGCGGTGCTCGACAGGATCAGGGCCGAGATGGCGCAGGTGCGCACGCGCATCGCGGGCGCTGCGCTCGATGAGGCAGGCGATGGCGCTGCGTGACCTGGCAGGCCGCGATGCAGCGAGCCTCTCCAATTTCGAACTGGCCGCGCTGTTGCCGGATCATGAGCGCAGCGCGCTGATCCACCGGATCGGCCGTGACGGCTGGGTGCGGCTTTCGGGGCGCTGGGAACATCGGGCACGCCCCGCGCAGCTGCCGCCCCCCGGCGACTGGACGGTATGGCTGGTGATGGCGGGCCGCGGCTTTGGCAAGACGCGGCTCGGCGCGGAATGGGTGCGGGGCATCGCGGAAGCCGATGGCACGGCCCGGATTGCGCTCATCGGGGCAAGCCAGGCCGAAGCGCGGGCGGTTATGGTCGAGGGGGAAAGCGGCCTCCTCGCGATCGCGCCCCCATGGGCGCGGCCCGACTGGCAACCGTCGAGGCGTGTGCTGTGCTGGCCGAACGGGGCACGCGCGACGCTCTACGGGGCCGCGGACGCTGACACGCTGCGCGGACCGCAGCATAGCCATGTCTGGGCAGATGAAATCGCCAAATGGCCGCGGGGCCTCGATACGTGGGACAATGCGATGATGGGGTTGAGGCTGGGCGCAACCCCCCGCGCGCTGGCGACCACCACGCCGCGCCCGGTGGCGCTTGTCCGTGCGCTGGTGGAGCGAAGCGGCACGGTCGTGACGCGGGGGCGCACACAGGACAATCGCGCGGCGCTGCCGCCCGCCTTTCTGGCCGCGATGGAGCGCGACTATGGGGGCACGCGGCTGGGGCGGCAGGAGCTCGATGGCGAACTGTTGCTGGATGTCGACGGTGCGCTGTGGACGCGGGCGCTGCTGGAACGGTGTCGGATGTCCGCACGGCCTGACGCCGAGACGTTCAGGCGCCTCGTTGTCGGCGTTGATCCGCCCGCAAGCGCGCGGGGCGATGCCTGCGGGATCGTTCTGGCCGGCCTCGGCATCGACGGTCGCGCGTATGTGCTCGACGACGCAAGCGTGGAGCAGCCATCGCCCGAGCGATGGGCAAGCGCGGCGGTGAATCTGGCGCGAAGCTGGAACGCGGACAGGATCGTCGCCGAGGCCAATATGGGCGGCGCCATGGTTGAATCCGTGTTGCGCGCGGCCGAGGCCAATGTGCCCGTGCGACTGGTCCATGCCAGTCGCGGCAAGAGCGCCCGCGCGGAGCCGGTGGCGGCGCTCTATGAGGCCGGACGGGTGCATCATGCGGGCATGTTCGCCGCGCTGGAGGACGAGCTGTGCGGTCTGCTGACCGGCGGCGGCTATGCCGGGCCGGGCCGTTCGCCGGACCGGGCCGACGCGCTCGTGTGGGCGCTCACCGAGCTTTGCCTGTCGAGCCGGGCGGAGCCGGCCCTGCGACTATTTTGATTGCGAAACGGGGAATGATGTTAATGTTGGTCCATCTCTAGCGAAACCACGAGTCGACCGTGGATAATGACATAGACCGGATCAGCCAGTGTGAGAGCCTGCCGCAGTTGTGGCGGCTCATGCTCGGCTTTTTTCGGGAACGCGGCTTTGGGGGCGTCTGTTACTTTGCTTATGGCGTGAAGGGATGGACCGTGCCGGGCGACAATGTCCGGGCCTTTTTGCACGGTTTTTCGCCGGACGTCGCAAGAACCTATCTGGAGGCCGATTACCAGCGGCTTGATGTGGCGCCTCGCCTGTCCATGGCAAAGGGGCGCCCCGTCCGGTGGAGCCAGGCCTGGACTGAAGCGGAACCCAATGAGGAGGAGCGCGGGTTTCTCGAGCTGATGCGGGCGGCCAATCTCGGCGATGGTTATCATCTGCCCTGCTATGGCCCCTTTGGCCGTGACGGGCTGGTCGGGATCGGCCTGATGGCGGAAGCGGCGCAGACCGACGATCTTGCCCTCAGCCAGATGCATATCGCCGCACAAGCCGCGCATCTGAAAATCTGTGCGCTGACCGCGGCGGACGGATTGGGCCGCAGGGCACTCTCGGCGCGGGAGAAGGAAATCCTCGACTGGGTGGCGCGCGGCAAGAGCAACGGGGTGATCGCCGATATTCTCAACATCTCGTCGGGCACCGTCGATACCTATCTGCGCCGCATCTACGAGAAGCTTGACGTATCCGACCGCACCTCCGCGGCGGTGCGCGGCGTGGGCATGGGTTTGATAGCGGCCTGAGGGCAGCGGTTATCTGATGGCAGCCTGACAGCTGCGGGCGCCCGAAGGGCCTTCCACAACAAAGGACAATGGCATGAAATGGTTCGGTCGCAAGGCAGCGACGGTGGAGTCGCGTCCGTTGCTCTCGCGCAGCTGGGGCACGGTCGCCAGCAGCACCATTGGCGAGTGGCCGCACAGCTATGAGGCGCAGCTCCGTGACGCGCTCGCGCTCAATCCCGTGGCGCAGCGCGCGGTGCGGCTGGTGAGCGAGGCGGCGGGCAGCGCGGCGCTGACGGTTGCGGCGGATGATGCGGGCGATGCGCGACGGGCACAGGCGCTGGTGACGGCGCGTGTGGCGGGGCAGGGCCTGATCGAGGCGATGGCGGCGCATCTGCTTCTCCACGGCAATGCCTATGCGCAGATCGGCCATGATATTGCGGGGGAGCCTGCCCGGCTTTTCGCCCTCCGGCCGGAGCGGGTCAGCGTCGAGCCTGACCAGAATGGCTGGCCGGTGGCCTTTTCCTATCGCGTTGGCGGCAGCGTGACGCGCTATCTGGCCGAGGACGGGATCGGGCGCACGCAGATCATCCATGTGCGCAGCCTCAACCCGCTCGACGATCATTATGGGCTGGGCTGCCTGGGCGCGGCGGCGGGCGCAGTCGCGATTCACAATGCGGCGACGCGCTGGAACAAGGGCCTGCTCGACAATGCCGCGCGGCCGTCCGGCGCACTCGTCTATGAGGGGCCGGACGGCGCGAGCCTGTCGGCCGACCAGTTCGACCGGCTCAAGGCGGAGCTGGAGACGGCCTTTCAGGGCGCGGTCAATGCCGGGCGGCCGATGCTGCTCGAGGGCGGTCTCAGCTGGCAGGCCCTTAGCCTCAGCCCGCATGACATGGACTTTGTTGCGCTGAAGGCCGCAGCGGCGCGGGACATCGCGCTGGCTTTCGGCGTGCCGCCAATGCTGCTCGGAATGCCGGGCGACAATACCTATGCCAATTATCGCGAGGCCAACAAGGCACTGTGGCGCCAGACGATATTGCCGCTCGCCGATACGCTGCTGGCGGCGCTGGCGCAGGGGCTGGCGCCATGGTTCCCCGGCCTGGCCATGAGCGTGGACCTGAACCAGCTGCCCGCGCTCATGGACGATCGCGGTGCGCTGTGGGACCGGGTTGGTCAGGCGGATTTCCTGACCGATGAGGAAAAGCGCGCGATGCTCGGGCTGGCGCGTCAGACGGAGGGTTGAGCAGTGCGCGATACGGAGATGCTCGCCGGGCTGCTTGCCCAGGCGGAGGGCGAGGGCGCGGACCTGTTGACGCTGCGCGCCGTGGTGGAGGAGGCGAGCATGATCGGTGCCGAGCGGGCGCTGGAGCGGCTCGGTCTGGCCGATGCCGGTGCCGAGAGCGATGTGCGGGAGCTGCGCGAGCTGTTGCAGGGCTGGCGGGACGCCAAGCGCGCGGCCACGCGCGCGGTGCTGGCGTGGATAGCGCGGGTTGCTGTGGTGCTCCTGCTGCTCGCGCTGGCGATCAGGGCGGACATCTGGCCGGGGCTCAAGGCATGAGCGGCGCAGGGTTGCGTTTCGCGGGCTATGCGGCGCTGTTCGGCAAGGTGGATCGGGGCGGAGACGTGATCGCGCCGGGTGCCTTCGCGGCGAGTCTCGAAAAACGGGCGGCGGCGGGCGAGGTCCTGCCGATCCTTTGGCAGCATGACCCTCAGCGGCCGATCGGCACGGTGGAACGGATGGAGGAGGACGCGCGGGGCCTGCGGGTGGTTGGGCGGTTGGCCACCGGACAGGCGGCGGCGGCGCTGAAGGCCGGGGCGGTCGACGGCCTCTCCTTCGGCTATCGCGTGATCGCGGCGAAGGCGGGGCGGCCGCGGCGCCTCGACGTGCTCGACATCGTTGAGGTGAGCCTCGTCGCGCACCCGATGCAGCCGGGCGCGCGGGTGCACAAGGTGGCTTGAACAGCCCCTCGGACGAACATGTGGAGCGGCCCCTTGGGCCGCTTTTTTTGTGCCTTTTCAAGTTCAATGCAGGAGACGTGACGATGGTGGAAGTGAAGGCGGATGCGCTTGAGGAGAGCTTTGATGCGATCCTGCAGGCGGAACGGATGGCGGGCATCGAAGCGCGCATGGATGCGCTCGACGCGGCGATGAAGGCCGGCAGGGACGCGGTGGCCCGGCCACCGCTCGACGGGGTGAAGGGCGCGGCGGCGAACCCGGCCCGCACGGCCTTTGTCGATCGCTATCTGCGTGCAGGCCTTGAGCCGGGCGTCGAGATGAAGAGCTTCTCCGGCGCCACCGGCGGTGCGGGTGGCTATGCCGTGCCGCGCGAGATCGACGCGATGATCGAGGCGCAGCTCAAGGCCATCTCGCCCCTGCGCGCGGTCGCCAATGTGGTGAAGACAGGTTCGGCCGGCTATCGCAAGCTCGTGGCCATGGGCGGCACGCCGTCGGGCTGGGCGAGCGAGACGGGCACACGCCCCGAGACAGCAACGCCGACCTTTAACGAGATCGCGCCGCCGACCGGCGAGCTTTACGCCAATCCGGCCGCGAGCCAGGCGATGCTCGACGACGTGCAGTTCGACGTCGAGGCGTGGCTGGCAGGCGAGATCGCGATGGAGTTCGCCCGCGCGGAAGGGGCTGCCTTTGTGTCCGGCACAGGCACAAACCAGCCCAAGGGCTTCCTCACCTATACCGCCACCAACGAGGCGGACAGCGTGCGCGCCTTCGGCAGCCTCCAATATGTCGCGTCGGGCGCGGCGGGCGGCTTCGCGGCGTCGAACCCGCAGGACAAGCTGGTCGATCTGGTGCAGGCGCTGAAGGCACCCTATCGTCAGGGCGCAGCCTTTGTCATGAACGCGACCACCCTGTCGGCGATCCGCAAGTTCAAGACGACCGACGGCGCGTTCCTGTGGCAGCCCTCGCTCTCGGCTGAGCAGCCCGCGACCCTGCTCGGCTACCCGGTGATCGAGGCGGCAGACATGCCGGACATCGCCGCCAACAGCCTGTCGATCGCCTTTGGCAATTTCCAGCATGGATATGTGATCGCGGAGCGCAACGAGACGAGCATTCTGCGTGATCCGTTCAGCAACAAGCCGTTCGTGAACTTTTACGCGGTCAAGCGGATCGGTGGTGCTGTCATGAACAGCGAGGCGATCAAGCTCATGAAGTTCGCCGCCTCGTAAACGAGGCGGTGGCAAGCTCATGAAGTTCGCCGCCTCGTAAACGAGGCGGTGGCAAGCTCATGAAGTTCG
>CAZGVX010000016.1:12206-15822 GCA_964529225.1 uncultured Sphingobium sp.
AGCTCATGAAGTTCGCCGCCTCGTAAACGAGGCGGTGGCAAGCTCATGAAGTTCGTCGCCTCGTAAACGAGGCGGTGGCAAGCTCATGAAGTTCGTCGCCTCGTAAACGAGGCGGTGGCAAAGCTATGAAATTCGCCGCTCCCTAACCGGAGCGGTGAATGGGCGCGGTGGGCGGTCTCCCCTGCCGCCTGTCGCGCCCGCCGGACTTTCCTCCAGTCGCGTAGGAACCCACTACATGACGTATATGCTGGAGAGCGCGGCGAGCCCCGTGGTGTCGCTCGCCGACCTCAAGGATTATCTCAACGTCAGCCTCACCGAAGACGATGTGCTGCTCGGCGAGTTGATCGACGCAGCGAGCGACCTCGCCGAACGCTTCACCGGGCAGATCCTCGTCGAGCGGGTCGTCAACGAGACGATGCCGATCACCGGCGACTGGCAGCGCCTCAGCGTGCGTCCGGTCCGAAGCGTGACGGCGGTGATGGGCGTGCCAGCGGAGGGTGCGGAGTTCGCGCTCGCGGTCGCTGCCTATGCCCTCGACATCGACGGCAATGGCGACGGCTGGATCCGCCTGGGCCAGCAGGGCGCCGCGGGCCGTGTCCATGTGTGCTACACGGCTGGCATCGCCGCCGACGCAAGCGAAGTCCCCGCCGCGATCCGCCAGGGTGTGATCCGCCTGGCCGGTGAATATTATGCGCGCCGCGAAGGCCTGGAGGTGAAACCCCCTGCCGCTGTCGCGGCGCTGTGGCGGCCCTGGCGCCGGATGCGGCTGGCATGAGCGGGACGGTCAAGCTGCGCGCGGTGCTGATCGCGGCGCTGCGCGCCGATGCCGCACTGATGGCGCTCGTGAACAGCGTCGAGGATGGCGCGGCGCCAAAGACTTCGGCCCCTGCTTTGCTGCTGGGCGAGATGGCCGCGACCGAATGGGGCGCGCGTGGGATCGAGGGGCTCGCCGTGCGCGTTCCGATCACGCTCATCGACCGCAGCGACCGGACCGACCGGCTGGAGGACGCGGCGGAGCGGGTCAGGGCGGTCATCGCCGCGCTCCCCGCCATGGCGGAGGACTGGCGGATCGGCGCCGTGCTGCTCGACCGGTCGCGCTCGACGCGCGGGAGCGACGGACGATGGGCGCTCCTGCTCGAATATCGCGCGCGCCTGTCGCGCGAGATGTGAAGCTATTTTTTGTGGTGCATCGCCAATTGCGGAAAACCGGTTCCCACTTTTCCGCGCGATGCCTGGCTTGGAAAGGAATGAGCTATGGCGGTTGAAAAAGGCAGCGCCTTTCTCCTCAAGATCGGCAGCGGCGGCACGCCGGTGACCTATTCGACAGTGGCCGGATTGAGGACCACCCAGTTCCAGCTGTCGGGCGAGGCGGTCAATGTCACGAGCAAGGACAGCGGCGCCTGGCGCGAGCTGCTGTCGGGGGCGGGCATACGCTCGGTGAGCGTCTCCGGCGCGGGTGTGTTCACCGGCTCTGCGGCGGAAGTGAGGCTGCGCAACAATGCGCTGGCTGGCGTGCTCGACGACTATGAGCTGAGTTTTGAGAGCGGAGAGCGGCTGCGCGGTCGGTTCCTCGTGACCCGGCTCGACTATGCCGGCGATTACAATGGCGAGCGCAACTATACGATGAGCCTTGAAAGCTCCGGCGCGGTGACGGCGCTGTGAGCGCGATCGCCAATCCGGTTCGCGGCGAGGCGACGATCCGCATCGCTGGCGTCGACCATCTGTTGCGCCCGAGCTTTGCTGCGCTGGTGGCGGCCGAGGGTGAGCTTGGACCATTGCTGCCGCTGGTCGACCGGGCGGCGGAGGGCCGGATCGCGCTCACCGAGATCGCGGCACTGTTCTGGCACTGTCTGGCGGAGCGCGGCCCGGTGAGCCGGGATGCCGTAGGGGACGCGGTCGTGAGTGGCGGGCTGGCGGCGGCGATGGCCCCGCTCAGGACGGTCCTGCAGCAGATTCTCGCAGGTTCTGCGTGATGTTTTCGGCTGGCGCCGCGCGGCTGGCGGGACTGGCAGGCGGGCTGTTCGGCTGGCGGCCCGCCGATTTCTGGACAGTGACGCCAGCGGAACTGGCGAGCCTGTTCACGGCGATGGCGGGTGAAGTCGGCGCGGGCGCAACCGCTGGTGCGGACGGCGCCGTGCTGGCGAGGCTGAAGGAGATGTGGCCCGATGACTGACGATTTCGACACGCTGCTGGTCGGCGTGCGCGCCGATGTGAGCGGCTTCCGGACGCAGGTCGCGCAGATGCGCGCTGAACTCGAAGGACCGCTGGCAAGCGGCGCGGACAGGGCGGGGCGCGCTATCGAAGCAAGCCTCAACCGCGCGATCCGGTCGGGAAAATTCGGGTTCGAGGATCTGAAGAAGCTCGCGCTGGGTGTTCTGGGCGAGATTGCGGGCGCCGCTGTGCGCTCGGGTTTGCAGTCGCTGGGCATCGGCGGTGGCGGCGGGCTGGCGTCGATTGGCACGTCGCTGGTCGGCTCGCTCTTTGGCCTGCCGGGGCGTGCGACCGGCGGTCCGGTCTCCCCGGGCAGGGCCTTTGTGGTGGGCGAGCGCGGGCCGGAGCTGTTCGTGCCCACATCCAGCGGCAGCGTCGCGCCGATCGCGCCCGCCGGTCACAACGTAAATGTTGCGATCACGATCAACGCCAGCGCAGGGGAGAGTGCCCCCCTGCTGTCACGCAGCGCCCGTCAGGTCGCGCGCGCCGTGCGCGGTGCGCTGGCCGACGCCTGAACCAAGCGGAGAACAGCATCATGCCGCACTGGCTCGCGAGCGCGCGGGGTGGGCAGGAAAGCGCGCCTGTGAAGCGTTTCGGCCCGCCCTACTGGACCGTCAACTTCCCCCGCCCGATGATGGCGAGCGTCATCACCACCGGACCCGCCTCGCTACGGGTGGACGCCGTGTTTTATGGGAGTGGCGATCTGGCAGGATTGATCTGGGACTCGCAGGATCACTGGGATCATCCGCTTCTCGCTTACGAAACCCGGCGGGACTACGGCCATTGCCGCCTGTCCTTCCGCTGGCGGAGCGGCGGCATCATGCCGCTCGATGCGATCAATGGCCCAACGCTGACCATCGAGGGGCGCGATGCCGGTGGCGCCGCGCGCAGCTGGTATGTGCGGCTGTGGAACTATGCGAGCGGAAGTCCCGAGGACGCGGTCATCGACCTTGACTTCGATGCGCTGGATGGCGGGTTTCTGCTTCCTGGCGAGGCCGACCCGGTGTGGCCGCACGACATAGACCGGCTGTTTATCTCCCTCATCCCAGCCGATTTCGACGCGGGCACGACGCCTTTTGCCAGCGCGGCCGAGGGGTGGGTCGAACTGAGCGACATCGCGTGCGACGGATCGGGATCGGTCCTTGAGATCGGCGATGTCATGATGCCCGAGCACGCCCTGTCGATCGCAACGGGCTACGACGACGCCTATAACCAGACGCCGGAGCGGGTGCTGCGCCAGATACTGGCGCTCGGCTATCGCGGCGCGATCAACCATTATGTCGGGATGAGCCACTATTTCCGGCTCGAACGAGACGCGGGCGGCACGCTGCTTGCCGGGACGACGGGTGGCGCGCTGAACCCGTGCTGCGCCCGGTGGCATGCGGATTTCGCCGAGCGTGCGAAG
>CAZGVX010000016.1:15922-36745 GCA_964529225.1 uncultured Sphingobium sp.
GGCGGCAATCCTGTCGAGATCGCGGATGTGCGCGCCACGCTGACGGCCCAGCAGATCGCGTTGCTCGACAGCGCGGGCGGGTTGCTGGCGGCGTCCACCGCCGCGCTCGCGAGCCATGTGCGCGCGCTGGCGGCGGGGGCGGAGCTGCTGCTGCTGGTCTATCTGCCGGGATCGTTCGATCCGGCGGCGCCCGAGGTCAAACGCGCCAATGCCCCGCCCGGCTGGGCAGCGCCCGCCTTCGATCGGCTCCAGGTCGAGGACTATGACTGGGTGACGGAGGGGCGCGTCGCCCTGTCAGCGGCGGGGCGTGCGGCGATCTCCGCGCGGCTCGGCTATCCGCTGGCGGAGCAGCACTATTTTTCCGGCTTCGTGCTGAGCGGGGCTGACCCGGCGCTCGCGGGGAAATGGCGCCGCATCGCGGATGCGGCCGAGGGCGCGCGCTCGGAGGGCTATGCGGCGACGTTCGTCTGGGCGCTGCCGCAGGTCGCGCGGGACGGCTTCATCTGGTTCGACGGAGAGACTGACGTGCAGCATTTTGATGATGTGCTCTTCCCGCTTGATGTCGGGCGCAAGGCGAGCGTCGCGCCCGCCTTCTCTACGCAGACGGTCGAAAGTCATGCCGGGTTCGAGCAGCGAAGCAGCGATTGGGCGAATGCGCGGATGCATTTCGACGCAGGGCCGGGTGTGCGCTCCGAGGCGGACATGGCGGCGCTGCTGGCGTTTTTCCGGGCACGGCGCGGCGCGGCGCGGGGCTTTCGCTTCACCGACCCCTATGACAACAGCTCGGCTGGCTGGGGGCAGGCCGTCACCGCCCTTGACCAGAGGATCGGGACGGGCGACGGCGTGTCTACCAGCTTCACTCTGGTCAAATATTATGGCGAAGACCCGGACCCGCAGGAACGGCGGATCACACGGCCGGTGTCGGCCAGCGTCCGCGTCGCGGTGGCGGGCGTCGAACTGACGAGCGGCTGGACGCTGGACGCGCTGGGCGTGGTGCAGTTCGATGCGCCGCCCCCTGACGGGGCTATCATCACCGCCGGCTACCGCTTCGATGTGCCGGTGCGCTTTGCCACCGACACGCTCGAAGTGAGCGCAGATACCTTTGCCGCGGGCGACATCCCGTCCGTGCCACTGCTCGAGGTGCGGGAGTGACCGGGGTCGCGGAGACGTTAGGCAAACCGTTGTGCACGCTTGCCTTTTGCTGGCGGCTGGACCGGCGGGACGGCGTGTCGATCGGGCTCACCAGTCACGACCGGCCGCTGACGGTGGCCGGTTTTCGCTATGACGCCGCGCCGGGAATGCGCCCGGCCGCGATTCGGTGGTCGGGCGGGCTCGATGCCGCCGTGATGGATGTCGAAGGCGCGCTGACCTCGACGGCGATCAGCGAGGCGGACCTTGTCCTGGGGCGTTGGGACGGTGCGGCTGTGCGGCTTGACCTGACCGAATGGGCGGAGCCCGGGCTGCTCTGGCTGTCGCTTGCAAGCGGCACTCTCGGGCCGGTTCGCCAGTCCGGCGGGAGCTTCTCGGCGTCGCTGGCCGGTGCGAAGGCGCTGTTCGGGCGAAGTGTTGCCCCGCTCACGTCGCCGACATGCCGGGCGGCGCTGGGCGACCGGGACTGCCGGGTCGACATGGCGCCGCTGCGGCAGGTCGTGACTGTGGATGCCGTCGCGTCGGAGCGGATCGAGATGAGCGAGCTGGACGGCGGCCCCTATGCGTATGGGCGGCTGCGGTGGATGGGTGGACCGCTGGCGGGGCTGTGGGCGACGATCGTTGATGGCGGGTCCGGCTTCGTGCTGCTGGATGAGGCGCCCCCGGTCGCCGTGACAGCCGGGACCCGCGTGCTGATCGAGCAGGGGTGCGACCGGACGATCGCCACCTGCGCGGCGCGCTTCGGCAATGCCGTGAACTTCCGCGGCGAGCCTTATCTGCCGGGCAACGACCTGCTCACCCGCTATCCGGGCGCGTAAGGTGACAGGCGGAGAGGCGGTGCTCGCGGCGGCGCGGGCGCTTATCGGCGTGCCGTTCCGGCTGCATGGCCGCAGTGCCGAGATCGGGGTGGACTGCGTGGGGCTGGTCGTGCTCGCGCTGCGCGGTGCGGGCCATGCCATTGGCGCGCCGCCGTCCTACAGCCTGCGGACTGGCGCGGGCCTGCCGGTTTCCGTGTGCATGCGGCGCGCAGGATTGCGGGAAGCCCTGGGCGCGCTGCCCGGTGACATCATTCTGGCGCGCCTGTCGCCGATCCAAATTCACATGATGGTGGGAAGCGGGGACGGGCCCGTCGTCCACGCGCACGCCGGGCTGGGCCGAGTCGTGGAGATGCCGTTCCCACGCGAGTGGACAGTCATGTCACGCTGGCGACCGGCCAGCGACATCAGGGAGTAAGCTGCAATGGCGACCATTGTCCTGACCGCCGTAGGCACCGTCCTTGGCGGTCCGATCGGCGCGGCCATCGGCGCCGTAGCTGGCTATGCCCTTGACGCCGAGATTTTCAAGCCAGCGGGTCGGACCGGCCCGCGCCTGTCGGACCTCAGGGTCCAGACTTCGGCCTATGGCACGCAGATTCCCAAGCTGTTCGGACGAATGCGGGTCGCTGGCACCGTATTCTGGGCCACCGACCTCGTCGAGCACAGCGAGCGGTCGGGCGGAGGCAAGGGGCGGCCAAGCGTTACAACCTATAATTACAGCGCGAGCTTCGCGGTGGCGCTTTCATCGCGGCCGATTCGGCGGGTGGAGCGCATCTGGGCGGACGGCAATCTGCTGCGCGGGACCGCAGGCGACTTCAAGAGTGGCATTGGCGCGTTCCGCCTTCACACTGGCGTGGAGGATCAGGCGCCCGACCCGCTCATCATTGGCGATAGGGGTGCCGTCCTGACGCCCGCCAGCCGAGGCCTGGCCTATGTCGTGTTCGAGAGTCTTCAGCTCGCGGATTTCGGCAATCGCATCCCCTCGCTCACGTTCGAGATCGTGGCGGACGAAGCACCGGTCGGCACGTCCATGCTGCTGGGCGCGCTTGCCGATGGCGCTTCGGTCGATGCGGCCGGCGCCGGGTCGGAACCGCAAGTCCTCGGCTATGCCGCTAGCGGGGAAACGGTGGGGGACGCGGTGGCGCCGTTGCTCGACGGCTACGGACTGCTCGCGCGCGACCGGGTCGACGGCCTGTCGCTGATCGGTTTCGGCAGCGATGTTGCCGCGCTGCCGCTTGCCACGGATCTGAGGCTGAGCGGCACGCGCGCGCTTGCGCCGCGCGAAGAGGCGCGCGCGCCGCTCGACAGCATCCCTCGGCGGCTGGCGCTGCGCTATTATGAGCTGGCGCGCGACTATCAGGCGGGGCTCCAGTCGGCGGAGCGGCCGGGCGCCGGCGGGGCCGAGGCGCAGATTGAACTGCCGGTCGTTCTTGATGCCGATGCGGCCCATGAAGCGGCGCGCCAGGCGCTGCGCCGCCGCCATGCCGGACGGCGGACGATGACGATCCCGAGAGGCTGGGACGCCCTTGCACTCGGCATCGGCGACAGGGCGGTCGCTGGCGTTGGCGGCAGCCGCTGGCGGGTGGAGGCGCTGGAATGGGAGAGCATGGCGGTGCGCCTGTCGCTCACCGCTTTGGCCGGAGAAGGCGCAACGCCAGCCGCTGGCGCAGATGCCGGGCAGGGCGTGCGGCAGGCCGACCGCCTGGTCGGTCCCAGTCACCTCCTGCTGGTCGAGACGCCGCAGTTGACTGATGCCCCGGTCGATACGCCGCAGGTCTTTGCGACCGCATGCGGCGAGGGGCCGGGCTGGCGCGGGGCGAGCCTGCTTCTCCTCAATCCGGCGACCAGCGCCTATGACGTGATCGGCACCATGCCGCAGCCAGCGGCGATCGGGTTGGTCGACGCTGTTGTGCCAGCCGCCAGCGCCGCGCTGCTGGATACCGCCTCTGCCATTACGGTCGATCTGTATGACAGCGGCGCCCAGCTTTCGCCGGCGAGCGATGCGGCCCTGCTCGCCGGCGCCAATGCCTGCCTCGTCGGGGCCGAGCTGGTCCAGTTCGGTGAGGTCACGCGCCTGGGGCCAGCACGCTATCGGCTGTCGCGCCTGTTGCGCGGGCGCCGAGGGACGGAGCAGGCCATCGCGGCGCACGAAGCGGGCGAGGCATTCCTGCTGCTCGATGCCAACAGCCTCTTTCCGCTCGACGACACCAGCAAGCCAATCGGCCGTTCGATCACGGCAGCGGCGCTGGGCATAGGCGACAGCACGCCGCCCACGGCTTCCTGCACGGTAAGCGGGACAGCCATTTTGCCGCCCTCGCCGGTACATCTGCGGTTCGAGGGGAGCACCGCCGCTGGATTTCGGATCAGCTGGGTAAGGCGGAGCCGGATGGGCTGGGCCTGGATCGACGGCGCCGATGCGCCGCTTGTCGAGGAAAGCGAGCATTATGCTGTCACACTCCGCACCGAGGCTGGTCCGGTTCGCTCGATTCTAACCGACGCTCCTTATTGGTTCTACGATGCGTCAAGCATCGTCGCTGACCTGTCGGGCTCGGGGGGCGCGCCGATTGTCTGCGAGGTCCGGCAGATCGGCACGCATGGCCCAAGCGATGCGCTGATTCGATCCCTAACGCTTTAAGCAAGCAGATGCGAGGAAACACAGCATGAGCGACGATATTAGCCCGCGCCTCGGACTGCCCTTTCTGGTCTCGGGGCAATCACAGAAGGAAATCACGCATAACGAGGCGCTGCAGGCGCTCGATGCCCTAGTCCAGCCGGTTGCGCAGAGTGCCGACCTGTCGACGCCACCTGTCAGTCCGCTCGCGGGTCAATGCTGGGTCGTGGCCGCAGGTGCTTCGGGCCTCTGGTCTGGCAGGGAGGGCCAGATGGCCCAGTGGACCGGAGGAGGATGGCGCTATACTATCCCGGCCGAGGGGTGGCGCTGTCATGTGATCGACCGCAATGTGACGATCCGGCACGATGGCGTGGACTGGCTGGAGGAGAGCGCGCGGGAGGATGGATTATATATTTCAGGTATGCGTGTTGTAACGGCGCAACAGTCCCCCATCGGTAATCCGACGGGCGGCGCAATCGCGGATTCCGAAGCGCGCGCCACCATCGGCGCAATTCTGACGGTCTTGCGTTCGCACGGGTTGATCGCTACCTAGGCGAAACGAATTGAATCGGATTGCGGCCAATTTCATGGAAATTTGCGGACTTGAAACGAAACCTTCTCGTCCGTAGAGCGTTTCCGCAGTCCTTTTTGGCAAATTTGGAAGGGGAATAACATGCGGAAGCTTGGCTTGGCCATTGTGCTCGCGTCGACCGCATTGGCGTCGCCGGCTCTGGCACGCGATGGCAGTTGGTATGTCGGCGCGCATGGCGGCGGCGTGATTTTCGAGGACATGGATCTTGAAGGTCCGTCCACTGCGACCGGTTCGGACTCGCGGATCGACCTCAGCACCGGGTATGACGTGGATGGCGTGATCGGCTACGATTTCGGCATGTTCCGTCTCGAAACCGAGGTTGGTTATCGTGAGAGCCTTGTCGACCGGCACGTTCCGGCAAACTCGCAGCCGGCAAGCCCGGATGGCGTCGTCAATTCGCTGAGCTTCATGCTGAACGGCATGCTCGACTTCGGTGACGACGATGGCCTGCAGGGCTTCGTTGGTGGTGGCGCCGGTGTGGCGCGTTCGCATGTTCTGGTGCATACGGTCGACGATAGCGATACCGGTTTCGCATGGCAGGCGATCGCGGGCATCCGTTTCCCGCTTTCGAGCCACTTCGACGCGGAGCTGAAGTACCGCTTCTTCAATCATGACGACATCAACGTCGCGACCTCCAGCCAGATCAACTCGGCATATGCGCCCGCTGGCACGCCGATTTCGACCGATATCCGGTCGCACTCGCTGCTCGTCGGCCTGACCTACAATTTCGGCGCGCCGACTCCGCCGCCGCCCCCGCCGCCCCCGCCGCCCCCGCCGCCCCCGCCGCCCCCACCGCCGCCGCCTCCGGTGGCGCAGTGCACGCCTGGGCCGTATATCGTGTTCTTCGAGTGGGATAGCGCGGACATCACGCCGGACGCGGCGACCATCCTTGACAATGCTGTTTCCGCCTATGCGGATTGCGGCAGTGCGCAGGTGATGCTTGCGGGCCACGCCGACAAGTCGGGTTCGCCCAAGTACAACGTGGGTCTGTCGGAGCGTCGTAACGCCTCGGTCCGGGCCTATCTCACGTCGAAGGGCATTGCCGATGGCATGATCGCCAGCGAAGCGTTCGGTGAATCGCGGCCGCGCGTCGAGACCGCCGACGGCGTTCGCGAACTGCAGAACCGTCGCGTGGAAATCACCTACGGTCCGGGTTCGGGCATGTAATCAGCGTCGGGGGCACCGCATTGGTGCCCCTGATGTTTGGCAGCAAGGGGCCGCCCGACAAGGCTGGCCCCTTTCTCTATGAGTCTGGCCTCTTGGAAGGCTCAAGTCGCCTTTCCCACAGCACATCATATTGGCTACCGTCCTGTGTGGGCAGGCTCTCCATGAGCGCGAGGCTCCGAAAAATCAGAGGCGGCGTCGAAAAACCGGCATTTCGGGCGAGCCAGGCGTCAGCGGGGCCAGCCGAGCGGGATAGCCGCGCTACGGTCATATGCGGTAGAAAGGCGCGACGCTCGGGCTCGATGCCTTCTGCCTGGCACATGCGGTCAAGTTTATGATGCAGAGCATCGAGCTGCGCCTTCGGCAGCGCCCGCAGCCAGAGCGCGTTGGGATGACCACCCGGAGCATTGAACCGTCCGACGCCGCTCAAACCGATAGGCGAAATCGCTGGATTGAGCGCCGCGAGCCGGTCGGTCAGCCCATTGATCTGACGCCCCGAGATTGCGCCCACAAAACGGAGGGTGATATGAAGTTGCTCCGCTGTCTGCCAGCGCGCGCCGGAGACTCCGCCCAGAACGGGGGCAAGCAGGCCATGCAGTTCCGCAGGCGGCAGCAATGCGATAAATAGCCGTACCATCAGCGTCTCCCGGCAGCCATGCGATGCGCCGTAGCGCATTTGTCACGCTTTCGCTTGAAAACGGACCGCCGCTAGCCGATATTGCTGCGGCGTCCGATCGGTAACACGGGCGCAAGGAGATGAATTTCGATGGCAAACTGGCGTGATCCCTCCCCCTTCGCGGCGGGTTTTGATGGCACTGCCACGGGCCGTGATACCCAAGCGGTCGACGCGGGCCTGCGGTCGTACATGCTGTCTGTATACAATTATATGGCGAGCGGCGTGCTGCTGACCGGAATCGTTGCGCTGCTGTTCGCGCAGAGTGGCATGGCGGCCCAGATTTTTCAGGGCGGCGGCATCCTGAAATATGTGCTGATGTTTGCGCCGCTTGGGTTTGTTCTGGCGCTCAGTTTCGGCGTCGCGCGCATGTCGACCGCCACCGTGCAGGGGCTATATTGGGCCTATGCGGCGGTGATGGGACTGTCGTTGTCGACGATTTTTCTGGTCTACACGGGCTCCTCGATCGCGCAGACCTTCTTTGCGACGGCTGCTGCGTTCGTCGGTCTCAGCCTGTATGGCTACACCACGAAGCGTGACCTTTCGGCCTTCGGCACATTCCTCATCATGGGTGTTGTCGGCCTGCTCGTGGCGTCGCTGATCAACATGTTCCTGCAGTCGAGCGCGCTTGATCTGGCGATCAGCTTCATCGGCGTGTTGTTGTTTGCTGGCTTGACCGCCTATGATACGCAGAAAATCAAAAGCATGTACCAGTATGTCCGGGGATCGGATATGATGGGCAAGTCGGTGGTTATGGGCGCGCTGACGCTCTATCTCGACTTCATCAACATGTTCCTGTTCCTGCTGCGCTTCATGGGCAACAGCCGCAACTGAGCGGGACGATGGCGATGCGGCCCGGCGGATCGCGTCCGCCGGGCTTTATTCACGCGGATGCCCCGGCCTGAAGGTCGGCGATGAGCGCATTGTCGATCTGTTTCGCGCGAACATAGGCCGGTCGCTCGCGAAGCCCGGCGATATAGGTTTCGAAGGCAGGACGCGACGGGATCTGTCCAAAGCCCAGCATGAAATCGATCATGGACCCGATATAGACGTCGGCCGCGCTAAAACGTTCGCCAGCGACGAATGGCTTGCCTTCCACCATCGTCTGCAGCGCATCGACGGCATTTTCGAAATTGCCGTAACCGAAGGAGCGTTGCTGGTCGGCATTCGGCTCCCACCCCGCGCTCTTGTTGCTAAAAGCGGCTTCCATCGGTCCCGCGGTGAAGAACAGGCACCGGAAATAGATGCCGCGCGCCGAAATATCCGGCAGCAGGCCCGCCCTGGGGAAAGCGTCGGCCAGATAGGCGCAAATCGCCGCGCACTCGGTTACGATCTGCCCGTCATGCACGATTGCCGGCACCTTTCCCATGGGGTTGATCGCCAGATATTCGGCTGATTTCATCGTAGTGCCATAGTCGAGAATATGCTGCTCATAGGGTGCGCCGACCTCTTCGAGCATCCAGCGCGCGATTTGCCCGCGCGACATGGGATTGGTGTAAAACTGGATAGCCGCCATTGCCCAACTCCGCCCTTGATCGAACAAAATGTGAACGATGCTGCGGCCGAAAGCAAGCTCCGATCAGCGCGCGAAACGACCGCTTTGCAGAAAGGCGTGCGCCTGCCGTTGAACCTGCCAGTTTGCGGGCATGACGGCGTGGGTGACGGACAGGACGATGTGATCCGTTTCACCCGCTACATGCGTCGCGGCGACGGACACCGTGCCATCATTGGGTCGCGGCAATATCCATGTTGGTATTACGTGCTGAAATGGACTTCTGCCCGCGATGACGCCGATCGGATAGTCGGGCGGCCCAAACAGCGCCTGATCCTCCGGCGCGCGCCGGGTGACGAGCACCGAACGGACAGGCCCCAGAACACGATTCTGGAGGCGCAGGCGTACGCACAGGTCGGCCCACTCGCTGCCGCCACTGGGCGTGCCGATCATGACCACCCGTCCGAAATGGCGCGGGCGCCATTGATCGAGCAACGCGCGGATGACCAGCCCGCCCAGCGAATGTCCGACGAAATGGACCGGCCCCCCAGTATCCCCGACAAATTGCGTCATTTCCGGCCGGATCGTCTCCACGATGTCGGCAAGTGACAGCCGCATGCTGTCGTAGCGCGGACTGAAGGTGCGATAGCCCGCCCGTTCCAGCGACCGGGCGAGCAGGCGCATTGACCCAACCATGGGCCGATGCCCGTGCACGCAGATCACGCAGGCACCGGGGGAAGGGACGGGCGTCACCGCCCCTTCGCCATTCACCGGGTCAATCCTCGACGACACCATCCTTCTTGCGCTTGGGTGCCGCGCGCGGCGCTTTGGGCGTGACAGGCGCCTTGGCGCGTGGCTTGGCCGCCTTGGCCTTTTTGGGCGGGGAGGGCGTGATCTCGAACGCGAGCGCGTCGTCCTTCAGTCGTACCGTCACCTCACCGCCATGGACGAGCTTACCGAACAGAAGCTCCTCGGCCAGCGGCTGCTTGACCTTTTCCTGCATGAGCCGACCCATAGGCCGGGCGCCGTAAAGCTTGTCATAGCCGCGATCGGTGAGCCATTTGCGGGCATCCGGCTCCAGCGTGATGTGCACGTCGCGGTCGGCCAGCTGCAGTTCGAGCTGCAGCACGAACTTGTCCACCACCCGCTCAACCACCGCCGGGGGCAGATAGCCGAACGGCACGATGGCATCGAGACGGTTGCGGAATTCCGGGGTGAAGAGGTTCTTGACCGCTTCCTCGCCCGCATCCTCGCGGCTGGCATTGCCAAAGCCGATGCCCTCGCGCGCCATGTCCGATGCCCCCGCATTGGTCGTCATGATGAGGATGACGTTGCGGAAATCCACCGTCTTGCCGTGATGGTCGGTGAGCCGGCCATTGTCCATCACCTGCAACAGGATGTTGAACAGGTCGGGATGCGCCTTCTCGATCTCGTCGAGCAGCAGCACGCTGTGCGGATTCTGGTCGACAGCGTCGGTCAGGAGGCCGCCCTGATCATAGCCGACATAGCCCGGAGGCGCACCGATAAGCCGGCTGACCGAGTGGCGCTCCATATATTCCGACATGTCGAACCGCTGGAGCGGGATGCCGAGCAGATTGGCGAGCTGTCGTGCCACCTCCGTCTTGCCGACGCCGGTGGGGCCGGAGAACAGGTAGTTGCCGATCGGCTTGTCGGGGTCACGCAGGCCCGCGCGGGAGAGCTTGATCGCGGAGGACAGCACCTCGATTGCCCGGTCCTGACCGAATACGACCCGCTTGAGTTCGGTATCGAGCGTTTCAAGAACGCTCTTGTCGTCCGCCGACACGGTCTTGGGCGGGATACGCGCCATGGTGGCGATGACCGCCTCGATCTCCCTGGGCGTGATGACTTTCTTGCGCTTGGACGGCACCACCAGCATCTGCATCGCGCCAACCTCGTCGATCACGTCGATCGCCTTGTCGGGCAGCTTGCGGTCGTTGATGTAGCGGGCGGACAGCTCCACCGCCGCCTTGATCGCATCGGGCGTATAGCGCACCGAATGGTGCCCCTCGAACGCGGAACGCAGGCCGGTGAGGATCTTGATGGTATCCTCGATCGACGGCTCGTTCACGTCGATCTTCTGGAACCGGCGCAGGAGCGCGCGATCCTTCTCGAAATGGTTGCGGAACTCCTTGTAGGTCGTCGAGCCGATGCAGCGGATCGTGCCGCCCGACAAGGCGGGCTTCAGGAGGTTCGAGGCGTCCATGGCGCCGCCCGACGTCGCGCCCGCGCCGATGACCGTGTGAATTTCGTCGATGAACAGGATCGCATCGGGCATCTTCTCCAGTTCGGAGACGACGGCCTTGAGGCGCTCCTCGAAATCGCCGCGATAGCGCGTTCCCGCCAGCAGCGAGCCCATGTCGAGCGAATAGATCACCGCCGGCTTCAGCACATCGGGCACCTCGCCTTCGATGATCTTGCGGGCAAGCCCCTCGGCGATGGCGGTCTTGCCGACCCCCGGATCGCCGACGTAGAGCGGATTGTTCTTCGACCGGCGGCACAGGATCTGGATGGTCCGGTCAACCTCGGCCGAGCGGCCGATCAGCGGATCGACCTTGCCCTCGCGCGCCTTGTCGTTGAGGTTCACTGTGAACTGGTCGAGCGCCCCGTCTTTCTTTTTCTCGCTCTTGGGCTTTTCCTCGCCCGTCTCGCTCTTGGCGCTGGATGGTTCGGGGGTTGCGGTGACGCCCTTGCCGACGCCATGGCTGATGAAGCTCACCGCGTCGAGGCGGCTCATATCCTGCTGCTGGAGGAAATAGACGGCGTAGCTGTCGCGTTCCGAGAACAGGGCCACGAGCACATTGGCGCCGGTCACTTCCTCCTTGCCCGAAGACTGGACGTGGAGGATCGCGCGCTGCACGACGCGCTGGAAGCCGCTGGTGGGGGAGGGGTCGACCTGCCCCTCGACCTTCAGGCTGTCCAGCTCGGTATCGAGATAGTGGGTCACCGCATCGCCGAGATCACCCAGTTCCACGCCGCAGGCCTGCATCACCTTGGACGCGTGATCGTCGTCGATCAGCGCGAGCAGCAGATGCTCCAGCGTCGCATATTCGTGATGACGGTCCGACGCATGGGTGAGGGCGTTGTGCAGCGTGGTTTCCAGCGCCGAGGCGAATGACGGCATAGCTCTTACTCCTTCAACCCGCGACGGGTTGCAGCCGATCCCATGTCGGCATTGTCTCGACTGCCTTCAAGGCGGCGAGAGGGTTGGCGACCTGACCCCCCATGCGCTGAGCGGGGCCTCTCTTTTCTCATGTCCTGAATAGCGCCTCGGCGCTTGCTCGATGGTTAACGGCCCGCCCGAGCTGCGCCTCGACCCGCGCGATTTCCGCGTGGAGAAGAGCGATGCGCTGCCTGAGTTCATCGACCGACAAAGGCTCGAGATCCTGCCGCGACAGCAGGTCGATGGGGTCACCCGGCGTGCGCCGTGGTAAAAACTCCTCAGCGTCCATGCGATGAATGTTGACCCTCGGGCCGGCCCTGTCAATAAGCGGTCGGAGCAAATCGCGCTGAAGCGAAGTCGGGGGAAGCAATGACAGCCGGATCCGGCCTGCAGGTGCACCTGCCGGAAAGCATGGATGTGATCGCGATCCGGGCGCCGGGCGGGCCGGAGATGCTGGTGGCGGACCGGCGGCCGGTTCCGCGTCCCGGCGCCGGGCAGGTCCTGATCCAGGTTGCGGCGGCGGGCGTAAACAGGCCGGACGTGCTCCAGCGCCAGGGTCTCTACCCCGTGCCTCCGGGCGCCTCGGATCTGCCGGGGCTTGAGGTCGCGGGCGAGGTGGTCGCGCTTGGCGAGGGCGTCGGTCAGCTTTCGGTCGGCGCGCGGGTCTGCGCACTGGTGCCGGGGGGAGGCTATGCCGCCTATGCGCTGACCGAGGCAAGTCACTGCCTGCCCGTCCCCACTTGCCTTTCCATGGTTGAGGCGGCGGCCATGCCCGAAACGCTGATGACCGTGTGGTCGAACCTGTTCGAGCGCGCCTGGGTCGCGGAGGGCGATCAGGTGCTCGTGCATGGCGGCACGAGCGGGATCGGCACCATGGCCATCGCGCTATGCGGTCTGTTCGGGGTGAAGATCTTCGCGACCTGCGGCAGCGCGGAAAAATGCCGGGCGGTCGAGGCGCTGGGGGCTGTCGCCATCAACTATCGCGAAACGGATTTCGTCGCGGCTATACGGGAGGCAACCGGCGGCAGGGGCGTGACCGCGGTGCTCGACATGGTGGGCGGGGACTATGTGCCGCGCAATCTGGAATGCCTCGCCGAGGATGGCCGTCATGTCTCCATCGCCTTTCTGAACGGCGCCAGGGCCAGCGTCCCGCTCCCCGCGCTCATGCGCCGGCGCCTGACCATGACCGGCTCCACGCTGCGCCCACGATCCGATGCGTTCAAGGCGATGCTGACCGAGGAGATCCGGCAGACGGTCTGGCCCTTTGCCGAAAGCGGCCAGCTGCGGCCAGTGATCGACCGGACCTATCCGCTGGCGGAGGCGTCGGCCGCCCATGCCCGGATGGAAGCGGGCGAGCATATCGGCAAGATCGTGCTCGAGGTCGCCGCGGCCGGGTGAACGGCCATTTGCGGGACGGGCCGTGATCGGTTGGCGGCCAGCCCGCTCTGGCGGAGCCCGGTCTTTTCCCCTATACGCATGGCGCTGCGGAGGGCGGCTTCGATCCTGGCGGCGATCCGGCGATGGCGGATCGCGCAGCGGGATAGGCGCGACTGGAGGGTGTTTCGCACATGATGTGCCAGAGATTATCCCCAGCTTTTTACACAGGCCCTGTTGAAATGTCGTCAATTTCCGAAAAGTGTCACATTGCCGGGATAGTGGCCAGAGCCCAAGCAAACAGGCTTGGGGAACTACCGTGAACGCGATCAGCCAGATTCCGCTCCCCCCCACCCGGCCTGAAGGGTATCGGGAACCCAAGCGGGGATCGCGCACCCTCTATCGCACGATCTGGATCAGCGACATCCATCTCGGCACGCGCGGCTGCAATGCCGACATGCTGATCGACTTTCTGGACAGCGTCGACAGCGAGATGCTGTATCTCGTGGGCGACATCATCGACGGCTGGCGCCTCAAAAAGCGGGTTTACTGGCCGACCGCCCATAATGATGTGGTCTGGCGCATCATGAAGCGGGCGCGGCGCGGCACCCGGGTTATCTACATTCCCGGCAATCATGACGAGATTTTCCGCGCGTTCACCGGAATGAACTTCGGCGGGGTCGAGGTCCGCCGCCGTATGGTGCACACGACCGCTGACGGCCGCCGGCTGCTCGTCGTCCATGGTGACGAATTTGACGCGATTGTGCTTGGCCATCGCTGGCTCGCGATCCTGGGTGACATGGCCTATACCACGCTGATGGCCCTCAACCGTCAGGTGAACACGGTGCGACGCTGGCTCAAGATGCCGTATTGGTCGCTGTCGAAAATGGCCAAGACCAAGGTCAAGAACGCCGTCTCCTTCATCTGCCGCTTCGAGGAAATTGTCGCGCACGAGGCGGCGCGGCGCAAGGTCGACGGCGTCGTGTGCGGCCATATTCACAGCGCGGAAATGCGCCAGTTCGGCGATATCACTTATTATAATGACGGGGACTGGGTCGAGGGTTGCACCGCGCTGGTCGAGCATCATGACGGGCGGATGGAAATCCTGCACTGGGCGGACATCATGAAGGCGCGCGGCTCCGGCAAGGCGGGCAGCAAGGGCATGGAGATGGCCGCCTGATGGCGGATGCCGGGGCCATCGCGCCGGTGCAGCCCGGCGCGACCGCGCCCATGCAGCCCGGCGCGATCGCACCCATGCGGATCGTCATTGTCACCGATGCCTGGGCGCCGCAGGTCAACGGCGTGGTCCGCACCCTGTCCGCCGTCTCGCGCGAGCTGGAGCGCGTCGGGCATGAGGTGATCGTGATCTCCCCCGACCGTTTCATCACCCTGCCGTGCCCGACCTATCCGGAGATCAGGCTTGCGGTCTCCGCGCCGCGCACGGTCGGCCGCATGATCGAGGATATTGCACCCGACGCCATCCATCTCGCGACCGAAGGGCCGCTGTGCCTTGCGGCGCGCTACTGGTGTCTGCGGCGGGGGCTGCCGTTCACCACGGCCTATCACACCAATTTCCCGGACTATGTGCAGAGCCGGACGGGCCTCCCCGCGCGCCTGTTCTGGCCCTATTTCCGCTGGTTTCACGGCCCGGCGAGCGTCGTGCTCGCCTCCACGCCCTCGATCCGCGCCGCGCTTGCGAGGGCCGGAATCACCCAGACGCACCATTGGGGGCGCGGTGTCGATCTGTCGCTGTTCGGGGCGGAGGGGCCGAGGCATCCGGCGCTGGCGGCGCTTGCCGGGCCGATCCTGCTCTATGTCGGCCGGATTGCGGTCGAAAAGAACATCGAGGCGTTCCTGAAGCTCGATCATCCCGGCACCAAGGTTGTGGTCGGCGACGGCCCGGCGCGCGAGGCGCTTGCGATGCGCTTCCCGGAGGCCCTGTTTCTCGGACTGCTTTCCGGCGAGGCGCTGGCCGGCGCCTATCGCGCTGCCGATGTGCTGGTGTTCCCGAGCCTCACCGATACCTTTGGCCTCGTCATGATAGAGGCGATGGCCTGCGGCACGCCTGTCGCCGCGTTTCCCGTCACCGGCCCCGTCGACATCGTAACCGACGCGGTCGGCTGCCTTGACGACGATCTCGACCGCGCGGTCGCGGTGGCGCTGACCAAAGACCGGGCGGCCTGCGCTGCCTATGGCGGCGGCTTCACCTGGGAACGCAGCGCCTGGGAGTTCGTCTCCAGCCTGCACCGGATCGCCCCGACGGCCTTCGCCCGCGCCGCCTGAACCGGCTGCGCCTTGCCCGTCTTGCCCTTTCGGCGTGCCTTGGCTAGATAGGATGCAGGAAGCGGCCGCTCCCCCCGGAGCGGCCCTTGTTGTTTTTGGCCCCTATTCGTTCGAGGGAGTTCTCCCGTGGCACAGCCGCTCATGCCCCATGCGACCGCCAGCTGGCTGGTCGACAACACCGCGCTCAGCTTCGTCCAGATCGCCGAATTCTGCGGCCTGCACATATTGGAGGTCCAGGCGATCGCGGACGAGACGGCGGGCACCAAATATACCGGCCGCGACCCGGTGCGGGCACATGAACTGAGCAATGAGGAAATCCACAAGGGCGAGGCAGATCCCAGCTACAAGCTCAGGATGCTGAGCGGGCCGGATCCTGTGCGCCGCACCAAGGGGCCGCGCTATACCCCGGTCAGCAAGCGGCAGGACAAGCCGGACGGGATCAGCTGGATTCTGCGCAACCACCCCGAAATCTCGGACGGCGCCATCGGCAAGCTCATCGGCACCACCCGCACGACGATTCAGGCGATCCGCGAACGCACCCACTGGAACATCGCCAATATCCAGCCGCGCGATCCGGTCACGCTCGGCCTGTGTTCCCAGCGCGAGCTTGACGCGCTTGTCGCCAAGGCGGCCAAGAAGGCCGGGATTGATGCGCCCTCTGACAGCCGTCTCGACGGGGACCGCGAGGCGTTGATCACCGAGCTGCGCCGGGAGCGGGCGGACGCACGCGCCCGTGCCGACGATGCACTTCTGGATGAGTCGGAGGCGGGCGATGCCGGGCTCGACCGCGCCGCCGAAGCCTGGGGCGATGCCCTGCGCGGCAGCAGCAACCGCAGCTGATCGGTCGCGCGGCGGGCTGGCTCAGTGCACCGTGCCAAACGCCCGGTTGACGCTCAGGAGCACGATCATCCGCTCGATCTGCCGCCAGTGGCAGAACCGGATATGGTTGCCGAGGTCGCGGCTGGCATCCGCCCGCGTCGCCGCCTCAATGCCCGCCTCGTCCCCGAAAGCACTGATGAGGGCGGCTGCGTCGTCATAGGCTTTGCGGTCGGACAAGATGGGAACATACATTGCGCGGCGTCCTTCTGGGTTTATGGGCGAACCGGCATCAAGCGTGCAATCGGCGGGCCAGCCGATGCCATTTCAGGGATTTGGCGACGTTCGCCGGTGAAGCGGGCGTTAGCCATGTCCCGATCCGGGCGGCTCTGCTCCGCGACGGGACGGCTGGCGTCCCGCTTCGGGTCATGGCACACAGCGGCATGACCAGAGACCCCCGCCCTGACGACCGCCCCGGCAAAGCGGGCAGCCCGGTGCTGGCAGGTGGCGCGCCGCTTGCCCTCCTGATCGTGCTCGGCGTGGTCGTCGGCGGGCTGTTCGGACAGCCGAGCATCGGCTTTCTGGTCGGTCTGGCGCTTGGCGTGGCGGTCGCGATCGCCATCGGCCTCTCGCGGCGCGGTTGAAGCGCCCGGCGCCGCGCCATAGATAGGTAAAATGGTCCGATATTTCCTCTATCTGCTTCTGGGCGTCATGATCGCGGCTGGCGGCACGGTCTGGTATCTCACACGCCCGCAGGAGGCGGCGCTCCCGCAAAGCGCGCTGGAGGGCCGCGTGCCGCAGATCACCGCGCCGCGCCGCGAACATCTTCCCGGCGTCACCATCGCACGACCGATCGCCTGGGCCAGGGGCGAGGCGCCGGTCGCGGCGAGCGGGCTTAGGGTGACGCGCTTTGCGGAAGGGCTTGACCATCCCCGGTCGCTCTATCGGCTGCCCAATGGCGACGTGCTGGTCGCGGAAACGAACAGTCCGCCGCGCCCGACCGGCTCCGTAACGGACTGGGTCGCAAAGCAGCTGATGACGCGGGCAGGGGCCGGGGGCAAATCCGCCAACCGCATCACCCTCCTGCGCGATACTGACGGTGATGGCATGGCCGACAAGCGGTTTGCCCTGCTGACCGGCCTCAATTCGCCCTATGGCATGGCTCTTGTCGGCGACACGCTCTACGTTGCGAATACCGACAGTCTCATGGCCTTCCCCTATTCGCCCGGCCAGACCCGCATCGCGGACAAGGGGCGCAGGATCATCAATCTGCCAGCCAATGCTCCGAACTATCACTGGGCGCGCCCCCTCGTAGCCAGCCCGGACGGCAAGACGCTCTATGTCGGCATCGGTTCGGCCACGAACATTGCTGACGAGGGGCTTGAGGCGGAGACGTTCCGCGCCTGCATCCTCGAGGTGGATCCGAAGACCGGCAAGTACAATATCTATGCGAGCGGTCTGCGCAATCCGTCGGGACTTGCGTTCAACCCCGAGACGGGAAGCCTGTGGGCGACGGTCAACGAGCGCGACATGCTTGGCCCCGATCTCGTCCCGGATTACATGACTGCGGTCGAGTTTGCGGCTTTCTATGGCTGGCCCTGGAATTACTGGGGCGGCTATGAGGACAAGCGGGTGGAGCCGGGCAGGCCGGACCTGCGCGAATATACCCACCGCCCGGACTATGCGCTTGGCGCGCACGTCGCGCCGCTCGGGCTCGCGTTCGCCAAGGGCGCGGCGCTGGGGCCTGCCTATGCGCGCGGCGCGTTCGTGGCGCTCCACGGCAGCTGGAACCGCAAGCCGCCGGGCGGCTACAAGCTGGTCTTCGTCGCCTTCGACGACAAGGGCCGCGCCCTCGACAAGCCCAAGGATGTTCTCTCAGGATTTCTGACCGGCAAGGGTGAGGCGCGCGGGCGACCAGTGGATGTCGTCGTCGCGGGCGACGGCGCGCTCCTTGTCAGCGACGACGTCGGCAATATCGTGTGGCGGGTCGCCAGGGGCTCATAGTCAGTCGGTGATCGCGGTCCCCGTCCGACCGGCGAGTTCGACGATATACTGCCAGGCCACCCGGCCCGACCGGCTGCCCCGGCGCGTTGCCCACTGCACCGCATCCGCCTCGTCGAGTGGCAGACCATAGCGCGCGGCATAGCCAGCGACGACCGCCACATAGGTCGCCTGATCCATCGCATGAAAACCGAGCGAGAGACCGAAGCGGTCAGCCAGCGCCATGCGGTCGTCGACCACGTCGCGCTGGTTGATCGGGTCGTCCTGCTCGCTCATCGATCGCGGCACGATGTGGCGGCGGTTGGATGTGGCGCACAGGCGGACCCGCCCGCCGCGCGCGGTTGCGCCACCCTGAAGCATGGAGCGAAGCGCCCGCGCATCCGCCGCAAAGTCGCCGTCAAAGCCCAGGTCGTCGACGAAAACGACAAAGGCGCGCGCGCTCGACCGGAGATGTGCGAGCAGCGGCGCCAGCGTGCGCACGTCGGCGCTCGCAAACTCGACGAGGCCGATGTCGCCGCCCCCGGCCTGCACCTTCGCCACGGAGGAGGCGACCGTAGCGGACTTGCCCGTGCCGCGCGCACCCCACAGCAGCACATCATGCGCGGGCAGGCCTGCCGCCAGCCGCTCCAGATTGGCGAGACAGGCCGACTTCTGGGCATCAATCCCGGCGAGCAGGTCGAAGTCGGGCGGCGCGAAGTCCGGGATGACGCTCAGCGCCGCGCCGTCCCAGCGATACGCGGGATGGGCGGCGAGATCGACGGGCGGCGCAGGCGGCGGCGCGAGGCGTTCCAGCGCGGCGGCGATGCGGACGAGGGCGAGCGTGGCTTCTGGGTTGGTCATGCCACGGCCTTAGCGGCGCTTCCTGTCGAGGGAAACAGGCGCTAAGCCCGCGCCAATGATCCTGCCCTGCTCAGATGCAGCCATAGCGCAAGCAGCGCAGCTGATCCGTGACGGACAGCCCGTCGCGGTGCCGACCGAGACGGTCTATGGTCTTGCTGCCGATGCGACCGATCCGGTGGCTGTCGCGCGGATCTATGAGGCCAAGGGCCGTCCCGCCTTCAACCCGCTCATCGTGCATGTGGCCGATCGTGCCGGTGCCGAGGCGATCGCCGGCTTTTCGCGCCTCGCCACCGCGCTCGCCGATGCCTTCTGGCCGGGGCCGCTGACGCTCGTGCTGCCCGCGCGTGCGGGTGGCCCGGTCTGCGACCTCGCCCGCGCCGGGCTGTCGACGGTTGCGGTGCGCATGTCGGCTCACCCGGCTATGCAGGCCTTGATCCATGCCTCTGCCCGGCCGCTGGCCGCGCCGTCGGCCAATCGCAGCGGCGGCATCAGCCCGACCACGGCGGCGCATGTCGCCGCAAGTCTGGGCGCGCGCGTGCCGCTGATCCTTGATGCCGGGTCGACCAGCGCGGGGCTTGAATCGACCATCGTCGCGCCGACCGATGACTCCATCCGGCTGCTGCGCCCCGGTCCGGTCACGGCGGAAATGCTGGGCAGCTTCGGCCTGCCGGTCGTGACCGTTGCCGCAGGGGAAGCGATCAGCGCGCCGGGGCAGCTCGCCAGCCATTATGCGCCTGCCAAGCCGCTGAGGCAGGGCGCGGTCGAGGCGCGGCCCGGCGAGTGGCTCATCGGCTTCGGCGCTGTTGCGGGCGATGATACGCTGAGCGCGTCGGGCGATCTTGTCGAGGCGGCATCAACCCTCTTTGCCGCGCTCCATCGCGCCGATGCCACCGACCGTCAGGCGATCGCGGTGGCGCCTGTGCCCCATATCGGGCTTGGCGTGGCGATCAACGACCGGCTGGCCCGCGCGGCGGTCCGCTGAGCGCGCCGAACACCCCGTCCGTCAATTGCAGTCGTCGCGGCCTTCTTTTTCGCAACGCTTGCGCATTTCCCGGCCCCGGTTGCGGTCCGCCTCGTCCTGGCTGGTGGTCGACCAGTCGATCGCTTTGCTGGTGGCCTTGACCGGCGCGGTCACGACCTTGCCCACGGTGCTGATGCAGCCCGGCAACAGGAGGAACAGGGCGAGACTGGCGAGGCGCATGACGGTCACTCCGGATGAGGGGGCTAGGCGGTGTCGGCGCGCAGCCGCGCCGCGAACCCTTTCTTGAGCTTTTGCAGCTTGGGCGGGATCACGGCCATGCAATAGGGGTTTCGCGTACCCACCCGGTCCCAGTAATTCTGATGATAGTCCTCGGCGGGATACCAGGGCGCCTCGCCCTCGATCTTGGTAACGATCGGCGCGGGCCAGTCGGCCTGCGCGCGCGCAATCGCCGCTTCCGCCTCGCGCGCCTGATCTGCATCCAGCGGAAAGATGGCGGAGCGATACTGGGTGCCGACATCATTGCCCTGGCGGTTCAGCTGGGTCGGATCATGCGTCGCGAAAAATATGTCGAGCAGGTCGCCATAGGCGAGGACACCGGGG
This sequence comes from uncultured Sphingobium sp., assembly GCA_964529225.1. Classification (GTDB taxonomy): domain Bacteria; phylum Pseudomonadota; class Alphaproteobacteria; order Sphingomonadales; family Sphingomonadaceae; genus Sphingobium. The sequence continues at coordinate 36,496 of CAZGVX010000016.1, forward strand.
TCGAACACGATCCGGATCGCCTCGGCGTGCCCGGTCGTGCCCGAACATACCTGGTCATAGGTCGGGTTGGCCACCGTGCCGCCGATATAGCCGCTTTCGACCGAGGCCACGCCAGCGATTTGCTGATACACGGCCTCCGTGCACCAGAAACAGCCGCCCGCCACTATTGCCGTGTCCTGCGCCATCACCGCCTCCTTGCCGGCAGCAACATAGGGGGGCTCAGACGAGGCGCAACCCTTCCGTTTCCGGC
>CAZGVX010000016.1:36845-40205 GCA_964529225.1 uncultured Sphingobium sp.
GCGTGCGCGCGCATTTCCGGCACATGCTTGTGCGCGAGCGTGAGGCCATAGCCGCGCCACATGGTCGGCGCGCCGTTGCCGCCCTCATACTCCGCGATCATGGCCTTGCCGCCGCCCGAATAGCCGGACACGGCATGGCAGCTCAGCCGCGCATCCGCCGGGATCAGCCCCGCCTTCACCAGCGGCGCGACGAGAGCAAGGAAACCTGTGGGATAGCAGCCGGGGTTGCTGACCCGGATCGCATGAGCCACCGCCTCGCGCCCGGTGATCTCGGGCAGACCATAGGTCCAGCCTTCGGCAACGCGGTGGGCGGTGGAGGCGTCGATCACGCGGGTCCGCGCATTGCGGATGAGGGACACGGCCTCCCGCGCGGCATCGTCGGGCAGGCACAGGATCACGATATCGGCGTCGTTGAGCGCCTCGGCGCGCGCGCGCGCGTCCTTGCGCCGGGCCTCGTCAAGCGCGATCATGCTAAAGCCTGCCCGTCCGGCCAGCCGCTCCGCGATCTCGAGCCCCGTCGTGCCCGCCGCGCCGTCGATGAAAATGCTGGTCAAGGCTCAATCCTCCGCCGTGCGACAATGGGGTCGGCGTGGCTCTCGCGCAACCTCGCGACAACGTCGGCAAGCGGCTCCTCCATTGTGCGCATCCAGTAGGCGTTGGCATGGAGCAGCGTGTCGCCGTCGCTCATGATCCCGATATGGCCGGGAAAGCAGACAATATCGCCGCGTGCCAGTGCTTCGTCGGCGGCCAGCCCGCGTCCGATCGCGCCAGCCTGCTGGTCGCTGTCGCGCGGCACCGCCAGGCCGCAGGTGCCGAGCGCGACCTGGACCAGGCCCGAACAGTCGAGGCCACCGCCGCCACGGCCTCCCCAGACATAGGGCGCGCCGATCCAGGCTCTCGCCTCGACCACCCAGTCCGACCCTTTCGCGCTCACCGGCGTCAGATGGCGCAGATGGATATGCCCGCCCTCGGTTGCCAGAAATGCCCCCTCGATCATGCCGGCTACCAGCGCGCCACCGGGCAGCACATCCCGCACCGGCGTCTTGATGTCCGCGCCCGCGAACCGGGGCGCGATGGGCGCCGTCACGCGATGCGTGGGCGCAATCCGACGTTCGCCGCCTTTGCTGAGTGCCGCAATGCGAACATAGCCGACATAATGGTCGTGCTCGCAATAGCCCCAGGCCCAGCCGCCACGCAGATCGAGGGCGTAAAAGACCTCGCCGTGCAGGATCTGGCTTCCGGCGCTTGCGTTGTCGCCGGGCGCGACGCAGACCGGGGAAAAGGGCGCGGCACACACCAGTGCCACCGCCGCGGCGTAATGCGCCGCAAGGTGAGAGGGCGCTTCCGCCAGGTCGATCAGGTCCGGCCGGATCGCGCACTGGCGCGGGTCGAACGGACGCCTTGGGCCGGTCAGCCTGAGACGAAGTCGCTCATTCGGCCGATTGAGCGTGCCTACCCTGGTGTTTCTGGTCATCGCCGCCGCTCCCTGCGACGAATCCCGAGAAGGCGTCAAGAAATTCCGCGCCGCGCCCCGTGCCATGGACGAAGATGTTACGTCCGTCGGCGGTATCCCGCTCGCGGCGGATGAACTCCATCTGGCCGAGCTTGTTGAGTGCGCGCGTGACGACGGGCTTGGAGACGTTGAGCTGTTCGGCGAGGCCACGCACCGTATGCGGACCGTCCGACCGATGGACGACCATCATCAGGGCCATCTGCCGGTTGGTGAGGTCAGGCTGGCCCGACCGCACATAGCGGATGAGGGCCGACATCCAGCGATTGAAATCGCCCTGGGTGTCCCGAGGCTGGTATCCCAGCGTCTTGTGCGATGCGTCCGCCATAGACCCGAAACGTTGGATGGCCCGCAAGTTTCCGCACCACCGGCATTTTTTTACGAGACGACAATGTTTTATTCGGGCCTCGCGCTTGCCGTCATGGCTTGTGACGCGCCCGCAGCATGGCGATGGCGGCCCGCAGGCCGAACGCGTCGCCACCCTTGGGACGGCCGGGCTTGGCGGCGGGACGCCACGCAAAGGTGTCCACATGCGCCCATTTCACCGTTTTCGGGACAAAATGGCGCAAAAACAGTGCAGCCGTGATCGCGCCGGCAAAGCCGCCTTCGCCCGCATTGACGAAGTCCGCGATCTCGGACTTCAGCATATCCTGATAATTGTCCCACAGCGGCAGACGCCACATCGGATCGTCCTGCACTGTGCCAGCGGTCAGCAGCATCTCGGCCAGCGCATCGTCGTTCGTGAACAACGCGGGCAGATCCGGCCCGAGCGCGACGCGCGCAGCGCCGGTCAGCGTGGCGAAGTCGAGGATCAGTTCCGGGCTTTCCTCTGCTGCCCTGACGAGCGCGTCGGCCAGCAGCAGCCGCCCCTCGGCATCGGTATTGTCGATCTCGACGGTCGTGCCGCCGCGCGCGCGCAGCACATCGCCCGGTCGAAAGGCGTTGGCGCCGACCGCGTTCTCGGCGAGCGGTAGCAGCAGATGGAGGCGGACCGGCAAATCCTCGGCCATGACAAGGTCGGCCAGCGCCAGCGCATGCGCCGCGCCGCCCATGTCCTTTTTCATCAGGCGCATGGCGGCGCCGGGCTTGATGTCGAGGCCGCCGCTGTCGAAGCTCACGCCCTTGCCGACGATGGCGACGCGCGGCGCGTCCGGCCTGCCCCACCGCAGCTCGACCAGCCTCGGCGCATGATCGCGGCCAGCCGCGCGGCCAACGGCGGCGATCATCGGAAAGCCCTCGGCCAGCGAGTCGCCGCGTGTTACCGCTATGGTGGTGCCATGGCGCCGGGCGATGCGGTCCGCCTCGGCTTCCAGCGCGTCCGGCCCCATGTCCGCCGCGGGTGTGTTGACGAGGTCGCGCACGAGGAAGGTCGCGCGCGCCTCGGCCGCGAGCGTGTCGCGCTGCGCAGGCTGTGACGTCAGCAGGACGCGCGGGGGCTTTAGCGTCTCCGCCTTGCGGTAACGCTCGAACCGATACTGGCCGGTCATCCAGCCGAACATCGCCGGGCCGGGCGATCCGGCGGCAAGGCGATAGGTGCCACCGGGCAATGTCTCGGCGAGCCTTGCGAGGCACCAGCTCGATAGCGAGGCACTGTCGGCGACGCCGGCGACAACAGCCCAGTCCTCCGGTCCGTCGCCGGGCATGAGGGCGTGGGTGTAGCCAGCGGCCTCGAAGCCCTGCGCGGCCAGCGCCGTCCGGTGCCGCGCCGACTGGGCGGCGAGCCATGCATCGAACCCGGCCTTGTCGACAAGATGGATGAGGCGGGCGGGCTGGCCGCTATCGACCTGAACGAGGTCGGCGGGGTCGTTGGTCATGCGGCTGGACTCTCCTGGGCGGTGTGGACATATTCC
>CAZGVX010000017.1:0-29732 GCA_964529225.1 uncultured Sphingobium sp.
GGCGGAACATGTCCACCGAGCGCATTCTCGAGGTTGCCCTGCGCCTGTTCGGCGAACGGGGATTTGATGGCGTCAGCACAAGAGAGATCGCGGCGGCGTCCGGCACCGCCATGTCGGCCATCACCTATCATTTCGGCAGCAAGCAGGGGCTGTATCTTGCTGTGGCCGATCACGTCGCCTCCGGGATGGCGGCCAGCAAGGCGCCGATCCTCGCCGAAGCGTGCAAGGCGCTGTGCGGGTCGCGGGCGGCGGCGGCCGATGCGCTGGTTGACATTCTGGAATCGTTCGCGCGTTCGATGCTCGCGCCCGAATCCTGTGACTGGGCGAGCTTCATCGTCCGGGAAATGCGCCGGCCGACCGAGGTGTTCGAACGCATCTATTCGGGGGCGCTTGGCCCACTGATCGAAACCTGCGTGGCCCTTGTCGAGGTGGCGCTGCCCGACCTCGGTCCGAAAGAGGCGCGCGCGACCGCGATTTTCCTCCATGGTCAGGCGCTGATCCTCAGGATCGGTTCCACCATGGTGGAACGCCTGCTTGAGGCCACGCCCATTGATACCGAAACCGAGGATCTGCTGATCCGGCGCCTGCGCGCCCAGAGCCTTGCCATATTGACGGAGAACCCGCCCAGATGAACCGCCGCCTTGTGCTTATCATCGTCGTGCTCGGCGTCGCCGTCGCGCTCATCGCGGCGCTTGCTACCCATGGCTTCGGCCTGCTCGGGGGTGGACGCGGGCCTCTGACGCTCTATGGCAATGTCGACGTGCGCGAAGTGGACATGGCGTTCCGAGTGCCTGGCCGCATCGCCTCGATCCCGGTCGAGGAGGGGCAGCGCGTCCGGCGCGGACAACTGCTGGCGACGCTCGATACGGCCACGCTCGACGCGCGGATTGAGGAGGCGGATGCGCAGGTCCGGCAGGCCGAAGCAAATCTCCAGAAGCTCCAGAATGGCAGCCGCGTCCAGGATATCCGTCAGGCCGAGGCGCGCGTGGCCGCCGCACGCGCGGCTGCGGCCAACGCCGCCCAGGATTATGACCGGCGCAGGCCGCTTGTGGCCCCCGGCGCGATCAGCGGTGATGTCTGGGCCAGAACCGTGAGTGCGCGCGACACCACCGCCGCGCAGTTGCGGGAGGCGGAAGCCGCCCTGTCGCTGGCGCGGGAGGGTGCGCGGTCGGAGGATGTCGGTGCGGCGCAGGCGGCACTCGCCGCGGCGCGCGCGGCGCGTTCGGCCGCGAGCACCGATGTCGATGACGCAAGGCTCCTTGCGGCGGTCGACGGGACCATCGTGACGCGCGCGCAGGAGCCGGGGGCGATCGTGCAGGGCGGGCAGACGGTGATGACGCTCTCGATCGACCGGCCGCTGCGCATTCGCGCCTATGTGGCCGAAAGCGACCTCGGGCGGGTCGCGCCGGGCGCCCGGGTGACGGTGCGGGCAGACGGTAATCCGAAAAGCTATCACGGCACGATCGGCTATGTCGCGCCGCGCGCCGAGTTCACGCCAAAAACGGTCGAGACGGAGGATCTGCGCACGGATCTTGTCTATCGGCTGCGCATCATCGTCAGCGACCCCGATGGTCAGTTGCGGCAGGGGCAACCGGTAACGGTCACGCTTGCACCGGCCTCGCGGTGAGGGACGTGACGGCTGACAGCCGACATCCGCTCGCTCTGGCGGACGGCGTGGTCAAACGCTTTGGCAAGGGGCCGCCTGCTCTCGACAAGGTGCGCCTTGCCGTCGCACCCGGTCAGATCACCGGCCTCGTCGGGCCGGACGGCGCGGGCAAGACGACGCTCATCCGTATTCTTGCAGGGCTGTTGGCGGCGGATGAAGGCAGGGTCGAGGTGCTCGGTCGACCGCCCGCCGAGGCGCTCGACGACATGGGCTATATGCCGCAGCGGTTCGGCCTGTATGAGGATCTGACCGTGGCGGAGAATCTGCGTCTGCACGCGGACCTGCGCCATCTGGATCGCGCCGAGCAGCCGGCGGTGTTCGAGCGGCTGCTGAAATTCACCGATCTTGGCCGTTTCACCGATCGTCTCGCGGGCAAGCTCTCGGGCGGCATGAAGCAGAAGCTGGGCCTTGCCTGCGCGCTCATCACCACGCCGCGCGTGCTCCTGCTCGACGAGCCGGGGGTGGGTGTCGATCCGATCTCCCGGCTCGAACTGTGGGCGATGGTTGACGATCTCAAGGCGCAGGGGATCGCGGTGCTCTGGTCCACCGCCTATCTTGACGAGGCGGAGCGGTGCGACAGCGTCTATCTGCTCAGCGAGGGCAAGCTGTTGTTTCACGGCCCTCCGGCCGATCTGACCGGCGCCGTTGACGGCCGGGTCATTCGCGTGACGGGCTTTGCCGACCGCCGCCGCCGGGTGCTCGTCCGTATGCTTGACCGGCCCGATGTCGCCGACGGCACGATCCAGGGCCGCGCCCTGCGCCTCCTGGTGCGGGAGGGCAGGGTTGTGCCTGACGCGGCGGCGCTCGGCACGGGGCCGGATACGCGGGTAGAGCCGACGCCGGTGCGGTTCGAGGATGGCTTTATCGAGCGGCTTGGCGGTGGTCCCAAGGGCACAAGCCGGATAGCGGAGACATATCGGCAGATCGCCCATAGCGACAGCCTCGCGATCGAGGCGAGGGGACTTTCGAAGCGGTTCGGCGACTTTACCGCGGCGGACAATGTCTGTTTCGGCGTGCCACAGGGGCATATTTTCGGGCTGCTTGGCCCCAACGGCGCGGGCAAGTCGACCACCTTCAAGATGCTGTGCGGCCTTTTGACACCGACCGGCGGCAGCGGTTCCGTCGCGGGCCATGACCTGCGGCATTCGTCCGCGACGGTGCGGGCGTCGCTCGGCTATATGGCACAGAAATTTTCGCTCTATGGTGAGCTGTCGGTCAGGCAGAACCTCAATTTCTTCGCGGGGGTCTATGGGCTCGAGCCTGCGCGGGCGCGGCAGCGGATCAACGAGCTGAGCGAGATCTTCGAACTGGGCGACCACTTGGCGGACAATGCGGCCCTGCTGCCGCTCGGCTTCAAGCAGCGGCTCGCGCTTGCCTGTGCCATCCTGCACGAGCCGCCGGTGCTTTTCCTCGATGAACCGACGTCGGGCGTCGATCCGGTCACGCGCCGCGAATTCTGGACCCACATCAACGGGCTTGTCGAAAAGGGCGTCACGGTTCTCGTCACCACGCACTTCATGGACGAGGCGGAATATTGCGATGCGGTGACCCTCATCTATCGGTCCCGGCAGATCGCGACGGGCGCGCCCGACGCGCTCAAAGCCCAGGCCGCGATGGCGGGCAGCATTGCCGATCCCACCATGGAAGACGCCTTCATCGCGCTCATCCGCCAGTCGGATGCCGAGCGAGAGCAGGCTGAGGCGGCCTGATGGCAGGGGACTTCGACCGTCGCCGTCTCGGCGCCCTCATGGTGAAGGAGTTTCGCCAGATCAGCCGCGACCCCTCGACCTTTCTGGTGGCCTTCGCGCTGCCGATGCTGCTCTTGTTCCTGTTCGGCTACGCCGTGTCGCTCGACATGACCGACGTGCGGGTTGCGCTGGTAGTGGAGGACAGCAGCGCGGAGGCGACGAGCCTGGGGCTTGACTTTGCCAACTCGCCCTACTTTTCGGTGACGTCAACCCGGTCGATGGCCAGCGCCCGCGACGCGCTCCTGCTCGGTCGACAGCGCGGGATCATCGTGATCCCGCAGGGGTTCGGCGCGTCGGCGCGGCGCGGCGACAGCCCCACCATCCAGGTCGTCACCGACGGGTCGCAGCCCAATGTCGCGCAGTTCGTCGCCAATTATGCGCAGGGCGTGCACAGCAACTGGGCGATCAGCCAGGGGCTCATGACGCCGCCGCCGGTGACCGTCAGTCCCCGCTTCTGGTTCAACCCCAGCCTTGCCAGCCGCAATATCATGGTGCCGGGCTCGATCGCCATCGTCATGACCATGATCGGCACCCTGCTGACCGCGCTGGTCGTCGCCCGCGAGTGGGAGCGCGGGACCATGGAAGCGATGATGGCGACGCCGATGCGCATGACCGAGTTCATCGCCGCCAAGCTCATCCCCTATTATCTGCTCGCCATGTGCTCGCTGGCCTTGTGCACACTGCTGGCGGTGACGGTGTTCGGCGTGCCCTTTCGCGGGAGCGTGGCCGCGCTTCTCATCATGTCGACAGCCTTTCTCGTCCCGATGCTGGGACTTGGTCTGTTCATCTCGGCCGCGACCAAGAGCCAGTTCGTCGCGAGTCAGGCGGCGTTGTTCTCGTCCTTTCTGCCGAGCTTTCTGCTGTCGGGCTTCATCTACGAGATCAGCTCGATGCCTGCGCCGATTCAGGCAGTGACCTATATTGTTCCGGCGCGCTACTTTATCGAGCCGCTGAGGACCATTTTTCTGGTCGGGGACAACTGGTCGCTGTTCCTGCCCGACCTGTTGGCCATGCTTCTGATGGGCGCGGGATATTTCTTTCTCGCCTTTCGCGTGACACGCCGGAGTCTCGACTGATGCGCCGCCTCATGGCCATGATCGTCAAGGAGGCCTGGGCGGTGCTGCGCGACCCCAAGGCGCGCATGACGCTGATCATCCCGCCGATCTTTCAGCTGGTCCTGTTCAGCTATGCGACAACGCTTGAGGTCAAGCATGTCGATGTCGGCGTGCTCGATCGGTCGGGCGGCACCAGAGCTGCCGAGTTCATCAGTCACGTTACGGGAAGCCCGACATTCCGATCGGTCCGGCGCTACACATCCATGGCGCAGGTGCGCGCAGCGATCGACGACCAGAATATTCTGGCCGCGCTGGTGATCGACAGCGATTTCGACGGGCAGATGGCGCGGGGCAGGCCCGTAACGGTGGGCGTGATCCTGGACGGGCGGCGGGGCAATGCGGCGCAGATCGTCGCCGGCTATCTGAACGTGATCGCCACGACCGCGGGCATCGCCATGGCGCCGGGCGACGTCATCGGGGCTGAGGCCGTGATAGTCACCAACTGGTACAATCCCGCGCTCGACTATGCCTGGTTCACGCTGCCATCGCTTGCCGCGATGATCGTGATGGTCGGCGCCCTCGCGCTCACGTCCCAGAGCGTCGCGCGCGAGCGGGAGCTCGGAACGTTCGATCAGCTCATGGTGTCGCCGCTCCGGGTGCACGAGATACTGATCGGCAAGGCGGTGCCGCCCTGGCTGATCGGGATCGCCAACGGCCTCCTCTATCTCATCCTCGCGCCACTGGTGTTCGGCGTGCCCTTTATCGGGTCAATCCCGCTATTCCTGTTCGGGCTTGCAATCTACTCCCTGTCGCTCGTCGGGATCGGCCTTTTCATCTCCGCCTTGTGCAACAGCCAGCAACAGGCGTTTCTGGGATCTTTTGTCGTCATCCTGCCGATCACGCTGCTGTCCGGCTATGCGTCTCCGGTAGAGAATATGTCCGCCCCGCTGCAGTTGATCAGCCGCGCCGACCCGCTGCGCTATTTCCTCGTGATATCGCAGGGGCTGTTCCTGAAGGACCTGCCTGCCTGGGCGGTGCTCGACCAGATCTGGCCGCTCGCGCTGATAGCGGTCATCACCTTGAGCGCGGCGGCCTGGCTGTTCCGCGCACGCATGGAGTGATCCCATGACCAGACTCCTTTTTTGCGGCCTCTCGCTTGCCCTGCTGCTTGGCGGGTGCACGGTCGGGCCGGACTATCGTCGCCCGCAGACGGCTGGCGCCGCAGGCCAGTGGACGGAGCCCGCCGACACCGGAGCGATCGACCCGGCATGGTGGCGGCAGTTTGGCGACGCCCGGCTGACATCCCTGATCGAGCAGGCGCTGACGCGCGCGCCCGACGTGCGCGAGGCGGAGGCGCGGCTCGCCGAGGCGAGGGCCAATCGCGACGCCGCAGCGGGGGGACGGTTGCCGGGACTGAATGCGACCGGCTCAGCAATGCAGAACCGCCTGAGCACGAAGGGCCAGTTTCCGATCGACAAGATCCCGGCGTTCACCCGCGATTTTTCCCTGTTCGACCTTGGCTTCGACGCAAGCTGGGAAATCGACCTCTGGGGCCGTCAGCGCCGCACGGTCGAGGCGGCGGAGGCACGGCTGGGCGCGGCCGAGGCGGCGCGTCAGGATGTGCTCGTGCAACTGACGGCGGAGATCGCGCGCGCCTATCTCGACATGCGCGCGGCACAGGCCAACGGGCTTGCCCTGCAGGGCGCCGCCGAGGCCAGCGCGGAGATCGCGCGGCTGACAAGGCTGCGCTTCGAGGCGGGCGAGGCGTCACGCGGGGAGGCCGAGACGGCGCAGGGTAACGCGCGCGCGGCTGCGGCGGCGGTGCCGGACGCCAAGGCGGAGGCGGCGGGCGCCGCCTATCGTATCGCGGCGCTGCTGGGCGCGTCGCCCGAGGCGATTGCGCCGTCCCTGTTGGCGTCGGTCGCGCCGCAACCCGAGAGCCCCGACAGCATCCTTGTGGGCGTGCGGTCAGATCTTCTCGAGCGCCGGCCCGACATCCGGCGGGCGGAGCGGGCGCTGGCGGCGGCGACCGCGGGGGTCGGGGTGGCGAAGGCCGATCTGTTTCCCCGCTTCTCGCTGATCGGCGGCATCGGGCAGCAGGCGCGCAGCGTCGGCGATCTGGTGGACGAGGGCGCGACCCGCTGGCAGGTCGGGCCGGGCTTCTCCTGGCCGATCTTCGCGGGCGGCACGGTCCGGGCGCAGGTCCGTGCGGCGGGCGCTCGCGCCGATGCGGCGGCGGCGGACTATGAAAAGGCGGTTACCGGCGCGCTGGCGGACAGCGCCGCTGCGATCAACCGTTTCGTCAATGCCCGCGACAGCGCGCGCGACACGGCAGCGGCGGATGCCAGCGCGGCGGCCGCCCTTGCCCTGGGGCAGCAGCGCGCGACCCGGGGCGAGGATGACCGCCTCCAGCTCAAGCAGGCGGAACTCACCCGCATCGGCGCGGCGCGTGCCGCCATTGCCGCGCGACGGGCCAAGGCGGAGGCGGCCGTCGCCCTGTTCAAGGCGCTTGGCGGCGCGTGGCAGGCGGCCGAACCCGCAGCCCCGCAGGCCGCTGCCCTTGCACCGGCCGATGCGCGGCGATAGGAGCCCTCATCCCGCTCCTGTCCCCCACCTGAAAGGAAAGCCGTGCCCGAGCCGACCCTCGATATCGTCGCCATCGGCAATGCCATTGTCGACGTGATCGCCCGTGCCGGGGACGACTTCATCGCCCTGCACGGCTTCACCAAGGGCGGCATGCAGCTCATCGACGCAAAGACCGCCGAATGGCTTTACGGCGAGATGGGGCCGGGGCTGGAAATGTCCGGCGGCTCGGCCGCCAACACGCTCGCCGGCATGGCGGCGATGGGCCGCGCTTGCGCTTTCATCGGGCAGGTGGCGGACGATCAGCTCGGCGCGGTGTTCACGCATGACATCCGCGCCAACGGCATCCGGTTCGACGTGGCGTCAGCGGCGGGCGAGCCGACCGCGCGCTGCCTCATTCTCGTGACGCCCGATGCCCAGCGCACGATGAACACCTTCCTGGGTGCGTCGCAACATCTGCCAGCGGGCGCCATCGACCCGGCGCTCATCACGTCGGCGCGCATCCTCTATCTGGAGGGCTATCTCTGGGATCCCGAAGGCCCGCGCGCCGCGATGCGCGGTGCGATCGCGATCGCGCGCGGCGCCGGGCGGGAGGTGGCTTTCACCCTGTCGGACGCCTTCGTGATCGAGCGCCACCGCGAGGATTTCAAGGCGCTGCTTGCCGAGGGGCTGATCGACATCCTGTTCGCCAACGAGACGGAGATCCAGTCGCTCGCGCAGACCGTCGATTTCGAAAGCGCGGTGCAGGCGATCGCGCCGCAGGTGCCGACGCTCGTCGTCACCCGCTCGGAAAAGGGCGCGATTGCGATCTGTGGCGGCGCGCGCGTGGAAGTCGCGGCGGCGCCGGTTGCCGAAGTGGTGGACACGACGGGCGCCGGCGACCTGTTCGCGGCGGGCTATCTGGCCGGTCATGTGAAGGGCAAGGCGCCCGCCGACTGCCTCGCCATGGGCGCGATCGCTGCGGCGGAGATCATCACGCATTATGGTGCGCGGCCTGAGGCTGACCTCAAGGCGCTGCTGTCGGCGTATCTCGGATAATCGGTGATCGGTGTTCCCGCGACGGCGGGAACCCATCGCGGCGCCTAGTAGTGGCTGGCTGCCGCGCCTCAGCCCTTGGGCGAGATCACCATGAGCATCTGCCGGCCTTCCATGCGCGGATAGGCTTCGACCTTGGCGATCTCCTCGGTCTGCTCCGCGACTCGCTGGAGAAGCTGCATGCCAAGCTGCTGGTTGCTCATCTCGCGGCCACGAAAGCGCAGCGTCACCTTGACCTTGTCACCCTCGCCGATGAACTTCGTGATCGCGCGCATCTTCACGTCATAATCGTGATCGTCGATGTTGGGACGCATCTTGATCTCCTTGATCTCCTGCGTCTTCTGGGTTTTGCGGGCAATATTGGCCTTTTTCTGGGCCTCGTACTTGTATTTGCCGATGTCGAGAAACTTGCACACCGGCGGATCGGCGTTGGGCGACACCTCGACCAGATCGAGCCCGGCCTCCATCGCCTGCTCCATGGCCTCGCGCGTATACATCACGCCCAGATTTTCGCCCTCGTCATCAATCACGCGCACTTTGGGCGCCTGAATGAACTCATTGTAACGCGGACCGCTCATCGGAGGCGGCGGTGCCAGCGGACGGCGCATCATTGGGGGACGTATGGCAATATCTCCTGTGGCAGTGGGAACGACAGCTGTCCCCTTAATAGACAAAGTTAAAAAAGTCGGAAAGGGGGCACTGCATGGCGCAGGCCCCCGGCCGTTGCGATATGGGGTGATTGTTGCCCTTTGGCAACCCGTAACCCGGTCGCGGCACGTTCGCATCGCCTGCCCTGCTGTGCTAGTTGCGAGGGATGATGGCCGGTCTCAAGCCGAGATTTGACGCGCTGCGATCATGGGCTGGCAGCCTCAGGCGCGACATTGTGGCGCTGTGGCTCGCCGCCCGCGACCCCAGGGTGTCATGGCATGCCAAGCTGCTGGCGGGCGCCGTTGCCGCCTATGCCTTGTCGCCCATCGACCTGATCCCGGACTTCATCCCGGTGCTCGGCTATCTTGACGACCTCATCATCGTGCCGGTCGGCATCGCGCTTGCCATCCGCCTGGTGCCGGAGCCGGTGATGACGGACCTGCGGGCCCGCGCGATGCGCATCGACCGGCCACGGTCGACGGCCGGGCTGATCGCCATCGCGCTGCTTTGGGTCGCGGCCATCGGCCTGGCAGGCTGGTGGCTCTGGCCCCGCTGACGGCGGTTAGCGCAGATCCGGCGGCAGTGCCTCGTCCCTCAGCATCGCGACGAGATCATCGAGCGGCATCACCTTCTGATGCTCGTCCGAGCCGAGGCGGCGCAGCGCCACGGTCCGCTCCTCGGCTTCGCGCTTGCCGACGACGATGAGGTTCGGCACCTTGGCTAGCGAGTGCTCGCGCACCTTGTAGTTGATCTTCTCGTTGCGCTGGTCGGTTTCCGTGCGGAGCCCGGCCGCCTCCAGCGCCGCCGCCACCTCGGCCGCATAGCCGTCCGCGTCCGACACGATGGTTGCGACCACCGCCTGCACCGGCGCCAGCCAGAGCGGGAACCTGCCCGCATAATGCTCGATGAGGATGCCGACGAACCGCTCGTAGCTGCCGAAGATCGCGCGGTGGAGCATCACCGGGCGGTGTTTGTCGCCATCCTCCCCGACATAGCTCGCATCGAGCCGGTCGGGCAGCACCCGGTCGGACTGGATGGTCCCCACCTGCCAGGTGCGGCCGATGGCATCGGTGAGGTGCCATTCGAGCTTGGGCGCATAAAACGCGCCTTCGCCGGGCAGTTCTTCCCAGCCATGCGCTGCCGTGTTCAGTCCAGCCTCCGCGACGGCGTTGCGCAGTTCGTCCTCCGCCTGATCCCACTGCGCATCGGTGCCGAACCGCTGCTCGGGGCGAAGCGCCAGCTTGATGGCGTAGCTGAAGCCGAAATCCTTGTAGATGCGGTCGGCGAGCGCGCAGAAGGCGCGCACTTCGTCGACAATCTGGTCCTCCCGGCAGAAGATGTGCGCATCGTCCTGCGTGAACTGGCGCACCCGCATCAGGCCGTGCAGCGCGCCATGGGGCTCGTTGCGATGGCAGCAGCCGTTTTCGTAGAGGCGCAGGGGCAGGTCGCGATAGCTCTTGATGCCCTGTCGGAAGATGAGGACATGGGCCGGGCAGTTCATCGGCTTGAGCGCCATCCAGTCGGCCTCGCCCGAGATGACCGGGCCCTCGTCCTCCACGTTCGGCACCTCGTCGGGGATGACGAACATATTCTCGCGATACTTGCCCCAGTGGCCGGACTGCTCCCACTGGCGCGCATCCATTACCTGCGGTGTCTTGACCTCGCGATAGCCGGCGCCGTCGATCGCGCGGCGCATATAGGCCTCCAGCTCGCGATAGATGCGATAGCCCTTGGGGTGCCAGAACACCGACCCGTGCGCCTCGGCCTGGAGGTGGAACAGGTCCATTTCCGCGCCGAGCCTGCGGTGGTCGCGCTTTGCCGCTTCCTCCAGCCGCTGAAGGTGCGCGTCGAGCTGCTTCTTGCTCAGCCAGCCGGTGCCGTAGATGCGCGAGAGCTGCGCATTCTTCTGGTCGCCGCGCCAGTAGGCGCCCGACACGCGCATCAGCTTGAACGCCTGCGGGTCGAGCTTGCCGGTGGAGGCGAGGTGCGGGCCCCGGCACATGTCATACCAATCGTCACCGGAATGATACACGGTGAGCGTCTCGCCATCCGGCAACTCGGCCGCCCATTCGGCCTTGAATGCCTCACCCGCCGCCTGCCAGCGTGCGATGAGGTCGGCGCGGGTCACTTCCTCGCGCACGAGCGGCTTGTCGGCGGTGATGATGTCGCGCATCGCCTGCTCGATGGCGGGCAGGTCGTCCTCGGTGAACGGCCCCCGTCCCGGCGCGGGCGCAAAGTCGTAATAAAAGCCGTCCTCGGTCGCGGGGCCAAAGGTGATCTGCGTGCCGGGAAACAGGCGCTGCACGGCCTCGGCCAGCACATGCGCATAGTCATGCCGGGCAAGCTCCAGCGCATCGGCTTCGTCCCTGGCGGTGACGAGCGCGAGCGCGGCATCGGCGATCAGCGGCGTGCCGATGTCGACGAGCTCGCCGTCCACGCGCGCCGCCAGCGCCGCCTTGGCGAGGCCGGGGCCGATCGCGGCCGCGATGTCAGCCGGGGTCGTGCCGGGCGCGACCTCTCGGAAAGAACCGTCGGGCAGGGTAATCTTGATGGGCGCGGACATGGGCTCGGCAATCCGGTCTGGCGGTGGGATGGACGGCCTGCCCATAGAGTGCGCCGCTGCCGGGTTCAATGCCGGCAAGTTCCGGCGTCCTATTTGATCCAGCGCAAGGATGCGACCGGCAGCGATCGCTATCGCTCCACGATTATCGGCCTGAAGCGAAGAGGGGATAGCCATGTCATCGCCAATATTTTCCGAGCCCGCATCGCTGATCTTCATCGGCATGACGCTGACCTTCTCGGTCGCGATGATGATCGTATCGGTGCGCGACGCGCTGCATCGCTGATCAGGGGCGGGGCAGGATCAGGGCCGCGCTGGTCCCCAGCGGGGGATCGTCGGCATGTTCGATCCAGCTTTGCGCGCGATAGAGGCCGGCCGGCCATCCTGACGCCGGTGCGGGTTTTCCCGCAAAGAGCAGATACTGGGCCTTGTTGCCGTCCATGACGGCCCGATTTTCCGCCAGTATCGCGCCACCGGGGCCGACGAGGAGAATGCGCATCCTGTCCCCGGCCCGCAGGTTGATGGCGCGGACATAGGCCACCATCGGTGAAGCCGGGTCAGGCAGCGCAAGGCCCCCGGCTTCCAGCGCGCTGCCGTCGACCGCGCTATCGGCCAGCCCGATATTCAGCACCTCCGTTGCGGCGTAGCGCAGGGCGCTGAACGCCTCGGCCCGCCAGAGGCCGGGTCCGTCGACCGTCGCGCTACAGGCGCCGGGCCTTGCATCCGGCGCGAACGGGTCGACCTTTGTCGCGCCATGCCGGACGGCAAGGTGGAGGTGCGGGAACTGCGTGTTGCCGGACAGGCCCACAAGGCCCAGCTTCGCCCCGGCCTTCACCATCTCGCCCGGCTGTACCGCGACGGAACCCTCCGCCATGTGGCAATATTGGGTTTCCCAACCATCGCCATGGCTGAGGACAACGCCATTGCCGCATTCCCTGCCCAGGATTGCCGCCCGGTCGGCGCCGTTTGCGGCGAGGCGGTCGGTCACGCCATCACGTGCCGCCTTCACCGTGCCGTCGGCGGCCGCAAGCACCGCGACGCCCCGGCGCTGCGCCGCGAGGTCGGGCAGGCGAAAGTCCGTGCCATCATGACCATCATATACCTTGGAGCCGCAGCGAAAGTCATGCGTGCCTGGCCCCGGATCGCGATCCATATATTGCTGCACAACGCAGTCCCTGCCCGGCGCGCATGCGATCGGCAGCGAGAGGGCAGGGCGCGCGGGTGGCCCGGCTGGCGCGCCTCCGGCCAGAAGCGCCGCCAGCGCGGCCGCGGTGAAACCTTTCTGCTTGCTTGCTTGTTGCATCAGCCTGCATTCACCCACGGCGCTCTATCAGTGCCCATGTAACAGGAAATGGGTGCCCAGACATGACAAGTGCGCTATCCCGATTTGCATTGGCCGCCAGCGCGGGCGCCATGGTTATGACCGCAGTAGCCACGCCCGCCGCCGCGCAGTCACGCTATGGCGAGGGCTATTACGAAAATGGCGCGCCGATCGACCGCAGCCAGAATTACGGCACGCCACCGCGCTTCGATGTGCCGGAGCCGGATGGCTATGATGGCACCCGTCCGCCGCCGCCGCCCCCCGGCTACGAGAAATCCGAGGACTATGGCCGCTGGTCGGAGCAGGATTCGCGCTATGCTGCCGAGGCGGAGCGATGGGCGCGGGACAATTGCGTCAAGTCGCGCCCGAAAACCGGCGAGGGCGCGCTGATCGGCGGCGTGCTCGGCGCGATCATCGGTTCGGCCCTGTCTTCCGGCGTTGGCCACCATCATCATGGCAGCAGCGCAGGCGGCACGGTGGCCGGGCTCGCCGTGGGTGCTGTCGCTGGGGCTGCGATCGGCAGCAGTTCAGGCGGTGAGACGAGCCCCGGCTGCCCGCCAGGCTACGCCGTCCGGCGGAACGCGACCGTCTATGTCTATCAGACGGATTATGTCTATGCCGCGCCAGGCTGGTATCGCCCATGGGTCTATTCGGGCGGATACTGGGCCTATCGGCCCTATCCCTATCACCGCTGGTATCGCGAGCATTACCGGGCCTATCCGCATTACCATGGCGGATATTATCGCGCCTATCCCGGCTATCGGGGCGGGTATCATTACGACAGGCATCATGGCGGCGACGGCCACCGGGATCACCGCCGCTGACGCCCGACGGGGGCGGCGGTCAGTGCGCCGCGCCCCAGCTCGGGCCGGTGCCGATCTCCACGCCGAGCGGCACCGAGAGCCGGACCATGGGTTCGGCGGCCTGTGCCATCACCCGCGCGATGATCGGCGTCGCCGCCGCCACATCACGCTCCGGCAGCTCGAATACGAGCTCGTCATGGACCTGAAGCAGCATTCTGACTTTCGAAAGGTAAGCCTCTGCGAGCGCCGGCCCCATCCGCACCATCGCGCGCTTGATGATGTCCGCGCTCGTCCCCTGGATCGGCGCGTTGATCGCCGCGCGCTCCGCGCCCTGGCGGATATGCTGGACGCTTGACGAAATCTGCGGGAACCACGTCTTGCGGCCAAACAGCGTCTCGGTGTAGCCGGTGCGGCGCGCATGGTCCGTGGTTTCGCTGATATAGGCGCCGATGCCGGGAAAGCGTTCGAAATAGCGGGCGATCATCGCCTGCGCCTCCTCCGCCGGGATTTCGAGCCGCGCCGCAAGGCCCCAGCGGGAAATGCCATAGAGGATGGCGAAGTTGATCGTCTTGGCGCGTCCGCGCGTATCCCGGTTGACCTCCCCGAACAGCTCCTTTGCGGTGGCGGCGTGGATGTCCTCGCCAGCCTGAAAGGCCGCCTTGAGCGCGGGGACGTCCGCCATGTGCGCGGCCAGCCGCAGCTCGATCTGGCTGTAGTCCGCGGCGAGGATGACGTTGCCGGGTTCCGCCACGAAGGCGTTGCGGATCTGCCGACCGACCTCGGTGCGGATCGGAATGTTCTGGAGATTGGGGTCGGTCGAGGATAGACGACCGGTCTGCGCGCCGGTCAGCGAATAGCTGGTATGGACGCGGCCCGTTTCCGGATTGATCTGGGCCTGCAACGCATCGGTATAGGTGGACTTGAGCTTGGCGAGCTGACGCCATTCCAGCACAAGCCCGCTGATTTGCGAGCCCTCGGCCTTGAGCTTTTCTAGGACGGTGACATCGGTCGAGTAGGCGCCGGACTTGCCCTTCTTGCCGCCCTTGAGGCCCAGCTTTTCGAACAGCACCTGGCCGAGCTGCTGCGGCGAGCCAATGGTGAAGGGGCCACCCGCCTCGGCATGGATCGCCTCCTCCAGCCGCGCGATTTCCTGCGCGAACTGGCTGGAAAGGCGCGAGAGCACGTCACGGTCGACCTTGATGCCAGTCCGCTCCATGCCCGCAACGACCGGAATCAACGGGCGGTCGACCAGTTCATAGATGCGGGTCGCGCCCTCCTGCGCAAGGCGCGGCTTCAGCCGCGTCCACAGGCGATAGGTGACATCGGCGTCCTCTGCGGCATAGGCGGTGGCCTGCGGCAAGGGCACATGCGCGAAGCTGATCGCCTTTTTGCCGGTGCCGGTCACCTCCTTGAAGCTCGTGCACTGGTGCGCAAGATGGAGGTTCGCCGCGACATCCATGCCATGACCGCCCAGCGTCTTGCCCGAATCGAGGTCGAAGCTGAGGATCATGCTGTCGTCGAACGGCGCGATGGTGAGCCCGTGGCGGGCAAGGACATTCATGTCATATTTGATGTTGTGCCCGATCTTGAGCACGCCAGGGTCCGAGAGCAGGGGCGCGAGGCGCGCGGTCACCTCGGTGAGCGCCAGTTGCGGCGGCGTCTCGCCCAGCAGGTCGTCGCTGCTGCGATGCGCGAGCGGAATGTAGCAGGCGCGGCCCGGCGCCGTCGCGAGGCTGATGCCGACAAGGCCGGACGCGACGCTGTCCAGCGCGTCGGTTTCCGTGTCGATCGCGACGATGCCGCCCGCCCGCGCCTCGGCAATCCAGTCGTCCAGCGCGTCGAGGGTGGTGACGGCCGGATAGGCCGAGCAGTCGATCGGCGGCAGATCGGGCAGGACGGGTGTCGTGCCCGCCGCCTCCATCCGCGCGGCGGGTGAAGGCCTGGCATCCTCGGCGGGAGGTGAAGGGACGTCGCCGCCAAGCCGCGCGAGCAGCGACCGGAAGCCCTGATCGGCAAGGAAGGCCCTGAGCGGTTCGGGCGGAATGCCATCAAGCCGGAGCGCGTCGAGCGGCTCGGCCATCGGCGCATCGCGATGCAGTTCGACCAGCTGGCGGGACAGGCGCGCCATCTCGACATTGGCGGCGAGATTGTCGCGCATCTTGCCCGGCTTCATGGTCGGAATCGCGGCAAGGACGCCGTCGAGATCGCCATGCTCCAGGATCAGCTTGGCGGCGGTCTTGGGACCGATGCCGGGCACGCCGGGCACATTGTCGACCGTATCGCCCATCAGCGCCAGCACATCGCCCAGCCTGTCCGGGCCCACGCCGAACTTCTGCTCGACATAGTCCTGCCCGCGCCGCTCGTTCTTCATCGTGTCGAGCATGTCGATCACGCCGGGCCTGATCAGCTGCATCAGATCCTTGTCGGACGAGACGATCGTGACTTTCCACCCTGCCTCGGCCGCGCGGCAGGCATAGGTCGCGATGATGTCGTCCGCCTCAAACCCCTCCTCCTCTATGCAGGGGAGCGAAAAGGCGCGGGTGGCCACGCGAATCAGGGGAAATTGCGGCACCAGATCCTCGGGCGCGGGCGGACGATGCGCCTTGTACTGGTCATACAGGTCGTTGCGGAAGCTGTGCGACCCCTTGTCGAGCACCACGGCGAGGTGGGTCGGCCCCTCCGCCTTGTGGAGCGCGTCGGCCAGCTTCCACAACATCGTGGTATAGCCATAGACGGCGCCGACGTTGAGTCCGTTCCGGTTCGTCAGCGGCGGGAGTTGATGATAGGCGCGGAAGATATATCCGGAGCCGTCGACGAGATAGAGGTGATTCTGCGATGAGGCCATGCCCCGGCATAGCGCAGGCGGAACCGGCGGCAAACCGAATCGGGCTCGTCACGAATTACCATGGGGTCCACAAGTCATTACTTTTCGATATTGATCGAATTAGGGCCATTTCGGAACAACGCTTCCATTTTGCTGCCCAGTTCATCGCGCTAAGAGGCATGAGACGTTGACAATTGGAGACAGATGAGCGAGGAGCGAGCGAGGCCTGCCGCTGGCAGAGACGGTCTATATGCGTGCCGTCGATGAAACCTTCGCAGGGCCTGAACGTCGAGAGGTTTCGGTTGCTGGTATCGCAGCCTGTGGGTTGCGGTCTGTAAGTTTGGAGTGCGGTCATGTTGGATATGAACCATGGCGATCATGGTGGCTATGAACGGCCCGCGCTCGTTCGGCTTGGGGCTGTCGTCGATGTGGCTGAGAAGCTTGCCGACCTCGGTGTCGACGGGCAATTCCAGGTAACCTGGACTCGGAGGAGC
The DNA here is from genome assembly GCA_964529225.1 of uncultured Sphingobium sp. Classification (GTDB taxonomy): domain Bacteria; phylum Pseudomonadota; class Alphaproteobacteria; order Sphingomonadales; family Sphingomonadaceae; genus Sphingobium. The sequence goes on from CAZGVX010000017.1 coordinate 16,738, forward strand.
CGCGGCGTGTGGGAGAACGACGAAACCGGCCAAGTCTATGATTTTACCGGGCCGTTGTCCTGACGCGCATTGTTAATGTCTCTGCGCTAGCTTCGCGGGGTTTCGATCGTTCTTTCCGAATCCGGTGCGCCGTTGCTCTATCATGTCAGTCCTGACGCAGTGGAATGCCCGCTAGGCGATGGGATCGCCATTTATGACTCCCGGACAGGCGCCTATTTCGCTTTGAACGCCAGTGCGGCGCGGGTCTGGTCCGGCGCGCGTCAGCCCTCCGACCGGTCGGTGCTGCTGGCCTGCCTCACGCGCGGCGTTGAAAGTGCCGCCGGGGTGGAGGCGGATTTCGTGGCGGACCTCGACAGCCTTCTATCCGATCTCACCAGCGCCGGGCTTCTGGTTCAGTCCGGTCCTACGCCGGACGCGCCCGACGGTTTTGCCGCCGTGGCGGGCTGACCGGACGGACGGCACCGCGCAATGGCTGGCCGCTATTCCGCCTTCGGCCTGACGATCACCTCGGTATTACCGCTACCGGAACTGAACCAGGAAGAGCAGGTCGGCGAGGCGCCCGCCGATGTCGTGGTGGATTTCGGAACGTTGGGCGGGCCGATTCCGACATCCCCGGCGCTGCGCGAGGTCAGGCGGGAAGCCGATGGCGGCGTCTATTTCTCCTGGGCGGAACTGGGACGAATCCGTATCGCATCGGACGCGCGCACGATCGTGGTGGCGCCGTTGGCGGATGCCGACCTCAGCTGGTTCAGCCTCGCCCTGCTTGGCCCGGTCATGGCAATGCTGTTGCATATGCGCGGCTATCTCGTCCTGCACGGCAGCGCGATTCGCTTGCCGGGTGACGGCGCCGCAATGTTCCTGGGTGACAATCGCGCGGGCAAATCGAGCCTCGCTGCGGCGTTCCTGCGGGCGGGTTATGGCTTCGTCTGCGACGATATTGTCGCCATTTCGCCCGGCGATTCGCGGGTTCAGCCCGCCTTCCCCTCGATGAAGCTTGATCGGCGGCTGCTTGATCGCTTTGCGCCGTGGCCGGGTGAACCCCTGCCGCTCGTGCCACCTGGCGCTTCCAAGCAGCGTCTCCGGCTGCACGCCATGGGTTCGACGCCGGTTCCGGTTGGGCACATCGTGCAGCTGGAGCGGCAATCCGGGGACGACCATCCCCCGACGATCCGATCGCATGCGCCAGCCGAGGCGCTGGCGACCCTGATGCGCTACAGCTATCTGCCCAAGCTCGGGCCTGATCTGCTGACGGGCGAGGGCGGCGCGGCGCATTTCCGGGCTTGCGCGGCGCTTGCCGGAACGGTCCGCATTGGCACCCTGACGCTGCCGGACGATCTGGATCGACTGATGGCCGCGCCTGAAGCCATTGCGAGGCAGTTGGCCTGAAAAGCAGACGGCCCCGGCGCTGGTGAGCGCCGGGGCCGCCGGAGATCAGATCATCGACCTCTTAGACGAGGACGATATCCACGCCCTTCACGGGATCGTTGATCGCCTGGAAGTCGTCGGTCTCATAGGTGCCGATCAGATTGATGCTGAGACCGTTCTTGAGCGCACCGCCACCCAGTATGCTGAGCGTGCCAGCCGTGCCCGAACCGTCGTCGGTATAGGTGATCAGACCGACCAGATCGGCGCTCTTGATGTTCTCGAGGACGATCCTGTCACCGACCGAGAAGTCGGTGATCGTGCTACCGACCCAGTTAACGACGGTATCGGTGAACGTGTCGTTGCCAGCGCCGCCGGTCAGCGTGTCGTTGCCCTTGTCGCCCGAGATGGTGTCGTTGCCGCCACCGCCGTTCAGGACGTCGGCGCCTTCCTTGCCGTCGATGAGATCATCGCCGGCCGAGCCGGTGATGACGTCCACGCTCGATCCGCCGGTGATCCCCTTGTTGCCGACCAGCACCGTGTTGGTGAGGTCGATCATGTTGCCGGAGAAGCTGTCGGCGAGGGTGATTTTGAACTGCTTCACACCGTCCCACTGGATGCGGTCGATGCCGTTCACGGCGTTCACGGCCGGGGTGCCAATCGCATGGAACTCGGACTGGATGTTCAGCGAAGCGCCGCTGACCTTGATAACGTCAAAGCCGTTGTCCGTCACGCTCGTCTTTTCTTCGCCATAATAGGTGTCGAAACCGCCACCCTTGGCATCGAAAATGTCGTCGCCCGTACCGCCGGCAAGGATGTCGGAACCGCCGTCGCCATAGAGCGTGTCGTTGCCGTTATCGCCGAACAGCTTGTCGTCATGCGAACCGCCCGACAGAATGTCTTCGCCCGCGCCGCCATACAGCGTGTCGTAGCTTACGCCGCCATAAACGGTGTCGTTGCCGCCGCCGCCATAGATCTGGTCGCCGGTGCCGAGGCTCGTTTCATAGTCGTAGGAGCCGCCGCCCCAGATCATGTCGTCGCCGCCACCGCCATAGATATAGTCGTAGGTCGACGAGCCGTAGATCGAGTCGGTGGCACCCGAACCGTAGATGCCCGAAACATAGCCGGGACCGACGAAGATGCTGCGCAGATCAATGATGCTGCCTTCGCTGTTGGCAGCACCGATGCGGAAATTCTCGTAGCCGCTGCTGTTGTCGATCGCGTCGATGCTCTTCAGGATATTCTTGTCGAGGCTGAGCGTCTGGTTCTTGGCCGTGACGACGATCGAGTCATAGTCCGCGCCGCCATAGAAGAAGTCCTGACCGCCGCTGATGTAGAAGCTGTCCTTGCCGTTGCCACCGTAGAGGAAGTCGTTGTCACCGCCGCCGTCGAGCGTGTCGTTGCCTTCGCCGCCATACAGGGTGTCGAGGCCGACATCGCCGTCAATCGAGTCGTTGCCGATCGAACCGTAAACGGTGTCGTCGCCCTGGCCGGCGTCGATCTTGGAGATGCGCTTCAGCGTGATGTTGGTGAAGGTCATCGTGTCGTTGGCGTCGGTGCCGTCGATCGTCACGTCGAAATAGAAGATCGGACCCGGTGCAAAGCCGTCGTTGATGCGCTCGGCGGAGATGGTCTGGACGTTCACCAGCGGGTTCGCGTCGGTGACCGTGATCGACGCGCCGTTCTCATAGGCCTGCAGGACGTTGCTGCCGGTGCCACCGTTGATCGAAACCAGCTTGTAGTTCTGGCCGAAGTAGAACACGTCATCGAGATTGCCGCCGACGATGATGTCCGCGCCCTTGCCGCCGTCGATGAAGTTGCGGCTGTTCAGGCTGCCGATGATCGTCTCGGCGTTGGTCGAGCCCTGGATCTGCGCGTGGAAATTGCCGGGCGTGAAGAAGCTGGTGCCGTCGAACCAGGCTTCACTCAGGCCGGTGAAGGCAACGCCGCTGAGGTCATAGATCGCGCCGCTGGTCGAGACATTGTTGTTGGCGAGGAGGATCGTGACGCGATTATAGCCGTCGGCGCTGATTTCCTCGATGCCGGTGATGCCAGCGATACCGATGAGGGTGTTGGCCTGCTGCGCCTTGATCACGTCGATACCCTCGGAGCCGACATATTCCGTGTCGCCGCCGACGAAGGTGTCGAAATTGCCCTTGAGGCCGACGAGGAAGGTGTCGTTGCCGCCACCGCCGTTCATCGTATCGGCGCCGGTGCCGCCATCGATGACGTCGTCGCCCATGCCGCCCATCAGATTGTCCGAGCCGCCCAGACCGATGATGGTCCAGCTTTCGGTCTGCTCCTCGGGAGCAAGCGTTGCGACATTGAACGCATTGCTCGAGCCGGTGCCGGTGTAGATGTTATTCACAAGATCGACAGTTTCAGCCATTTTGGAATCCCTACTGAATGGGGAGGCATACGCCTCGCGTGAAATTATGGTTGCCGGTTAATGAAGAAATGTGACGGCCCCATGACTTCACCGGCAGAAAAGCAGCAATCGCGCCCGGTCGTAGAGTAATTTCCGCCGAAGCGGAGAAAATCCGGTCAGGGTAATAGTGCTGACGCGCCCGAGCGTAATTAAATTACGCTCAGTTCTGTGCGCTGTTCACCGCGATGGGCAGCCCCCAGGGCGCGAAGGGGCGATTGTCTGGCGATCGCGCCCCGGCACTCGTGGCCGGCGCAAGTGCGGAGGTCATCCGGACGTGGCCGCGCCTGCCCGCATCGGTGTAGAAGATGTGCAGGCCGATCTGGCCGATGCGATCGAGCGACGGTGCCCAGCGCGGGCTGACATAGTTGGCATGGTAGAACAGGGCATTGCCCACCCGGTCGGCGAGTGTGCCATCCAGCGCCGCCTGCGCAATCGGCCGGGCGGCGTCGAAATAGTGCTGCGGCATCTGTCTGCGCCGCGATCCGTCGCACACATAGCTGAACTGGCATCCGGTGCGGCGGGTGCCGCCCTGGTTGATCACGCCGCATATGCTGGCGGGATAGCGGCCGGCCCGGGTCCGGTTGACGATGACCTGCGCGACGGCCTCCCGGCCCTCGAGCGGTTCATGGGCAGCCTCGTAGACAATGGCCTCCGTGAGACAGGCGAGGGCCGCATCGCGGTCCTCGCCCGGATTGTTGGCCTGCGCGGCCACTGTTGCGACGGAACCGACCTGCGCGGACACGGGTGAGGAGACGCCGAGCGCCGAAACCGCCAGGGTAAACGCGCTCCGCGTTCCCGTCCCGATTCGCCCGACCGCCATGACCCGGCGCTATCGCGGTTGATTGTGACAGTATTCTGACGGTCGCTGGGCACTGTCCCGAACCTGTATGCGCCATCATTCAGCGGACTTTAATAGCCGGAAAGCTATGCTAAAGGCGCGCACTGCATTGCAACATGCGCAATGCATCGAACGCATCAGCGGGGTCGGACGAAGAATGAGCCGTTTCGGCAAGCTAATCCTGGCGTTGGCGACGTCGTCGCTGCTTGCTGTCGGTTGCCCGGGATTCGCCCAGTCGACCCCGGACTGGGCGTTCGGCGGCGATGAGTGGCAGTCGGTGGGCGGCCCGCGTGCCGCGCCAGTGCGCCGTGCCCGCGAGATTCCGCCGCGCCGTCAGAAGGTGAAGGCGCCGCCGCAGGCGCAACCCGCGCCACCGGCCGAGACCGTCGAACCGAACGCGGCGGCGGTTGCTGACGCGCAGCCGGAGACGCCGCCGGACATCTCGACGGATATGTCCGTGGCCCCGCCGCCCGTCGAGCCCGCATCGCCGCCGGTCGAGCCCGCACCGCCGCCGGCGCCGCCGCTCTACCGGGTCGGCAATGGCGACAAGCTGAAGGTCGGCGTGTATAACGCGGATAAGCTCTCGGGCGAGTTCGTCGTCGGGGGCGATGGCAAGGTCGCCTTCCCGCTGCTTGGCCGCCTGCCCGTCAGCGGGCTCACGCTCGACGAGGTGGCCGAGCTCGTCAGCATGCGCCTTTCCGACGGCTATATCGTCGATCCGCATGTGACGGTCGACATCGTCAGTTATCGTTCCGTCTATATTCTTGGCGAAGTGTCGCGGCCCGGCCCCTATCCCTACAATGAGGGGCTCACCATCTATCAGCTTGTCGCGCAGGCTGGCGGCTTTTCCTATCGCGCCAACCGCAAGGTCGTCCGTCTCAAGCATGAGGGCGAGCTCAAGGAAAAGAAATATCGCATCGAGAACGGCAGCAAGGTGCGGCCGGGCGACACGATCATCATCCAGCAGCGCTTTTTCTGATCCGCGTCGCAAACAGCGCGCGATCGCCCGGCCCGAACCCGAACCGCCATATCGCCAGCCCATAGACGATCAGCATCGCCGGTATGCCAAAGGTCAGCTGCGCCCATTCGTGGCTGCGCGGCAGCAGCAGAAAGACGCCGCCTGTCGCCCCCGCGAGCAGCGCGGCCACAAGGAGCGAAGGCCGCCACGTCGAGACGGGCGCGCCGGTCAACCGGCACAGCAGCGCGCCTTTCAGGACTGACCCCATACCGAGCGCCACCGCAAGCGCGAGGGCGGGTGCCGCCACGATCAGCGATTCCGGCATCGCGTGCATCGTTGCGAGCGCCAGTAGTGCCAGGCTGAGGCCGAGTTGCAGCGCGATCGTCGCGATCGAGAGCCAGAGGTTGCGTCCGCGCGCGAGATAGACAAGCGCCGCCTCGCTCACCACCGCTGGCGAGGCCGTGACCTCCGCCGCCATGAGCAGCGCGAGCGCCAGGGTGCCCATGACGAATTGCGGGCCCATCACGCCCATGACCGCCTGGCCGGGTATGGCGACGGCGAGCGAAACGCCGATCTGCGCCGCGAGGATCCAGAACCCCACCTGGCGCACCTGCGCCGCGACGGCGGTCAGATTGCCCTCGCCGATGTTGCGGGTGATGACCGGGCCGAGCACCGGCTCGAAGCTGGTCTTGAGCTTCTGCGGCAGCGAGGCGAATTGCTGCGCGATGTAATAGACGCCGACGCTGGCGGGCGAGACGAACAGGCCGAGCAGCCAGAGATCGACCCGCCGCGTGCCCCAATCAATCGCCTCGGCGGCGGCGAGCGGCAGATTGCGGCGCGACATGGCCCAGAGACGCACAGGGTCCGCCCGCCATCCCTGCGGCCAGCCAAAATGGCGGATGGTCGGCCGCACCGCCACGACGAGCGCCGCCAGCATCGCCACCACATAGGAGAGGATGAGCCCGTCGCGCTCGGAATAGAACCAGAAGCCCACCGCCGCGATGGTGATGGCCCATGGCTCGACCAGGGCGCGGGCGCGCACCGTCGCACCGACGTCATAGCGGTAGGCACAGGCCGCGAGCGCCACGTCGCCCAGCGCGATGCCGAAGATCGTCAGCGGTAGCAGCCGATCGAGCCCGTTCACGGTGCTGTTGGGGAACATGATCTGCGGGAACGCGATCAGAATCGCGCTTGCCGCGAGCGACAGCAGGCCGCTGACCACCATCGCGTCGCACACGACATGGGCGGGGGGGCGATCGTTGCGGGCGAGCTGCTCGGCAAGCCCGCGCTTCAGGCCGAACGTCGCGAGCTGGGCGCCGAACTCGACGACAAGCACTGCGAGCGCAAAGCGGCCAAGCACGTCCGCGCCGTAGAAACGGCTGGCGAAAAGCAGAAAAGGGATGCGCCCGCCCAATCGCAGCACGAAGCCGGCCATGTTGGTCCGTCCCCCGCGCGCGAGCGCCGCAAGATCGTCCGTCGTGTCGTCGGACCGCCGCACGGAGTCTGCGCTCATTCGCCGCGCAATGGCCGGGCGAGCAGTTCGGCGATGACCGCGCGCGCATCGGCGCGGCCAGCGATGAGCCGGTCCACCGCCGCCGCAACCGGCATGTCGACGCCTGCCTCGCGCGCCGCCTCGACCAGCACCGGCGCGGTGAAAGCGCCCTCGGCCACGCTGCGCCGGTCGGCGAGCAGGTCGGCGGCGCGACCGCCCTCGCCGATCGCCTTGCCAAGGGAGAAATTGCGCGATGCCGTCGAATTGCACGTGAGGACGAGATCGCCGAGGCCGGATAGGCCAGTCAGCGTCTCCATGCGCGCGCCGCGCGCCACGCCGAACCGGCTCATCTCCGCAAAACCCCTCGCGATCAGGGCTGCGCGGGCATTCTGGCCAAGGCCCGCACCCTCGACCACCCCGCAACCGATCGCGAGCACATTCTTGACCGCGCCGCCGATTTCCGCGCCGATCACGTCGGTCGAGACATAGGGCCGAAGGCCTGGCCCGGCGATGCGCGCCGCCAGCCGTTCGGCGAGCGCGCCGTCCTGCGCGGCCAGCGTCACGGCGGTGGGAAGTCCGCGCGCGACCTCATGCGCGAAGGTCGGGCCGGAGAGCACGGCGACGGGCGCGTCGGGGCGCACGTCGCGCGCGACTTCGCTCATCAGGCGGCCGCTGCCCGCCTCAATCCCCTTGGCGCAGAGAATCAGCGGCCGGTCGCCCGTTGGGAGCCCAGCCAATATGCCCCGCAGATGCTGGGCTGGCACCACGATAAGCAGCGCGTCCCGGTCGGCCATGTCCTCGAGAAGGTCCGTGGGCGCGATGGCCGGCGACAGAGGCACGCCCGGCAGGAAAAGCGGATTGACCCGGTCGCGCCCGATCGCCTGGACGACTTCCGGTTCGCGCGCCCAGAGCCGCACCGGGCTTCCGGGCTCAGCCGTCGCCAGCGCCTGCGCCAGCGCGGTCCCCCAGGCGCCGCCGCCCACAATGCCGAGCTTCATGCGGCCTTCCTCATGCCTTCACACCCGCTCCCCGCACCCGTTCCGCCTCCGGGTCAAGCGGCCAGCGTGGCCGGGCCGGAATCGACAGCGCGTCAATAAGGCCAGCCTGGAAGCGTTCCACACCCGCCCAGCCGATCATCGCGCCATTGTCCGTGCATAGCCATCCGGGCGGCGCGACGAAAGGCAGATCGTGGTTGTCCGCCAGTTGTTCGAGCGCGGTGCGGATCGCCTGGTTCGCCGCCACGCCGCCCGCCACGACCAGAGCCGCGGGGCGCGTGCCCATGCCGCCGAGCGCGGCCCTTGTCCGGTCGATCAGGCAATCGACCACTGCCGCCTGAAAACTCGCGCACAGATCGGCGGCATCGGCGCCCGCGTCATGCGCGCGCAGCACGGCGCTCTTGAGGCCGGCGAAGCTGAAATGCGGTTCCGCGCTGCCGAGCAGGGGGCGGGGCAGGCGGACACCCGCCGGGTCGCCACCCTGCGCCATGCGCTCGACCGCAGGCCCGCCGGGGTGGCCGAGGCCGAGCAGCTTGGCGGTCTTGTCGAACGCTTCGCCCACAGCATCGTCGATGGTGGTGGCAAGGCGGCGATAGCGGCCGACGCCGAGCACTTCGAGCAGCTGGCAATGTCCGCCCGAAACGAGCAGCAGCAGATAGGGAAAGTCGAGCGCCGGGTCGGCAAGGCGCGGGCTCAGCGCATGGCCTTCGAGATGATTGACCGCAATGAGCGGCTTGCTGGCCGCCCAGGCAAGCGCCTTGGCGGTGACGAGGCCGACCATCACGCCGCCGATCAGGCCCGGCCCGGCGGTCGCGGCGATGGCGTCCACCTTGTCCAGCGTCAGCCCCGCATCGGCGAGCGCGGCTTCGACCAGCGGCGCCAGCGCGTCGACATGGGCGCGCGCCGCAATCTCCGGCACGACGCCGCCATAGGGGGCGTGATGCGCCTCCTGCGTCGCAAGGCGATGGGCGAGGATCGCCCGGTCCGCGCGCACGATCGCTGCGGCTGTCTCGTCGCAGCTGGATTCGATGCCTAGGACGATAGGGCCGGGGGAGGCGGCAGGGCCGGGGGACGGGTCCATCCCGCTTTCCTGTATCGCCATGGCTCGCTAGAGCAAGCGCGATATGGCCATTTCCCCCGACACACCCCTTCGCCTCGGCACGCGCGGATCGCCGCTGGCGCTCGCACAGGCGCATATGGTCGCCGCTGCCCTGCGCGCGGCGCATGGATGGACGGAGGATGCGATCCGCATCGTGACCGTCACGACGAGCGGCGACCGGATTCAGGATCGGCCGCTTGCCGACATCGGCGGCAAGGCGCTGTGGACCAAAGAGCTGGACCGGGCGCTGATCGACGGCGAGACGGACTGCTCGGTGCACTCGATGAAGGATGTCGAGACATTGCGGCCGGGGGCGCTGCGGATCGCCGCCATGCTGCCGCGTGCGCCGGTGGAAGACCGGCTGCTGGGGGCGCCGTCGATCGCCGCTCTGAAGTCGGGCGCGGTGGTTGGCACCAGCTCCCCCCGGCGCGCTGCACAGTTGCTGCGCCTCCGACCCGATTTGCGCATCGTCAGCCTGCGGGGCAATGTCGCAACGCGGATCGCAAAGCTGGAGGCGGGGGATGTCGACGCGACGCTCCTCGCCGCCGCCGGGCTTGACAGGCTCGGGCTCAGCGATGTCGGCGCCGCGATCCCGGTCGGCGATATGCTGCCCGCCGCCGCGCAGGGAGCGGTGGGCATGGAATGTCGCACCGCCGATGTCGCCGTCTGCGCGGCACTTGCCGCTATCGACGACGCACGGACGACGGCCTGCATAGCGGCGGAGCGGGCCTTGCTCGCGGGGCTTGGCGGCACCTGTCATTCGCCGCTGGCCGCGCTGGCCCGGAGCGTTGACGGGAAAATACGTCTGGCGGCGGAGATTCTCTCGCCAGACGGTGCCGAGCATGTCACCGGCACCATCGAGATGGCGGTGGGCGACCTTCGGCCCGCCGTGGCGCTCGCGGTCGATCTGCTGGCGCGGGCGAGCCAGCCTTTGCGGGCCCTGTTCGCGGGCGCTGCGTGAACGTCCTTGTCGTGCGCCCCGCGCCCGACAACGCGCGGGCGGCTGACGCGCTGCGCGCGGCGGGGTTTGAGCCGCTTTGCTATCCGCTGTTCCGCACCGAGCCGGTCGCCTGGTCGCCGCCCGATCCGGCCGCATTCGACGCGCTGCTGCTGACCAGCGTGAACACCCTTCGCTTCGGCGGGCGGGGGCTGGAGCTTTACAGGCCGATGCCCTGTTTCGCGGTCGGCGAGGCGACGGCCGCGGCGGCGCGCGCGGCGGGGTTTGCCGATGTGCGGACGGGCGGCGGAAACATCGCGGCGACATTGCCGGCGATCCGCGCTTCCGGCTTCGGGCGGCTCCTGCATCCAGGCGGAGCGGATCGCAGCCCCTTCGACGAGGGCGGCTTCAGCGTCAGCGCCGTCCCGGTCTATCGCGCCGTGCCGACCGGCGACACGGCGGGATTGGCGGCGCTCCGCCCCGACGCCGCGCTGGTCCATTCGCCACGCGCCGGGGAACGGCTCGCAGCACTTATGGAGGCGCCGGAACGGGCCAGCATCGTCGTGGTCGCGATCAGTCCGGCCGCCCTCGACGCCTGCGGCGATGGTTGGCATGATGCCGCTGCCGCCATGGCCCCGCGCGAGGACAGCATGATCGCCGCGTTGCAAAAGCTTGTCAGAACGGCCGAATAGGCTAGGGTCGCGAGGGGGCGCAACGACAACGGGACGCATGTGACAGTCGAACCGGATCGGATGGGACGGGACAAGCGGGGCGCAACCGGTGCGCGCATGGCGCTTGCGCTTGCGCTGCTGGGCTTTCTCGCCGGCCTGGGTGCAATGGCATGGATGGCCTCGCAATGGACGGCGCAGCAGCGCCAGCCGGAGGTTTTCGCCGGGGCCATCCCCAATGGCGCCGACCCTCTTGTGACCGGCGCATCCAGCCCCCCGGAAAGCGCGGCTCAGGCGTCGCCTTCGGCATCGCTCGTCGCCCAGAGCGCCCGCGTTTCCGAGCTTGAACAGCGCCTGGCGCGTCTCTCGCTCGCGGCGCAGGCAGCATCCTACAATGCCAACCGCGCGGAGGCGATCCTCACCGCCTTCGCGGTGCGGCGGGCGGTCGATTCCGGTCATCCGCTGGGCTATCTGGAGGGCACGCTCCGGCTTCGTTTCGGCGAAGCGCAGCCAAAGGCGGTCGCGACCATCATCAACGCCGCCGCCGAGCCGGTGACGCTGAGCGGTCTGCGGGTCGGCCTTGATCTGATCTCGACCACGCCGCGCCCGGTGGACCGGGATGAAGGCTGGTGGCCCGGCGTCTGGCGGGAACTGAGCGGCATTGCCGTCATCCGTCGCACCGGCGAGCCGTCGCCAGAGCCCGAGCAGCGCCTCATCCGTGCGCGCAGGGCCGTCGAAATGGGGCAGATGGACGATGCCATCGCGGAAATTGCGGCCCTGTCGCCTCAGCCCATGACGCAGCGGTGGCTCGAATGGGCGCGCCGCTACAACGAGGCGCATCGCGCGCTCGATGTGATCGAGGCGGCGGCGATCCTGGAGCCGCGTGCCGCGCCGGTTCCGCTGCCCGCGCCGGGACCTCCCGCTGGCCCCGCGCCAGCGCCCCCAAAACTCTAGATCGGAAACCGCTCTAGTTTGCCGCCTTTGCGTCGAGCGCGGCGACCGTTGCCGTCGCCGGAGCGTTCGCGCTCATGCCAGCGGCCACCGTCTCCGCCGCCGCCATCACCCGCAGGATATTGCCGCCGGCAAGTTTTCTGAGATCGGCATCCGACCAGCCGCGCCGCATCAGCTCCATGAGCAGGCGCGGATAGGCGTCGACGCCGTCCATGTCCTGCGGCAGTTCGGGCAGGCCGTCATAGTCCCCGCCAAGCCCGACGAAGTCATGCCCCGCGACTTTGGCGATGTGGTCGATATGGTCGGCCACCATGGCGATGGTCACGACCGGCTTCGGATGCGTCTGCTCCCATGATGAAAGGTTGCTGGCCGCCCGGTCCGGCGCGCCGGTGAACAGGCTGGCGTTGCGGGCCTTTTGGGCGGCGCGATCCGCTTCCCACTGACGGCGCTGCTCGGAAACGTAGTTGGGCGCGAAATTCACCATGATGATCCCGCCATTGGCGGCGAGCAGCCGCAGCACCTCGTCGGAGGCATTGCGCGGGTGATCGCATAGCGCCCGCGCGCTGGAGTGGGAGAAGATGACGGGCGCCCGGCTGGCGGCGATCGCGTCCTTCATCACCCCCTCGCTGACATGTGCGAGGTCGACGAGCATGCCCAGCCGGTTCATCTCCCCGACGACCGCCTTGCCGAACGGCGTCAGCCCGCCATGCCTCGGGTCGTCCGTGGCGCTGTCCGCCCAGCTGATCGTCTTCGAGTGGGTAAGCGTCAGATAGCCTGCGCCCAGCGCGTGATAGGCACGCAGGACGGCGAAGCTCTCGTCGATCTGGCCACCGCCCTCGACCCCGATGAGGGATGCGACCCGGCCAGCGCGATAGGCGGCGCGCACCTCAGCGGCGGTGCGGGCGAGCGCGAAGTCGTTCGGATACCGGCGCGGGAGCTGACGCACGAGGTCGATCTGCTCCAGCGTCCGCTTGATCTGTTCGAGGCCGTAGAGGGTCGCGGGCACGTAGACCGACCAGAACTGGCCGCCCACCCGGCCTGCGCGCAGCCGTTCGATGTCGGTATCGTACTTTTTGTGATCGAGGGTGCCGAGACTCATCGTCCAGCGCGCATCGCCGCCATTCCAGAGCATCGCGCCCGGCCAGTCATTGTGCCCGTCGATCAGCGGCATGTCCTTGAGGACGCGGTCCACCCGCGCCATGTCGGCTACGGGGGCGCGATCCTCTGCGAAAAGCGGTTGAGCCTGGGCCAGCGCAAGCAGCGCGGC
>CAZGVX010000017.1:29832-39520 GCA_964529225.1 uncultured Sphingobium sp.
CCGCGAAGCGCAGCCGGTTGTAGCTCGGCGCGCTGTGCCGCACCCGTTCGGACAGCGTGCCGGCGCCGATCAGCCGCACCGTGCGCCCCGACACCGTGAACGCCCGATCGAAAGGGTCATGCACATGGCCCGACAGGATCGCGGTGGCGCCAGCGCCCGCCAGCGCCGTCATCGCCTCGGCTCCGCGCCGGGTCGCGCCTGTGGTCCGCGTTTCCGCCTCGATCAGGGGATGGTGGCAGGCCACCAGCCGATGCCGCGCGGACACCTGCCCGAGCGCGGCCACTGCGCCCGCGATGCGCGCGCGCGTCAGATACCCCTTGGACCAGTCGAGCCGCCGCTGGAACCGGGCGGTGGTCCTGAGCGGCACCACCGCGACATCGTCCAGCTGCATGGGGCGCTCGATCTTTGCCTCCAGCCGGCCAAAGCGGCGATACGGTCGGAAGAACCGGGCGGTGAGGTCGAAATGCGGCAGGTCGTGATTGCCCACCTCGACCGAGACGGGCGCGGGGAGCGCCTCCAGCCAACGGCAAGCAGCCTCGAACTCGCGCGCCCGGGCCCGCATGGTGAGATCGCCGGTAATGAGGATGGCGTCGGGGCACTCGGTTTGAGCCTGCGCCATGAACCAGTCGAGCGCGGCCCTGTCCTCCGCGCCGAAATGCAGGTCGCTGGCGTGCAGGATCAGGACCACACCACCTTGCCCCGACAGCTGAGATAACGGTGAGCGGACCGGCCAGCGCGAAACTGGAGGTCCGTCGCCCCTTCCGCCCGCTCCCCGTCGACGAGCAGGCCCATGGGGCTGTCGCAATGAAGTGTCACGCTTTCCATGATGCCCAGCGCCTCATTCGGGCCGTCGCGAAAGTCTCCGCCCAGCCAGGCGATGCCGTGCGCCAGCAGATCGCCCGGTCCCCGGGTGAGAATGCCGCGCGCGGCGATTCCGCCCTCGCCGGGCTGGAGATAGACGGCCTTATAGGCGTTGTCGCGTCCGCCGAGCCGAACCATGTCGCCGGAGAATGTCTGGGCGATAGCCTCGCCGACGCTGCCCGCAAGAGCCGGAATGTCGAGATGCCTGGCATCCTCGCGCACATCGCCCCAGGCGCTGGTGGGACCGGCAATCACGCCCGCGAGCGCGCACTGGCCCGCGCCGGTGATCGTCGGCACCCGCAGCGCCGGGAGCTTTTCGCGCGCCGCGCGCTCGGCCACGACGACGGGCGAGCAGTCGCCATGGAGCGCGCGCGCCAAAAGATTCATGGTCCCTCCGGGCAGGACCAGAAACTCGCCATCCCATCCGGACATGCTGCCCGCCGCCGCCGTGATCGTGCCGTCGCCGCCGAACAGGATGATCTGGCCGACACCCGCGCGCGTCGCCTCCTGCGCGCTCGGCAGCGGCGCCTCGCCCAGTTCGATCGTGCGACCGATCGGGCGGCCCGCTTCGCGATAGAGCCGGGTTATGGCGGCGATAGCGTCGGCATCGTGACTGCCGGAGGCGCTGTTGGCGATGAGCCAGACCGATGACTGTTCCTGCATGCGCTCACAACGCACGCGCAACGAAAAGGTGCCATGGCCTGTGTCGGCTGACACATCTGCGCCTTGTCAAGCGGTCATGCGCCTCATAGGTAGGGCCGGAATTTCTGAATCGACGGCAGCGGAGTGCATCATGGCCGAATTTACCTTGCCCAGTAACAGCAAGATCAGGTCCAATGGCGCCGTCCACAAAGCGCCCGCAGGCGCGAGCCGGACGAAGACGTTCAAGGTCTATCGCTACGACCCGGACTCGGGCGAGAATCCGCGCTACGACAGTTTCGAGATCGACCTCGACAATTGCGGGCCGATGGTGCTCGACGCGCTCATCAAGATGAAGAGCGAGCAGGACAGCTCGCTGACCTTCCGCCGCTCGTGCCGCGAGGGGATCTGCGGCTCCTGCTCGATGAACATCAACGGCAAGAACGGTCTTGCCTGCACCACGGCCATCGAGGATTGCGGACGGGGCGAAGTACGGATCACGCCGCTGCCGCACATGGACGTGATCAAGGATCTCGTGCCGGATTTCTCGCATTTCTACGCGCAGTATCAGTCGATCCAGCCCTGGCTGAAGTCTGTCACCCAGCCGCCCGCCGGCAAGGAGCGTCTCCAGTCGCCGCAGGAGCGCGAGCAGCTCGACGGTCTGTACGAATGCATCCTGTGCGCCTGCTGTTCGACGAGCTGCCCGAGCTACTGGTGGAACTCGGACAAGTTCCTCGGTCCCGCGATCCTGCTTCAGGCCTATCGCTGGCTTGCGGACAGCCGGGACGAATATACCGGCGAGCGGCTTGACGAGCTGGAAGATCCCTTCCGCCTCTATCGCTGCCATACCATCATGAACTGCGCCAATGTCTGCCCCAAGGGCCTTTCGCCCGCCAAGGCCATTGCCGAAATCAAGAAGATGATGGTCGAGCGCCAGCTCTGATCGTGGTCGATCCGCTCGGCGAGGACGGCTGGCACATCTGGGACATGACGGCGGCGGCGACCTGGCCGTCGATGTGGCCACCGGTGCGCTACCGCCGCGAAAGCGACACGCGGATCGCGGTCTGCGCCGCGCTGCCGCCCCGTGCCGCGAACGTCCACGGTCATGTGCATGGCGCCTTCCTCGCCGGGCTGGGAGAGCATGTCGCCGGGGTTCACCTGCGCGTGTCGGCAACATCCTGCTCGACGGTGTCGATCGCGTTTGAATATCCGGCGCCCGCTGGCATTGATGCGCCGATTCTCGGATGGGTCGATCTGGTGCGCGAGACCGGCAGGATGCAGTTTCTCCGGGTGGAGCTGTCGAGCGGAGACGAAGTCGTCCTCCACGGCATCGCCACTCTGCGCAAGTTCAGGCCGTGAGCGCGCTGCTCGCGCGGTATGATGCGCTGGTGGCGGCTGGCGAGCTGCGCCGCGATGCGGATCAGGCTGCCGCGGCGCAGCGGCTCGGCCAGCTTGCGGACGCCCTGGAGGCGGAACCGCCGCGCGGCAGCGTGCTGTGGCGCATGCTGGGGCGAAAGCCGGAGCCGGTGCGTGGCCTCTACATGTGGGGCGGGGTCGGACGCGGCAAATCCATGCTGATGGACCTGTTCTACGACACGCTCGCGGTGGACAGGAAAAGGCGCGCGCATTTTCACGAGTTCATGCTCGATGTGCACGATCGGCTTCGCGTCGCCCGCCAGTCGGAAAGCGGCGACCCCATTCCGCCCGTTGCCGCCTCCATCGCCGCCGAGGCGCGGGTGCTGTGCTTTGACGAGATGGTCGTGAACAACATGGCGGATGCCGCGATCCTGTCGAGGCTGTTCACGGCCCTGCTCGACAGCGGCGTGACGGTCGTCACCACCTCCAACCGGGTGCCCGACGATCTCTACAAGGACGGCCTCAATCGCCAGCTTTTCCTGCCATTTATTGATCTGCTGAAGGCGCGCATGGATGTGGTCAGCCTCAACGGTCCCAACGACTATCGGCTCGATCGCCTGTCCGGTTCGGCCACATGGCTGGTGCCCAATGGGCCGGAGGCGACCGCCGCGCTGTCCACCAGCTTCTTCAGGCTGACCGACTATCCGCCCGAGGATCGCGCCCATGTTCCGTCGGAGGAGCTGCCCGTGCAGGGCGGCCGGTCGATTCACGTGCCCAAGAGCCTCAAGGGCGTCGCTGTCTTCTCCTTCAAGCGCCTGTGCGCCGAGGCACGCGGCGCGCCGGACTATCTATCCGTCGCGCGGCGCTATCACAGCATCATCATCGTCGGCATCCCGGTGCTTGGGCCCGAGAACCGGAACGAGGCCGCGCGCTTCGTGACCCTTATCGACGCGCTCTACGAATATAAGGTGAAGTTGCTCGCCGCGGCGGACGCCTCGCCCGAGGCGCTCTATCCGGCCGGAGACGGTGCATTCGAATTCCAGCGCACGGTGTCGCGTCTCATGGAGATGCAGAGCCTGGACTATATGGCGCGGGCGCACGGGATCGAGGACTGACTGGCGTTGCCCTGCCATAATGATATTGCGAATGATGTGCAAAGATAGCTGAAATTGTGAATTGAAACCTTAACGAATCGGGCTTAAGCGGACGGGCGGTTCATCGGCCCCAGACAGGAGAATGATCGCATGGCGAGGAAGAAGATCGCGCTGATCGGCGCGGGCAATATCGGTGGCACGCTCGCGCATCTGGCGGCGCAGAAGGAGCTGGGCGACATTGTCCTGTTCGACGTGGTCGATGGCGTGCCCCAGGGCAAGGCGCTCGATCTCAGCCAGTGCGGCCCGGTCGAGGGTTTTGACGCCAGCATCATTGGCACCAACGACTATGCGGACATCGCGGGCGCCGACGTTGTGATCGTCACCGCCGGTGTGCCGCGCAAGCCCGGCATGAGCCGCGACGATCTGCTCGGCATCAATCTCAAGGTCATGAAGGCGGTGGGCGAGGGCATCAAGGCCAACTGCCCCAACGCCTTCGTCATCTGCATCACCAACCCGCTCGACGCGATGGTCTGGGCGCTGCGCGAGTTCTCGGGTCTGCCGCACAACAAGGTCGTCGGCATGGCGGGCGTGCTCGACTCGGCGCGCTTCTCGACCTTCCTCGCCTGGGAGTTCGGCGTTTCGATCCGCGACGTGAACACCTTCGTGCTTGGCGGCCATGGCGATACCATGGTCCCTGTCGTCCAGTATTCGACCGTCAACGGCATCCCGGTGCCGGACCTCATCAAGATGGGCCTGTCGACCAAGGAGCGCATCGACGAAATCGTCAAGCGCACCCGCGGCGGCGGCGGCGAGATCGTCGGCCTCCTGAAGACCGGCTCGGCCTTTTATGCGCCCGCCGCGTCCGGCATCGCGATGGCCGAGGCCTATCTCAACGATCAAAAGCGCATCCTGCCCTGCGCCGCTTATGTGAACGGGGAATATGGCGTGTCGGACCTCTATGTCGGCGTGCCGGTGATGATCGGCGCTGGCGGCGTCGAGAAGGTGATCGAGATCGAGCTGGACGAGGAGGCCAAGGGCTATCTCCAGGTCAGCGTCGATGCGGTCAAGGAACTGCTGGTCGCCTGCAAGGGCATCGAGCCGGGCCTGGCCTGACAAAAGGTTAGTTCGGGCTACCGTCTCGGCGGTCTAAGGCCGACGCGCGCAGCAATCAGGGGAACGT
Source organism: uncultured Sphingobium sp. (assembly GCA_964529225.1). Classification (GTDB taxonomy): domain Bacteria; phylum Pseudomonadota; class Alphaproteobacteria; order Sphingomonadales; family Sphingomonadaceae; genus Sphingobium. Next base: position 34,963 of record CAZGVX010000017.1, read on the forward strand.
AATGTCCATTCTCATCGACAGAAACACCAAGGTCATCACGCAGGGGATGACCGGCGCCACCGGCACCTTCCACACGCAGCAGGCGCTCGCTTACGGCACGCAGATGGTCGGCGGCGTGACGCCCGGCAAGGGCGGCACCACGCATGACGCGACCGGCCTGCCGATCTGGAACACCGTGGCGGAGGCCAAGGCGACGACCGGCGCCACCGCATCCGTCATCTATGTGCCGCCGCCATTTGCGGCCGACTCGATCCTCGAGGCGATCGATGCCGGGATCGAGCTGATTGTCGCCATCACCGAGGGTATTCCGGTGCTCGACATGGTGAAGGTGAAGCGCGCGCTCTCCGGCTCGAAGTCGCGCCTCATCGGCCCCAACTGCCCCGGCGTGCTGACCCCCGACGAGTGCAAGATCGGCATCATGCCCGGCTGCATCTTCAAGAAGGGATCGGTCGGCGTCGTGTCGCGCTCGGGCACGCTGACCTATGAGGCGGTGTTCCAGACCTCGAACGCCGGGCTCGGCCAGACGACGGCGGTGGGTATCGGCGGCGATCCGGTCAACGGCACCAACTTCATCGACGTGCTGGAGCTGTTCCTGGCGGACGAGGCGACCAAGTCGATCATCATGATCGGCGAAATCGGCGGCAATGCCGAGGAGCAGGCCGCGCAGTTCCTCGTTGATGAGGCGAAGAAGGGCCGCAAGAAGCCGATGGTCGGCTTCATCGCCGGCCGCACCGCGCCTCCGGGCCGCCGCATGGGCCATGCCGGCGCCATCGTGTCGGGCGGCCAGGGCGGCGCCGAGGACAAGATCGCCGCGATGGAAGCGGCGGGCATCCGTGTTTCCCCCAGCCCGAGCCTGCTCGGCGAAACGCTGGTCGAGGTGCTCAAGGGCTGAGGCATCAGGGGCGACGGCGCCTGCCTACAGGCGCCGTTAACCCTATCGGAATAGGTTGTCAGCCCGCAACAAAATGGAGTCGCGCCATGGGCTATGAGGGTCAGGATTTCGAAGCTGCCGCCGGGCTGACCACCGACAGCGCGCCGGGTCCAAGCTGGCAGCGGAGCGGGTGGCCGCTCAACGCCACCGATGACCTGACATCGGCGCTCGATCCCACCCAGATGGAAGTCGCCGTCAAAGCGGCTGCGAAGAAGTCCGGGGTGCCGCTGGCCGAAGGCGACGTCGCACAGGCGGCCGCCGATTCCATCCGCGCGATGATGCTCATCCGCACCTACCGTGTGCGCGGGCATCTGGCGGCCAATCTCGATCCGCTCGGGCTCGTCAAGCGCGACCTGCCCGCCGATCTTACGCCTGAATATCACGGTTTTTCCGGCGATGGGCTCGACCGCAGGGTCTATATGGGCGGCGCGCTCGGCCTCGAATGGTCGACGGTGCGCAAGCTGGTCGAGATTCTGCGGGCGAACTACTGCGGGTCGGTCGGCTTTGAATATATGCACATCGCCGATGTCGACGAGCGCCGCTTCATCCAGGACCGGATCGAGGGTGGCGACAAGTCGATCGACTTCACCGCCAACGGCAAGAAGGCAATCCTCGCCAAGGTGATCCACGCCGAGCAGTATGAGAAGTTCCTCGGCCGCAAATATGTCGGGACCAAGCGTTTCGGCCTTGATGGCGGCGAGTCGATGATCCCGGCGCTCGAGTCCGTCATCAAATATGGCGGCCAGCGCGGCGTGCGGGAAATCGTCTATGGCATGGCCCATCGCGGTCGCCTCAACGTGCTTGCCAATGTGCTCGCCAAGGGCTTCCGGGTCATCTTTCACGAGTTTTCCGGCGGCACCGCCAACCCGGAGGATGTCGGCGGATCAGGCGACGTCAAATATCATCTCGGCACCTCGACCGACCGCGAGTTCGACGGGATCAAGGTTCATATGAGCCTCGTCCCCAACCCCTCGCATCTCGAAACGGTCGATCCCATCGTGCTCGGCAAGGTGCGCGCGCAGCAGGTGTTCCGCGACGATCTCGATCAGCATGAGCAGGTGCTGCCGGTGCTGATCCATGGCGACGCGGCGTTTGCGGGCCAGGGCATAGTATGGGAATGTTTCGGCTTTTCCGGGGTCAAGGGCTACAATACCGGCGGCTGCATCCACTTCATCGTCAACAACCAGATCGGCTTCACGACGAGCCCGCAATTCTCGCGCGGTTCCCCTTATCCGAGCGATGTCGCCAAGGGGGTGCAGGCGCCGATCCTGCACGTCAATGGCGACGATCCGGAGGCGGTGACCTTCGCCTGCAAGCTCGCGATCGACTATCGCCAGACCTTTCACCGCGACATTGTCATCGACATGTGGTGCTATCGCCGGTTCGGTCACAACGAGGGCGATGAGCCAAGCTTCACCCAACCGCTCATGTATGAGCGCATTCGCCAGCATCCGCCGGTCAGCGAGGTATATGGCGCGCGGCTGATCGCGGAGGGCGTGGTTTCGGAGGACGATATCGCGCTGGTGACGGGCGCGTTCGTCAATCATCTCGAGGACGAGTTCGAGAGCGCCAAGAGCTACAAGCCCAACAAGGCGGACTGGTTCGCCGGGCGCTGGTCCGGCCTCCATCAGCCCGCCGATCAGGAAACCGCGCGCCAGAATGTCGAGACGGCAATCGCGCCCAAGCTGTTTGAAAGCCTTGGGCGGACGCTGACGACCGTGCCGGACGATGTTCAGGTCCACAAGACGCTGCGCCGGGTCATCGACGCCAAGGCGGAGATGTTCCGAACGGGCGAAAATTTCGACTGGGCGACCGGCGAGGCGCTGGCCTTCGGATCGCTGCTGTCGGAGGGCTATGGCGTGCGCCTGTCGGGGCAGGACTCCGGGCGCGGAACCTTCAGCCAGCGCCATGCCGTCTGGGTCGACCAGAAGTCGGAGACGAAATATATTCCGCTCTCGACGGTGCCGCATGGCCGGTTCGAGGTGCACGACAGTCCGCTCAGCGAATATGGCGTGCTCGGCTTCGAATATGGCTTTGCGATGGCCGATCCCAAGACGCTGGTGATGTGGGAGGCGCAGTTTGGCGACTTCGCCAATGGCGCGCAGATCATCATCGACCAGTATGTCGCCGCGTCGGAGGCGAAGTGGCTGCGCGCGAACGGCATCGTGATGCTGCTGCCGCACGGCTATGAGGGGCAGGGGCCGGAGCACAGCTCGGCACGGCTGGAGCGTTATCTCCAGCTGTGCGCGGAGGGTAACATCCAGGTCGCCAACTGCACCACGCCCGCGAACTATTTCCACATTCTGCGCCGCCAGATGCTGCGCCCGTTCCGCAAGCCGCTCATCATCATGACCCCCAAGTCGCTGCTGCGGCACAAGCTCGCGGTCAGCAAGGCGGCGGACTTCATGGGTGAGCAGCATTTCATGCGCATCCTCTCGGACATCAATCCGGCGCCTGATGCCCAGACCAGGCGCCTCGTGCTCTGCACGGGCAAGGTCGCCTATGACCTGATCGAGGCGCGCGACGCGGCCGATGACAGGACCACCCAGATCGTGCGCATCGAACAGCTCTACCCCTTCCCGACCGACGCGCTCGCGGTTCGCCTCAAGCGCATGACCGCGCTCGAGGATGTCGTCTGGTGTCAGGAGGAGCCGCGCAACAACGGCGCGTGGTTCTTCGTCGAGCCGTTCATCGAGGATGCCTTGAAGCTGGCGGACAAGGCGCCGATGCGCGCGCGCTATGCGGGCCGCAAGGCCGCCGCCTCGCCCGCCACGGGCCTCGCCAAGCGGCACCTCGCCGAGCAGGGCGCGCTGATCGCCGATGCGCTGGGTCACAGCGTCCGCACTGAAATCAAACGTCAGAAGAAAGCCTGAGAAAAGCCATGGCGACCGAGATCAAAGTCCCCACCCTGGGCGAGTCCGTGACCGAGGCAACTGTCGGCGCCTGGCTGAAGAAGCCGGGCGAGGCCGTCGCGCTCGATGAACCTGTGGCGAGCCTCGAGACCGACAAGGTGGCCATCGACGTGCCTGCGCCGGTCGCCGGTGTCATGGGCGACCAGCTTGTGAAGGAAGGCGACACGGTCAACGTCGGCGCCATTCTCGGCACCGTTGAGGCTGGCACGGGCGCGCCCGCCAAAGCCGCCGCTCCGGCTGCTGCGCCCGCTGAGAGGCCCGCCGCCGCCGAAAGCGCGGGCGATGCCATCGCGCTTTCGCCCGCGGTCCGCCGCCTCGTCCTTGAGCATGGCCTCGACCCCGGCAGCATCCGGGGTTCGGGCAAGGACGGACGGCTGACCAAGGAGGATGTGCTCGCCGCGATCGCCGACGGTTCGGCCGTCGCCGCCGGGGCTGGCGAGCCGGTGACGGCTGCGGTCGCTGTCGCGCCTGCTGCCCCTGCCCGTCGCGAGGAGCGGGTCAAGATGACGCGCCTGCGCCAGACCGTCGCCAAGCGCCTCAAGTCCGCTCAGGAGACCGCGGCGCTTCTCACCACCTTCAACGATGTCGACATGACGGCGGTGATGGAGGCGCGGTCCAGGTACAAGGACCTGTTCGAGAAGAAGCACGGCGTGCGTCTCGGCTTCATGGGTTTCTTCACCAAGGCCGTGTGCATGGCGCTCAAGGACGTGCCCGC
>CAZGVX010000018.1:0-36716 GCA_964529225.1 uncultured Sphingobium sp.
AGCGCCACCTCGACCCGCACGAGCGCAAGAAGGCCAAGCGCGGCAGCGAGGCGGCCTGAAAATTATCCGCAGGGGGCTGTTTTTCGGGCTATTCTGGCTTGTAAAGGTCAGGACGAGATGGAGACAGAACAGTCGATCCTGAAGATGATCTACTATGCCAATCAGCGAGTGATTTTTCCGTTATGTGAACGGTTAGGGGATCGAACTCGTTTTCGGCTATAAGTCTATCGAAGTCGGGGTCTCCGTCTAACTTTGTGATTTCTCTCTCGAGCCAATCGGCCCGTTCTGAAATTATGGATTTGCATATTTCAATCAGATAATTTACTATTTTCGAGAATTCTTGAACTTCCTCAGCTCTGTAATTATAGCTAACGCAAGGGACATTATAGCCAGTACTGTCAGGGTAAAGTGTGACGACCACACTACTCCTCCGCCAGAAGCTGCCCCCTCCATCATGGGCGATGGCCTCGTTTCGCAACTCTTTTATCCGAGCATGTAAACGGTTAAATTCTCTTGGAATTTTTCCTTCAATACCACTCGCATAGCGAGCGTTGTTGCGGGTGAATATGGCGCGCCCATAGCAAATCACTGCCTCCGTAAAGAGAGATCCTCCGATTACTCCTTCATGCTCAGGCTGAATCTCTTCGCGATGTCCCTTCATGGCAAGGTAGTCATTTAAGATAATGTCAATGCAGACTTTGGATCTCTCTAGATCATACATCGCCATCTGTGCTGCATGATAAGAATTTACGGCTTTAGTTAACCCCTTGAATTTTGGCAAAATTTTGGCTGATCGAGCAATTCTACCGAAATCACATTCATATTGGCCACGCCGATTTATCACCTCAACTATTTTGTCAATAGCATCGCTCATTGGTTTAATCCGCCATAGGCATGGCAAAGCAACATAGCCTGAACTATGGCGAATGGAACATTGTTATATGCTGACCGATGAGAAGAAGGGTCCTATTGAACTAGGCGTGAGCAATCGACTTCACTAGTGAGATACGCGGGCCACTGGTTAATCTATCCGGCCCATGCCTTCAATCTTGTCAGGACCGCAAGATTGCATCCCGCACCGAGTGACTGTCATAGCGATTGTCAGTCGGCTGCATGAATGCCCGCCCCGAGGCCAGCGGCGGACTGACTGACGCTCCCCCCGACCCCCTGTCCTACACGCGCGGCGCGGTGACATGGTCACGGCCATGCGCACCGCTCCTCGCCTCTCTGTTGGATGGCTGAACACCGCCATCGGGGCGGGACGGAATTCGGTTTACCCTGTAACTTTTGTAACCTTCGGCGGGGCGGGGCGCACAAAGCGATGGGGCGGAGGCCGCCTGCCGACCCCCGCCCCGTCACTGCAAACGCCTCTGGCGCGCCTCAGAACCGGAAGTTCACCGTGCCGCGCACCGAATGATAGTCGAAGCGGTTGTCGCTCGGCTTCATCAGCGTGCCGCTGCTGTTCACCAGCAGGAACGGGTTGGTCGCGGGCGCGGTGCCGGGGCCGACGTCGATCGCCCACTTGTGATCGTCGAACCGGGAGTAGAGATACTCCATGCCGATGCTGACATTCTGCGCCACCATGATCTCGGCGCCGCCGCCCGCCTGCCAGCCCCAGGCGTCATCCTCGCCATTGTCGGTGAAGCTGTTGGCGGTGTTGGTAGTGCGGAACCCGTGGTCCATCTTGGCATAGGCGCCGCCGCCGGTCACATAGAACAGCGCGCCGCCGCCGGGCGTGTAGCCGGCGCGCAGGCGGGCCGCGGCCGACCATTCCATCTCGCGGGTGAAGGTGTAGGAGGCGGGCGTGGTGCTGAACGCGGTGGTGGAATCGCGCACCTCCGACTTGCCGCCCTCGATCACCGCGCCGACGACGAAATTGCCCATCCGGCGGTCATAGCCGGCGCGCGCCCAATATTCCGCGCCGTTGCTGTCGCGGGCGCAGCCATTGGGCGTGGCGCTGGTCGAAAAGCCGCCGCAGAAACCCGGCGAGAAGGCGTTGGCGCCGAGCGCGGTATTGACCGGGCCGCCGAAATCGCCGTCGCGATTGGTATCGAATATCACGCTGTCGGAGCGATCGTTGGACTGCATGGAGTAGCCGCCAGCGGCGCCGAAATAGGGCCCGTTGAAGTCCTGGGAGATGTCCCGATCATCCTGCGCGAGAGCAGGAGTTGCCGCCGAAAGGGCGAGAATTACGGCAAAAGCCTTACGCATGAAAAATCCTTCCGCTTTGACCTGGTTGTTGCAGGTTTGCGGGCGGACAATGGTCGAGCGCCCTATCGGTTGCGGTTCGTTTCGCGCTTGGCCGCGCGCGCGTTGCCCCGGTGCAACAATCCGGCGCGGGCAGTGGCGGCGCGGGATGCGCGCCCGGGCGGCACGCTGGCGCGGGAAATCCGGGGAAAACCGGGGGTCGATCGGGGCCTCGCGCCGCGCCTGGCTGGCCCGGCCTCGCGCATGCCACACGAAAAATCGTTCGCTGGCGGGAACTTTGCCGCGCGATGCCTTCACGCCGCTGCCGTCGGGGCCAGGCGGACCCGCAATACGTCGTCCGGCGCATTGTTTTGGACGGGCGCGGCGATCAGCAGGATGGGCATGGCATGTTCGTCGACCGATACGTCCGAACGGATGCGGCCGGGGCCGGATTCAGATTTGGTGCCGGTTTCCGGTCGCCGCCGCGCGCGGTTGGCGGGGGGCTGGCTGATGGCGGGTCTGGCATGGCTTGGCGCGGCGGGCGGGCTGCGCGCACAGGGCGACAGCTCCGGCGCGTCCGTGGCCGCCACCGCGACCGCCAGCGGCTCGGGCGAGCAGACCTATCGGGAGATCTGCGCCGCCTGTCACATGGCCAATGCGGAAGGGGCGAAGGGCGCGGCGAGCTTTCCGGCGCTGGCGGCTAATGCGCATCTGGCCGACCGGGATTTCGTCCTTGCCCGGCTGGTGCACGGGCAGGGCGGGATGCCCGCCTTTGCGGGGATGCTCTCGCCCGAGGAGATTGCCGCGGTCGCGCACTATGTCCGCACCCATTTCGGCAATCACTATGCCGATCCCGTCACGGTCGCGGATGTGCAGCGTGTGGCGGGGGAATAGCAGCGGTTTTCAGAGGCGTGCGCCCTCGACCTCCGGCCGGGTCGCCATGCGGTTGTGGCCGAACCTGTCTTCGCCCAGGAGCTGCATGCAGCCGAGTCTGTCGACGGGGAAACGCTCCTCGCCATCGGGCGTCACGAACACGTCGTCGGTGAAGCCGTTGTAGATCTTCACGTCATTGGTCGTGTAGCGGCCCGCGATCGCAAGCCGGTCGTCCGTCTTGCTGGTGTTGGGATAGGAGCCATGGGTGTTGAGCGAGCTGAAGATCATGAACTCGCCCGCCTTCATCGCCATGTCCTCGGTGGCGTAGCCCTCGAACAGGTCGGGCACTTCGCCCAGGGCGAACTCGTAGACGAGCTGGGAGCGGATGAAGTTGCCTGTGGTGAACTTGAGGGTGCGGATCGCGCGCTCGATGGCGTCGCGGCCGAGGGTGAACAGATAGTCGTTCGCCTGTTCCTTGAGATTGAAGGCGAGGCGCTCGAACCGTCCGTCGCGATATGAGCCAGGGATGATCCGCATGCAGCCGTTTTCGGGCGTTACGTCGGTCAGCGCGACCCAGGCGGTGAGCTGTGCCGCGGCGGGGCTGATGTCGGGCGCATGTTCGAGCTTGGGTCTGGCCGACGCTTCGCGGAAGGTGCCGGTCTGGTGCCAGAAGGTGCCGATCTCGCCCGGCTTCTTCTCGAAGAACTGCGAGCGCCAGCAGATGAGGTCGTTGCCGATCAGGCTGGCGATGCGCTGGGTGATGCGGGTATCGGCGAGCGCGTCCCAGAAGCGCGGGTAGCGCAGCGCCTGATACATGCCGCTGTAGTTGATGGTCCACTGCCCGTGCTTCTTGAGCGAGTCGCGCATGGCGGGATTGCCGAACAGGACGGTGCCGCCGAAGTCCTCCTCGTGAAGCCGCCGGGCATAGTCGCCGAGGGTCTGTGCCTCCTCCTCCGAATAGAGGCGATAGGGGCCGATGACGCCCGTCCGCTTGAAGGTCGCCACGTCGGCCGCCGGCAGATAGTGCTCGCCATGGCTCTCGAAGGTGCGGTCGCCGCGAATGTCGATCTCATAGCCGAGCGCCTTGTCGAGCCCGCGCTTGACGTCGACGGGCTTCACCAGTCGCTTGACCGGGCCGTAGCTGTATTTCAGGACGGTGATGAGCCCCATCAGCGCCGCGAGCTTTTTCTTCTGCGCGTCGGTCAGCACCTGCCGTGAAAAATAATCGGACAGCGGCTCGAAGCCGGTCATCATCTCACGGTCGATAGCCAGCATAGGACATCCTTCATCCCGCGCACCGGGCGCCAATGACGTGCCCCTAGCGCCTATTCTGTTCTGCATCGTTCAATACGCCTGGTTAACGCGCCGTTCAGCCTTTTTCTCAAGCGGCGCGGCGCCGCAATGGCGCAGTTTGCCGCAGTCGCAACGATCGTTGACGGGCGCGCCTTCGCGCCATAGGGCCAGCGCATGAGCAACGACACGCCGCCAGACCGGCTCTCGACCAACCCGCGCAGCCCGCATTTCGATGCGAGCCTGCTCCAGCGCGGCATCGGCATCCGCTTCAAGGACAAGGTGCGCCGCGACGTGGAGGAATATTGCCTGTCGGAGGGGTGGATCCGTGTGGCGGCTGGCAAGAGTCGCGACCGTTTCGGCCAGCCGATGACGATCAAGCTCTCCGGGCCGGTAGAGGCCTGGTTCGAGGATGTGGTCGCCGCGCCTGAGGATGAAGCGCCGGACGCCTAAGCGGCAGACACGCGCCCGTCCTCGACGATGAAGCGGCTCGCTTCGCCCGCGTCGGTAAACAGGGCGGCCTCTGTGCCTGTCATCCAGACCTGACCGCCGGTCGCGCGCAGCCGCTCGAAGAGCGCCGCGCGGCGGGCCGGGTCGAGATGGGCGGCGACTTCGTCAAGCAGGATGAGGCGCGGTCGCCCGGTCGCTTCCGCGATCACGCGGGCATGGGCCAGGATGAGCGCGAGGAGCAGCGCCTTCTGCTCGCCGGTCGACGAGAGCGCGGCGGGCTGCATCTTGGCCGCATGGGTCACGACGAGGTCGGCACGGTGGGGCCCGATCAGCGTCCGCCCGGCTGCCGCATCGCGCGCGCGGTTGCACCGGAGCTGCTCGGCCAGTGGCGCCGGTTCCCACCCTTCGAGCGCAAGGAGTGGTCGGGGAAAAGGGCTGGCGCTGTCCTCGCCCAGCCCTGCGGCGAGTTGCCGGATCAGTGCGTTTCGCCCGGCGTCGATCGCTTCGCCATGCACGGCCATCTGCGCCTCCAGCGCGGTCAGCCACTGCGGGTCTGCAGGCTTTTCGCCGGTCAGCAGCGCGTTGCGCGCCCGCATCGCCGCCTCGTAGCGGCTGCTGTGCGGGCCGTGCGCCGGGTCGAGCGCCAGCACCAGCCGATCGAGAAAGCGCCGCCGCGCGCCCGGCGAGTCGGCGAACAGCCGGTCCATCGCCGGTGTCAGCCAGCTGATCGCGAGATGTTCGGCCAGGCCGTTCGCCGATGCTGCGCTGCTGTTTACGCGCACCTGCCGCCGATCCGGCGCATCGGCCAGCGTGCCGGTGCCCAGCCGCGCGCCACCCACGACAGCCGAAACGGAAAAGCCGCCGGCGCCATCCTGGCGCGCCATGTCGCGATAGCTGGCACCGCGCAGTCCTCGTCCCGGCGCGAGGAGGGAAAGCGCCTCCAGCACGTTGGTCTTGCCCGCGCCGTTGCTGCCGGTCAGGATGACGAAGGCCGCATCCGGAATCAGAAGGGCATCGGCATGATTGCGAAAATCGGCAAGGGCGAGGCGCTCCACGGGCATCGCGCCCTGCTACCGGCGGCGAGGTGACAAGAAAAGCGCCGCGTGGCATGAACGGCACTGCCGGGGGGCCGATCAGCCGGAGACGTTGCCATGTTGAAGATCCGTTTCGCCATCGCCATGGGCGCCGCGCTGCTTGCCGCCGCGCCAGCCGCTGCCGTTCTGCCGGTCGGGGCCAAGGCCCCCGATTTCACCACGCGCGGGGCCAAGGCCGGCAAGGTGTTCACGCTGAAGCTCAGCGACGCCCTCAAGAAAGGGCCGGTCGTGCTCTATTTCTTCCCTGCGGCCTTCACGCCGGGCTGCACGGCGGAGGCGCGCGAGTTCGCGGACCGCAGCGCCGATTTCCAGAAGGCCGGCGCCACCATCATCGGCATGGCGGCCGACCCGGTCGACAAGCTCGCGAAATTCTCCACAGAGGAGTGCCGCAACAAGTTTGCTGTCGCTTCGGCCGGGCCGGATATCATCAAGGGTTATGACGTGGCACTGGTCCGGCTCGGTATCGACACAGGCAAGACGCAGCGCACATCCTATGTCATCGCGCCATCGGGTCGCATTGCCTATGCCTATGACGCGATGGACTATTCAAAGCATGTCACCAACACGCTGAACGCGGCGCGCAGCATCAACCGCCGTTAGACCGTTTTCAAGATGAGCGTAGAACGCTCATCGACTCGGAAAACGGTCAGACTCTATGCCGAGAGCATTTTCGAACCGAATGACCGTGTTACGGTCATTCTGAAAATTCTCTAGGTGAGATATTTGCCGAACCAGTCGAGCGTCGCCGCCCAGGATTGCCGGGCATCCGCTTCGCTGTAACTCGGGCGATAATCGGCCATGAAGCCGTGCTGAGCGTTGGGATAGAGCGTGATGTGCGAGGGGCTGCCCGCCGACTTGAGGGCTGCGTTCATCGCCTCCACGTCGCTCTGCGGGATGCCCGGATCCTTGCCGCCATATTGGCCCAGCACCGGCGCCCTGAGTTTGGCGGCGAGACTCAGGGGCTGGAGCGGCTGGTCGCCGGTCAGCCGACCGTAGAACGCGACCCCGGCCCTGATTGCGGCTGTTTGCGCGGCGGCCAGCCAGACCACGCGGCCACCCCAGCAGAAGCCGGTGATCCCGATCCTGTTCGCTGCGCCGCCATGTCCGCCGATCCATCCGCCGACCGCCTCTATGTCCGACAATACCTGATCGTCCGATGTCTTTGCGACGATGGTGTCGATCAGCTGCTTGATGTCGGCGATCCTGGTGGCGTCACCGACTCGCGCGAACAGGTCGGGCGCGACCGCCATGTAGCCAGCCTTGGCGAAACGGCGGCAAATATCCCGAACCCATTCGTGAACGCCGAAAATTTCGTGGACCACGATGATCGTCGGCCATGGCCCCTTCCCGGCGGGATGAGCGACGTAGAGCGGCACGGCGAAGCCATCGGCGGCGGTCACCGATGCGTTCATGGTTTCCAGGCCCTCGCTTGATGTGAGGGTCGTGGTGGACGCGACCGGCTGACATGCGGCTGCAAATCCCACGGTCACACCCGCACCGGCGATGACGGCGCGGCGGCTGATGCCGAAAGAGCTGGTCCAGTCCTGATCCGGCGGCAAACGGTCAGCGGTCATCGGCGATCTCCACTTAGCGGGGCTCTGATGACGTTGTGCCTCGGTTCACGCCTCTGCTCAAGTCAGTAGTCGGTTCCGCCGCATCGCACCTGCGCGTTGCCGGTGGACCGTACCGTGCACGTCGGCTTGCCCGCGACGGCAATGCGCACACCGCCGCTCGCGTTGAGGGTCGCGGTGCCGATGACGGCGATATCGCCCTCCGCGCTGCCCGCCGCGTCAAGGCGCAGCCGCTGCGCGGTGAGTTCGCCTGCCTGGAGCGTGCCCGCGCCTCGCAGCAGCACGACCGCGTCGCCGACACGGCCAGCCACGCTGAGCTGACCAGAGCCCGCGATGCCGAGACTGGCCTTGTCGAGCTGCACGGCATCTATTGAGAGCACACCGCTGCCGTTGATCGCGGCCTCGCCGCGGCCACCCTTCAGTCGGTCGACCTGAAGCCGGCCCGCGCCCACGACGGCGGCGCTCGCGAGCGTGCCGGTGGTGAGCGTCAGGCGCGCCTTGCCGCCAGCGCCCTTGCTGTCGCCGATCGCCGGGCGCCTCAGCCGGATCACCAGCGTGCGGCCGTTGGATCGCAGGTCAAGCGCGTCGAGCGTGCGCCGGTCGCCTGTCCCGACTGCCGACGCGCCACGGCCGCTGGTCACGGTGGCGTCGATGGGGGCCTCGAGACGGATCGTATCGAAATCGCCGACCACAAAGGTCTGGCGCGCCTCAGCAGCGCGAAGGGGGGAGGACGCGCCAGCGACTGCGGCAACGACAAGGGCCGCCCACATTGCGACAATGGAGCGGCCCCGGTTCATTGATCCAGCGATGGTCGGCTGGCCTATTCGACCCGCTCGCGCGCATATTTCGGCGCGGCCTCGTTCAGTATGGCGAGAATCTTTTCAAGCGCCGAGGGCTCGTCCGTTTCCTCCATCGCAGCAAGTTCGCGCGCCAGGCGGCTGGAAGCGGCCTCGAAGATCTGACGTTCGGAGTAGCTCTGCTCCGGCTGGTCGTCCGCGCGGAACAGGTCGCGCGTCACCTCGGCGATGGACACGAGGTCGCCCGAGTTGATCTTGGCCTCATATTCCTGCGCGCGGCGCGACCACATGGTGCGCTTGACCTTCGGCTTGCTCTTGAGGGTTTCGATCGCCTCGCTCAGCGTCTTGCTCGACGAGAGTTTGCGCATGCCGACGCTCTCGGCCTTGTTGGTGGGAACGCGGAGCGTCATCCGCTCCTTTTCGAAGCGCAGCACATACAGTTCCAGTTCCATGCCCGCGATCTGCTGGCTCTGCAATTCTATAACACGGCCGACCCCATGCTTGGGATACACGACATAATCACCGACGACGAACGACAGCGCTTTTGCGGCCATTTGCAACCTTTCTGTCTTTATTGAAGGCTACGCAGCGAATGCGACAAGCTTTGAGAACGCGCCCAAGGCTCTATCGAAAGCGACGCATCCAAAAGAAACTCCGATGACGACGGGCGCGAATCTCGCGCCGGTTCGGACCGTTTAACAGATTCGTAATAAAAATGCCAGCCTTTTGGCGGAAAGACCGTCGGCTTCAGGCGCTGAGCGGTCAGCTACCCGAGCCGGGCTCGGCGGAGAAATATTTCTCGAACTTGCCGGTCTCGCCCTTGTGCTCGTCCGCGTCGTCGGGCTGCTGGCCCTTGGTGGTGATATTAGGCCACTCGGCCGAGAATTTCGTGTTCAGCTCAAGCCATTGCTCAAGGCCGCTCTCGGTGTCCGGCAGAATCGCCTCGGCAGGGCATTCCGGCTCGCACACGCCGCAGTCGATGCATTCATTGGGATTGATGACGAGCATATTCTCGCCCTCGTAGAAACAGTCCACCGGGCAGACCTCGACGCAGTCCATATATTTGCAGCGGATGCACGCATCGGTCACGACATAGGTCATCGGGCTCGCCTTCTCTCGATCTCTGGCCTTGTAAGCGTTGCCGCCCTGCTATGCGCGCGGCGCGCCAGCGTCAACATAGATGTCCTTGTGGCCGGCATCGGTTTCCAATGCCTCATAATGGCCCAGCGCCTCGGTAGCGGGGCCGCGTCTGATCGGCAGCGAGAGGATGCGGATGGCGCGCACGGCCTGTCCCTGCGGCATGACGATGACGTCGCCGGCTCGAACCGGCGTATGGGCACGCTCGATCCGGCGGCCATTCAGGCGGATGATTGCGCGTGCCGCCAGGGCCTGTGCGGCGGATCGGCTGGGCGCGAGGCGGGCATACCAGAGGAACAGGTCGATGCGCTGGCTCGCGGCGTGGGGGCCGATGCCCGATGTCGCGCGATCAGTCACCGCGCTTCAAAAGGTCGGCAAGGCCTGCCAGCGCCCGCGACGTCGCGGCGCCCGCCGGAACGGGGGCGCGCGTCTCGCGATGTTGCTTTCGGTCATCGTGCGGACGGGTGCGCTCGCGATCGCGGGGCGGGCGCTCACGTTTCGGCTGATCCTCGCTCTCGGCCCGCGCGCGCGGTCCCTGCGCCGGTCGCGGTCCTGCCTGGGGCTGGGAAGCGGGCGACTCTCGGCGCGGGCGCCTTTCCGCACGCGGAGGCCGGGGCGGGCGCGGCTTTGGTCGCCCCCGGAACTGCCAGTTGGGCTGGCCCTCCTCGGCCCCCTCGACGGGCCGAAACCCCGCCTGCCGCATGAGATCGACGAAAGCCTCGGCCGACAGACCGATCGAGACGATCTGCGGGTCCGTGGCATCATAGGGCTTTGCGGCGTGGATCGCCTCATGCGCCGCGCGCGCCAACCGCTCCGCCATGTCGATGCGCAGCCACACCTCGCCGAAGCGGCGGAAGCCCGCGACACGCGCGCCGTGCTCATCCGCGACATCCTCGGCCTTCAGCAGCACCGCGCCAGCGGGCGGCAGCGGCACGAGCGGCGTGCCCTGGCGAAGCGACAGCAGGATCATGCGCCATTGCGCCGCGCCGGGTTTTGTGAGCGCGGGGTGATAGAGGTCGAGCACGCCAATGACGACGCCGGCTTTCCTGAGCTGGCCGCGATCCTCCTTGGCGACACCGCCCAGCGCCGGATCGAGCGCCGTCCGGTCGGCCACGCCGCCCGCGTCGGCAAGCTGCGCCAGCACCGCGCGCACTTCGGGCTTGACCTCGGGATCGCTCGCGCCGGTGTCCATCTTGACGAGCGCGGGGATATGCCGCTGGAACTGCGCGTCGAGCCATGCCTCAACCCGCACCTTGACCGCAGCCTGAAGCTCGGGCGGAAGCGCGGCAAGCCCCGCATCCATCTGAAGGTCCGGCGCGAGCAGGCGCTGGCCGGGCTTCAGCACCGCAAGCGAGACATCCTCCCACTGCACATGGGGCTCGGCGCCAGCCTCCGCGACGAGGCGGAACTGCCCGTCGCTCGCGGTCAGCACCGCCTGCGCCCTTTCCGTCAGCACTTTGCCAAGTCTCCGTTCCGCCGCTGCCAATAGCATCCGTTTCTGCATCGCACGCGCCGCCGGGTCCACATGGAAGCGAAAGCCGGAGAGCCGTCCGATGACATGCCCGTCCACCGATACTACGCCCCCGGCCCCCACGTCCACGGGCAAGAGCGACGATCCGCTCTTGATGTCGCGCAACAGCATCGAACTGCGCCGGTCGACGAACCGCTGCGTCAGCGCGGCATGGAGCGCGTCGGAGAGTTTCTCCTCAAGCGCCCGCGTGCGTTCCGCCATGTCGGCAGGGTTGGCGAGCCAGTCGGCGCGCTGCGCGACATAGGCCCAGGTCCGTGCCGCCGCGATGCGCCCCGCCAGCGTCTCGACATCGCCCTGCACATTGTCGAGCCGCGCGACCTGACCGGAAACCCACGCATGCGGCAGATGGCCGCTGCCGGAGGAGAGGTGCTGCCAGATGTTGAGGACGAGCCGGGCATGGTGATCCGGCCCATGTTTCTGGAAGTCGGGCAGGGAGCAGACCTCCCACAAGCGGCGCACCTGCGCGCTTGCGCGTGTCCGCTCGCGCACCATATCCTGCCCGGCAAGGAGTCGCAGCACGGCAAGATCGGTTGCCTCGGGCGCGGGGCGAAGCCGCTCGTGGACCGGATATCGCTCCAGGTCGGACAACAGCGCGGCGATGCTGTCGAAGCACGGGTCGCCCTCCCGCCAGAAGAGCCGGTCGATGGGGTCGAAGCGATGCTCCTCGATCCGCTCGACCTCCTCGGCGGTGAACAGCGGCCGCTCATCCGCTGTGCCGATGCCGCCAAAGGTGCCGTCCTGCTGGTGCCGTCCGGCGCGCCCGGCGATCTGCGCCATCTCAGCGACCGTCAACCGCCGCTGGCGCCGCCCGTCGAACTTGGAGAGCGACGCGAAGGCCACATGCGCCACATCCATGTTGAGGCCCATGCCGATGGCGTCGGTCGCGACGAGATAGTCCACCTCGCCCGCCTGGAACATCGCCACCTGTGCATTGCGGGTGCGGGGGCTGAGCGCGCCCATCACCACCGCCGCGCCACCCCGGAAGCGGCGCAGCATCTCGGCAACCGCATACACCTCCTCGGCGGAAAAGGCGACGATGGCGGATCGGCGAGGCAGGCGCGAGAGCTTGTGCATCCCGGCGTAACGCAGCGTGGAAAAGCGCGGGCGGCCGATGATCTCCGCATCCGGCACCAGCGCCTTGACCGCCCCCGCGATCGCCGCCGAGCCAAGCAGCATCGTTTCCTCGCGGCCGCGCGCATGGAGCAGGCGATCGGTAAAGACGTGGCCGCGTTCGGGATCGGCGGCGAGCTGCGCCTCGTCGAGCGCGACGAAGGCGAAATCATCGCTCGGGCCTGCGCCGCCCCGGAGCGGCATGGATTCCGCCGTGGTGAGGAACCAGCGCGCCTGCGGCGGCACGATCCGCTCCTCGCCCGTCAGCAGCGCAACCTGATGCGCGCCCTTGATCGCGACCACCCGATCATAGACCTCCCGCGCGAGCAGGCGCAGCGGAAAGCCCATCAGGCCGCTCGAATGGCCGCACATCCTCTCGATGGCGAGATGGGTCTTGCCGGTGTTGGTCGGACCCAGCACCGCCGTGACCGCGTCCTTGGGGCGAGGGGGCATGACGATCCCTGAGGTGGCCCAGCTTTGCCCCCGAGACAAGGGGCGAATGTGCGAGCCCGGCACCACACGGTTGGTCGCGGCATCGACTCGATTCGCCGCCCGGCTGTGCAAGACGTCGCAGGTTAAATTGACATTAACCATCGGCTTTTACAAAGCTCCCGCCCGTCCCGGTGATAAGGCTAAGCGTTGCATGAACCGGGGAAGGGCCTGGCGGGGGCAAACACTGGTGTTTCAACGATCCGAGTTCGGTCTGGGCGGCGCGGGCGGCGCAGTGGCAGTGGCAGTGGCAGTGGCCCTCGATGCCCCCATCCGCAAGACATCCGTCGAGTCTTCCGCCGGCTGGCGTGCGCGTCTCTCTCATTGGGCGGCCGACGCCGATCTCGTTCCCGACCTGGGCCAGAATATCGGGTCGGCAAGCTGGTGGCGCGGCCTTGCCACCTGCCTCGGCCTGTGCGGTACGATGCTGCTTGCCGCGCCCGGCTTCGGACCAGCTCCGGGCGCCTCCCCGGCGGCGTTGAGCAGCGCGCAGTTCGATCAGCTGCGCGCCCAGTCCATCGCGCCCCTCGCGTTCGGCGCGGACAGCGGTCAGCGGATGGGGCCGACCGATGCGGTCGTGCCGCTCACCCATGCGCCCGAGCGCCCGCGCGTCGACCTCGACGCGGTGATCGGGGTGGGCGACAGCCTGCGCCGTCTTCTCCAGCGCGCCGGGGTCAGTGCCGTCGATGCAAGCGCGGCGCTGAGCCTGATCGGCGGCGCCGTCGATCCGGAGTCGATTTCCGCCGGGACACGGGTCGGCCTCACGCTCGGTCGGCGGGCCAGCCTTCTGGTGCCGCGTCCGCTCGACGCGCTTTCGGTGCGCGCGCGCCTCGATCTCCAGCTCGAAATCGCGCGGCAGGACGGGACTCTCACCATTCGCCAGATCCCGATCGCGGTCGACGATACGCCGCTGCGCGTGCGCGGCCGGGTGGGCGACGGCCTCTACAACAGCGCGCGCGCCGCCGGGGCAGACCCCGCGACGATCCAGGCTTACCTCAAGATCATCGCCGAGCGCATCAATCTCGATGCGGGCATTTCGTCAGACGACCGCTTCGACATCATCGTCGCGCATCGACGGGCCGAAACGGGCGAGGCGGAGACGGGCAAGCTCCTGTTCGCCGGTCTTGAGCGTGCGGACGGCAAGGATGTCCGGATGCTGCGCTGGACAGTGGGCGGCAGGGATCAGTGGTTCGAAGCCTCCGGCGTAGGCGAGAGCAGGGGCCGTTTCGAAAAGCCCGTCTCCGGCCATCTGACCTCCAACTTCGGCATGCGCTTCCATCCCATCCTGGGCTATTCGCGGATGCATCAGGGTGTCGACTTTGGCGCGCCCACCGGCACGCCGATCGTTGCCGTCACGGCTGGCAGGGTCGCATTCGCGGGGCGGCACGGCGGCCACGGCAATTATGTGAAGCTCGACCATGGCAGCGGCCTTGCCACTGGCTACGCGCATATGAGCCGGATCGCGGTCACGCCCGGCGAGCGGGTGCGTCAGGGCGAGGTGATCGGCTATGTCGGGTCGACCGGCATTTCGACCGGCCCGCACCTGCACTATGAGGTGTTCCGCAACGGCCTCGCCGTCAATCCGATGTCGGTCAAGTTCATGGCCGCGCCGCAGCTGGCCGGCAGCGCGCTGGCGGCGTTCAAGGCGAAGCTGGCGCGGCTCACCAGCTTGCCGGTCGGGGTTCAGGCGCCGCGCTTTGCGGGCGCGGATCTGAAGGACGGCCGCAAAAACGCTGCGGCGTCCGGGGTTGTCCCCGAACGCCGACTGGTCGTCGCGCTCTATTGACCTCAGGCGGTGCCGAGCGCCGCCTTCAGGTCAGCAACGAGATCGGTGCGCTCCCAGGGGAAATAGTCGCCCTCCGCGGTGCGACCGAAATGGCCATAGGCGGCGGTGCGGCGATAAATCGGCTTGTTGAGGCCAAGGTGCGTGCGGATGCCGCGCGGGGTCAGGCCGCCCAGCTTGGCGATCGACTGGATCGCGGTCTCGATCGCATCGTCGCCGACCGTGCCCGTGCCATGGGTGTCGACATAGAGCGACAGCGGCGCCGACACACCGATGGCATAGGCGATCTGGATGGTGCAGCGTGTGGCGAGCCCGGCCGCCACGACATTCTTCGCAAGATAGCGCGTGATATACGCCGCCGAGCGATCGACCTTGGTCGGGTCCTTGCCGGAGAAGGCGCCGCCGCCATGGGGGCTCGCGCCGCCATAGGTGTCGACGATGATCTTGCGGCCCGTCAGGCCCGCGTCGCCGTCCGGTCCGCCGATCTCGAACTTGCCGGTCGGGTTGATGTGATAGACCGTGGCGTCGGAGAGAAGCGCCGCGGGAAGGATGTCGGCCACGACCGACTTGACATAATCCTTGAGCGTCGCCTCGTTCGCGCCGGTGTCATAGCCCGGCTTGTGCTGGGTCGAGACGACGATGGCGGTGGCGGCGGCCGGCTTGCCGTTCTCGAAGCGAAGCGTCACCTGGCTCTTGGCGTCGGGCTCCAGGAAAGGGGCCGCGCCCGAGTGGCGGTCGGCGGCCATGCGCTCCAGGATCTTGTGGCTGTAATAGAGCGTCGCGGGCATGAGGTCCGGCGTCTCGTCGCAGGCATAGCCGAACATGATGCCCTGATCGCCCGCGCCTTCGTCCTTGTTGCCGGCGGCGTCCACGCCCTGCGCGATGTCCGAGGATTGCGGGTGGAGGTGGTTTTCGAAATGCAGATTCTGCCAGTGGAAACCGTCCTGCTCATAGCCGATTTCCTTGACGACCTTGCGCACGGCGGTCTGGATTTCTTCCTGCGCGCCCGGCGCCCAGTTGCCGTCGCGGTCGATCATGCCATTGCCGCGCACCTCGCCTGCCAGCACGACGAGCTGGGTGGTGGTCAGCGTCTCGCACGCCACGCGCGCCTCGGGGTCCTTGCTCAGGAACAGGTCGACGATCGCGTCGCTGATCTGGTCCGACACCTTGTCCGGATGGCCTTCGGAAACGGATTCGGAGGTGAAGAGATAGCTTGAACGCATGGCGGACCATTTGCCTTTCTTGGATGCGGGCGCCCGCGCGCCCTCATATAAGGAATTCTTTATGTCGGCGCTCTTAGCGTCTCGCACGGGCCAAGGCAACGCCGCTAACCAGCATCAATGCCGCAAGCAGGAGAGGAATCGCATTGCCAAAGCGACTGAACAGCGTGGCGCGCGCGGGGGTCGGCAGCGGCGCGTCTATATAGCCCGCCCGTTCGTGGGGCAGGGCGGCGCGGATGCGTCCCTCGGCATCGACGATGGCGGATATGCCCGTCGGGGTGGAGCGAATGATCGGCACCGCCTCCTCAATGGCGCGCAGCCGCGCCTGCGCAAGATGCTGGGGCGGACCCCAGCTGCCGAACCAGGCGTCGTTCGACGGGTTGAACAAGAAGTCAGGGCGCCGGGCCGGGTCGATCACCTGCCCCGAAAAGATGATCTCATAGCAGATCTGCACCGCCATATTCAGCGGCTTGCCGTCGGCCCTGGGTGGCAGCGGCAGGGTGCGCGGGCCTTCGCCGGGCCAGAAGTCGACATCGCCCTGCACCAGCCGCGACAGGCCGATGGCGGAGAGGATCGGTCGCATCGGCAGATATTCGCCGTAGGGCACCAGATGCGCCTTGTCATAGCGGCCCCTGATGCGGCCCCGCGCATCCAGCACCCAGAGGCTGTTGTTGGCCCCCGCCAGCGCGCCGTCGCGCAGATAATATTTGTCACCCCCGACCAGCAGCAGCTCGTCCGCGCCGAGCAGGGCGGCGAGGCGGGCACGCCACGCCGGTTCCATGTCGAGGATCGCATAGACCGCGCCCTCCGGCCAGAAGATGAGGCGCGCCCCCGACGACGGGCGCCCGCTGAGAAAGGCGAGCCGCCCGAGGTTCCGCCATTCGAGACTGGGCGCATATTTCTCGTCCTGACCGATGTCGGGCTGAACGACGCGCACGGCGATGCCGGTGTCGCGCGGCGGTGGCGTCATCCAGCGACCTGCCAGGCCGATCATCAGCATGGCGAGCAGCAGGCCCGCGCCGATGCGCCGACGCGGCCGCGTCGACAACCAGAGTCCTCCCCCTGCCAGCATCGCCAGCAGGCCGAGGCCATAGGTGCCGATCAGGACTGCGCTCCGGTCGACGCCCGTCCCGAGCCAGATCACGCCGAGCGGGTTCCAGGCAAAGCCCGTGAACAGCGTCGCGCGCAGATATTCGGACAGCGCCCAGCTGCCAGCCGAGGCGACGACCAGCGCCACCGGGCGGCGATCCGCGACGATCCAGGCAACCGCCAGACCGAAGGCCGGATAGACGGCGAGGTAGAGCGACAACAGCGGCACCGCGAGCCAACCGAGCCAGTGCGGCATCGCATCCTGATAGACAAACGCCTGCGCGATCCAGTTCAGCCCCACCGTGAACTGCCCGAGCCCGAACAGATAGCCGATGACAAAAGCGCCCCGCGCCGTCCTGGCCTTTTGCAGCAGCCCGATCAGGGCGGCGAGGCACAGAAGGGTGAGCGGCCACAGATGGAGCGGCTCGAACCCGGTGGCCGACACCGCACCCAGCATCAGCGCCGCGAGGCACGGCCGCGCCCTTGTCATCGCGCCGTCACGCCGTTGTCACCTGGTCGCGACCTTGGCCGATGCGGTGCAGGCGTCGCTTGCCTTGTGCCCGCCGGTAAGCATGCTGGCCGCAACGAAGCCTCCGGCTACCAGCACCAGAAACCCGCCCGCGACCAGCTTCAGATATTTGTCGATGAACGCCTTGATCGGCGCGCCGAATTTCCAGAACAGCAGCCCGACCGCCATGAACTGAAAGCCACGCGACAGGATGCTTGCCCAGAGGAAGGTGAACAGGTCGAGGTGGATGAAGCCCGCCGTGATGGTGATGAGCTTGAACGGGATCGGCGTCGCACCCTTGATGAGGATGATTTCTGCGCCATAGTCGCGCAGATAGCAGGCGGCGATCGGGAAGCTTTTCTTGAGGTGCAGAAGGCCGAGCAGGGCATCCCCGACGGTCGCGAAGAGGAAATGGCCGATTGCATATCCCAGAAGCCCGCCCGCGACTGACGCAACGGTGCAGATGACGCCGAACCGCAACGCATGTTTCGGCTTTGCGAGACACATGAGGCCAAGCAGGGGATGCGGCGGGATCGGGAAGAAGCTCGATTCCAGAAAGGAAATGACGGCCAGCCACCAGGCGGCGTGCGGGTGCGCGGCCTTGGCCAGCGTCCATTGGTAGAGGCGCGTAATCATGCTGGAGGCGCGCATAGCGGCTTTGTCATCGCTTATCCAACCATTCCGACCGTGAAAAATCCTGCCGCCATCAGAGCGCCCATGGCGCGATTGGAACGAAACTTGATGAGCGGGTCGAGCGGATCATCCGCCTTCAGCGTGACGACCTGCCAGAGCAGATGGACGGCGGCGGGCACAAGCGCCACCGCCGCGAGCGGCTGGCCGAAGCGGCTCCAGAGCGCGCCAGCCCATAGCAGCAGCGCGCCGGTGTAAAACAGGCCGACAGCCGGTCGCACCCAGCGGCCCAGGGTCAGCGCGCTCGACCCGATCCCCGCAAGCGCGTCATCCTCCCGGTCCTGCAGCGCGTAAAGGCTGTCATAGCCCACCACCCAGAGGATGCAGCCCGCGTAGAGCAGGAGGCCGGTTGCATCCATGCTGCCTGTCATCTCGACCCAGGCGACCGGCGCCGCCCAGCTGAAAACAAGCCCGAGCCACGCTTGCGGGAAGCCGGTCACGCGCTTCATGAACGGATAGGCGGCGACCAGCCCGAGGCTGCCAAGCGCCACAAGCTGCGCCTGCCATCTGAGCTGGAGCAGCACGACAAGGCCAATGCCGCATAATGCCAGCAGCCACAGCCAAGCCGTTTTCACCCCCACCGCGCCGCTCGCGAGCGGCCGGGTGGCGGTGCGGGCGACACGCGCGTCGAGGTCGCGGTCGACAATGTCGTTGTACACGCAGCCAGCGCCGCGCATTGCGATGCTGCCGACAAGGAACCACAGCGCCATGTCCCATCGCCGCATCGCCTCCCCGGAGAGCGCGATCGCCCACAGGCCGGGCCAATAGAGCAGCCACCAGCCGATCGGCCGGTCGAACCGCGCGAGCAGCGCCAAATGACGCGGCAGCACGGGCAGGCGCGCGACCAGGTGGCGGGCTTCACTGTCGGGAACGATCATGCTCATCGCCTGCAACGCATGACGCAGCCAGCTTGCGACGACAAGCCCGTCGTTCCGCGCTTGATACGTTGCCAAAAACAACTTAACTGGGCGCGATGAGCAGACAGCCGACATTCTACCTGCCGCATGGCGGCGGTCCGTGCTTCTTCATGCCCGATCCCAACGGGACCTGGACCGGCATGGAGCGGTTTCTGCGCGATCTGCCGTCGCGCCTGCCCGCGCGGCCCGACGCCATCCTCATTGTCTCCGGGCACTGGGAGGAGGACGGCTTTGCGATCCTTTCCGGCGAACGCCCGCCGATGCTTTACGACTATTATGGCTTTCCGGCCCACACCTATGCGCTCGATTATCCTGCGCCGGGCGCCCCCGCGCTGGCGGCGCGGCTGCGCGACCGGATCGCCGCCGCCGGTTTCCCCTCTACGCTCGATGGCGATCGCGGGTTCGATCATGGCGTTTTCGTGCCGCTGATGGTGGCCTTCCCCCAGGCGGACATTCCGGTGATCGAGATGTCGCTCGACAAGCGTCTCGACCCGGCCATGCATCTGGCGGCGGGCCGGGCGCTGGCGCCGTTGCGCGACGAGAACATCCTCATTCTCGGCACGGGCATGAGTTTTCACAACATGCGTGCCTATGGCAGGGCCGACGCGACCGCTCCGTCCGAGGCCTTCGATGCCTGGCTGGTGCGCGCGGTCACATCGCCGGCCGCCGAGCGCGAGGCGGCGCTGCTGCGCTGGCAGGAGGCGCCCTGCGCGCGCTATTCGCATCCGCGCGAGGAGCACCTGCTGCCGCTGATGGTCGCCGCGGGGGCCGCGACGACCGGTAAGGGCGAGCATATCTATGCCGAGTGCGTGCTTTCGACGGCGATTTCGGCGTTTCGCTTCGACTGACGCCGCCGCGCCAGCATGTTGAGCGCCTCAACCATCGCCGAAAAGGCCATCGCGGCATAGATGTATCCCTTGGGCACATGCGCGCCGAAGCCCTCCGCGATCAGTGTCGTCCCGATGAGCATGAGGAAGGCAAGCGCCAGCATCACGATGGTCGGGTTGCGCTCGATGAACCGCGCAAGCGGCGTGGCCGCCACCAGCATCGTCACAACCGCGACAATGACCGCGATGAACATGATCGCGATGTTGTCCGTCATGCCGACAGCGGTGATGATGCTGTCCAGCGAGAAGACGAGATCGAGGAGAATGATCTGTCCGATCGCCGCCGCAAACCCGATGTTGAGCGGCGCGTCGAACAGGTCATCGCCCGGCGTCGTGTCGATACTGTGGTGGATCTCCTTGGTCGCCTTCCAGACCAGGAACAGGCCGCCCGCTATCAGGATGATGTCGCGCCATGACAGCGCCTGACCGAACAGGCTGAACACCGGCGCGGTCAGCTGCACGATCCAGCTTATCGAGGCCAGCAGGATCAGGCGCATGCCCAGCGCAAGGCCGATGCCAATGCGCCGCGCGCTGACCCTGTGCTGTTCCGGCAGCTTGTTGGTCAGGATCGAGATGAAGATGAGGTTGTCGATCCCGAGCACGACCTCCATCGCCACGAGCGTCGCCAGGGCCGCCCAGGCGGTGGGGTCGGTTGCGAGTGCGGACAGTCCTTCAAGCATGGTTGTCGCTCCTGCGCAAAGCCTCGGTCAGCGTTCTTCGCCCGTTAGGTTCAGCAGCAGCTGGAAGATGTTGACGAAGTTCAGGTAGAGCGACAGCGCGCCGAACACGGCCATCTTCGTCTCGGTCTCGTAACCCAGATTGTCGGCATATTGCGCCTTGATGTTCTGCGTGTCCCAGGCGGTGAGGCCGGTGAAGACCAGCACGCCGATGACCGAGATCGCCATCTGCAGCGCGCTTGACTCCATGAACAGGTTGACGAGGCTGGCGATCAGCAGGCCGACGACGCCCATGATCAGAAAGCTGCCGAAGCGGGAGAGGTCGCGCCCGGTGGTGTAGCCATAGAGACTCATCGCGACAAACATGCTCGCGGCGATGAAGAAGGTCTGGGCAATGCTGACCCCGGTGAACACGAGGAAGATCGAGGCAAGCGACAGGCCCATGACCGCCGAGAACGCCCAGAAAGCGCCCTGCGCGGTGCTGGCCGACATGCGGTCGATGCGGAACGAGAAGAAGAACACGAAGGCGAGCGGCGCCAGCATGACCACCCATTTGAGCGGGGTGCCGAAGATCGGCTGATACAGGGCCGGCACGGACGCGACCAGCAGGGCAACGATGCCGGTGATCAGTACACCGGAGGCCATGTAGTTGTAGACGCGCAGCATGTGGCTGCGCAGCCCGGCATCGAACAGCGCGGGATCAATCTGGCGACTGCCGGAGAAGGGGCGGATTTGTTCGATCATCAATAAGTCCTCGCATGGATTGTCCATCGAGTGACCCGCGGCCGGAGCTGTGACACGATAAAGACCGGCATCGAGCGCACTCGATGCGGTCCGACATCACGACAGAAAACGGCTGTCGCCAGAGGGGCCCGGCCCGCACATCGCGCATATAAAGGCAGAGAGGTTGATATTCAACTACCCCGGCACACGGGTAGCGCGTAAGGGCAGCAGATGCCCGCGACACCTGCATGGTCACCTAGGAGTGCCCCGCGTCTTCATGTGACGGCTGACCTCGGCGCGGGCGTGACCATAGCGGTCGACGGCAACGCCGCGCATTATCTGCTGCATGTCATGCGCCTGCGCGAGGGCGATGCGGTGCTCCTTTTCAACGGACGCGACGGGGAATGGGCGGCGCGGGCTGGCGGCATCCGCAAGCGCGACCTCCTTCTCACCTGTGACAGCCGGACGCGCCCGCTGGAGCCTGTGCCGGACTTCTGGCTGCTGGCCGCGCCGGTCAAGAAGGGCCGCATCGACCTTATCGCGGAAAAGGCTTGCGAACTGGGCGTAGCGAGGCTCCTGCCAGTGCAGACCGCGCGCAGCGTGGTGGACCGGCTCAATCTGGACCGCCTCCATGCGCAGATGGTCGAGGCGGCGGAGCAATGCGGGCGCACTGCCCTGCCGGCGCTATGCGAAATCATTCCGCTGGCGACGGTCCTGGCCGAGTGGCAGCCGGGCCGCGCACTCTTTTTCGCGGATGAGGCGGGCGACGCGCTGCCCGCGCGGGAGGCGATCGCCGCGCACCCCGGTCCCGCTGCGCTGCTTGTCGGGCCGGAGGGCGGCTTCACGCCTGAGGAACGCGCTGCTATACGGGCATGCCCGGCGGCCGTCCCGTTGTCGCTCGGCCCGCGCATTCTGCGCGCGGAAACCGCCGCCATGGCGGGCGTCGCGGTCTGGATGGCGGTAAATGGCGACTGGACCAGTTGCTAATCGAAATCTATTTGCGGAAGCGATCGGCACGCCTTATGGGACACGCGACCGACATGGGAGCGACACCGGCGCATGAGCACAAGGCAGGACAGTGGCGCCGACGATCCGGTGATCGAGTCGCGCGAGCAGATGATCGCCCTGTTCTCGGGCGGGGAGAAAGCGCCGGAGCGTTGGCGGATCGGCACGGAACATGAGAAGTTCGTCTATAGGCTCGCCGACAAGCGTGCGCCGGCTTATGAGGAACCGGGCGGCATCCTCGACCTTCTGTCCGGGCTGACCGCGTTCGGCTGGTCGCCTGTGCACGAAGGCGGCAAGGTGATCGCGCTTTCCGGCCCGGATGGCACGATCAGCCTCGAACCGGCCGGGCAGCTGGAGCTGTCGGGCGCGCCGCTTGAAAACCTGCACGAGACCTGCGCCGAAACAGGGCGCCATCTCACCCAGGTGAAGCAGGTCGGCGATACGCTCGGCCTCGGCTTTCTGGGGCTCGGCATGTGGCCGGACAAGCGCCGCGACGAGCTGCCGGTGATGCCCAAGGGGCGCTATGCTATCATGCTGCGCCACATGCCGCAGGTCGGCACCATGGGCCTCGACATGATGCTGCGTACCTGCACCATCCAGGTCAATCTCGACTATGCGTCGGAAGCGGACATGGTGAAGAAATTCCGCGTCGGGCTGGCGCTTCAGCCGCTCGCTACCGCGCTGTTCGCCAATTCACCCTTTACCGAGGGCAAGCCCAACGGCTTCCTCTCCTATCGCAGCCATATCTGGTCCGATACCGACCCGGCGCGCACGGGTATGCTGCCTTTCGTGTTCGAGGATGGCTTCGGCTACGAGCGTTATGCCGACTATGCGCTCGATGTGCCGATGTATTTCGTGTTCCGCGATGGCCGGTATGTCGACGCAGCCGGACAGAGCTTCCGCGACTTTCTGGAGGGTAGGCTGCCTGCCTTGCCGGGTGAGCGGCCGCGCATGAGCGACTGGTCGGATCATCTCTCCACCGCATTCCCGGAGGTGCGGATGAAGAGCTTTCTGGAAATGCGCGGCGCCGATGGCGGGCCGTGGGGACGGATCTGCGCCCTGCCTGCCCTTTGGGTCGGCCTGCTATATGACGGGACCGCGCTCGATGCGGCCTGGGACATGGTCAGGGACTGGACGATGGAGGAGCGCCAGCGGCTCCGCGATAGCGTGCCGAAGCTGGGCCTTGACGCGCCGATTGGCGGCGGCGGGACGCTGCGCGACATCGCCCGCGAATGTCTGTCGATCGCGCGGCTGGGCCTCGTCAATCGCGCCCGCACCGACGGGGCCGGGAACAATGAATCGGGCTATCTCGGCGCGCTGGAGGATGTCGTCGCGCGGGGCCAGACTCCCGCCGAGCAGCTTCTTGCGCGCTACCACGGCGAATGGCAGGGCGACCTTGGCCGAATCTATGCCGAGGAAAGTTTCTGAGGTCGACCCGCGGGAGGCCGGACAGCGTCGTTCGGCCCAAGCGGCGTCGGGCGGGCGATCAGCCGAAGCTGATGCTGACCCTCGCCCTGGCGCGACGCTGGCGCATCGAGGCGCCGACCATGCCAAAGCCGATGATCATCATCATCCACGTCGCCGGTTCTGGGACCGACGGCGTGAAAAACAGCTGGTCCTGATACTGGCTGTTCTTGGCGACCTGAAATGTATAGGCACTGGACGGCGTCCAGATGGTCCGGGCGTTGGCGGCGAAGGTCGTCGCCTCGGTCAGGACCGAGCTGCTGATGTCCCACGCCTTGAAGATGTTGCTTGAGAAGCTGGGCGTGGTCCCGTTGTCTTCATAGAGCAGCTCCCACAGCGCGAGCTGAACCGCTGCGTCATGCGTCGCGGACACCTTGGTCAGACCCTCGTGGCTGATGAGCGCCGCGATACGGTTGGCCTTGGTGGTGTCGCCGCCGAGCGCGTCGGCAAGGCTCACCACGCCATAGGTGCCGGTGTTGATGGTCTGGAAGACGTCGACGCACCAGGTCATCAGCGACACCGCGGTCGAGCTTGAGCCGTCGGACAGCGTGCCGGAGATGTTGTAGGGCGAAATGCGCAGATTGTCATAGGAGACGTCGGCGCCGGGGCCGTTACGCGAGATGTCGGCTCTGGGCGCGCTGCTGCCCCACACGCTCGATACGCCGTTAAAGGTGAGGGTGACGGCGGCATCGGCGTTGCCCGCGCTCAGCAGCGTCACTGCCGACACCACTGCGAGCTTCAAACCTGAAAACCCTGCCATCTCAATACACTCCCTGTTTCGATTTAGCGCCTACAGCAAAATCCGGTGCTTCGCCAAGCAGTTGTTGGCACCTGCGAGCTCGGAAATCCGCCGGTTTTGTTCCGACTTGGCACAGATTATTGTGCGTGCGCGAAACCGGCCGGCGAGGACGCCTGGGCGATTGCAGATCGTTACGGAACGATGATTTTTCGCGGCCTGCGCGCTGGCCCGGCGCCGCCGCGCCCCTGGATGCACGCTCTCACGCATTAAAGGCTCTGAAACTTTCTGTCTGTATTAACCGCTGAGGACAAAAGCACCGGGGAGGAAGTCGCCAATGGCGTTACCACCAATTACTGCGCCCTGCTGGCAGAGGCTGGCCATGGGCGATCTTGCGAGAATCCGAACCGACAACCTCGGTACCCGGATGCTCGCCAAGCGTATGCAGACAAGCAACCTGTCGCCCGCTGAAAAGGCGCGTGAAATCTACACTTACTATTCGAAATGGGAGAGGGGTCTGAGCGATGAAATCGCACAATTCGTCTGAGTTCGGTGCCTCGCTGGTCAACGGTCTCGTCAATCTCGCCGATGCCGTTCGCCTGATCGAAGGCGGCGCCGCACTGGCCGTGGCCGGACCTGAGCAGGCGCTCGATCAATTGCCGCGCGGCAACTGGATTGGCGGCACGACCCCCTATTTCATGACCGACGAGGGCGGTCGCATTGTCTCCGGCGATCAGGTGTTTGTGACCGATCTCTCGCTGATCGGCACCGCCCGCATCGCCAGTTATGACAAGGACGAGCTGGCCCGGATTTCGGGCGACGCCCCGGACAACGGCTTTGCGCTTGCGATCTTGCCCGCGATGTCATCGGTGCACGAACGCTTTGCGCTCGAGGCGCCGTCCTACCCCGATACCTTCCTCAAGCCGACCGTAGGCTGGATCGCGGGCTATGACCTGTCGGCGTCTAATGGCTCGGCCAAGGTCTATGACGGGCAGGGTCCGCACAAGCATGCCGACCGGGCGGTCGTGCTGCATGTCAGCTGGGAAGGCGACCATCTTGCGCGGCTCGATATCGTCAACCCGTTTCATCCCGGCGCTGGCGATGTGCTGACGTTCGAGATGGAGGGTTTCACGCAGACCCATTGTTACGTCAACGGCGTCAGCACGCCGCTGGCGGACTATCTCCGGGAGAAGGGGCTGGCGGAAGGCAAGCTGCCGCTGATCGGCGACTATGCCGGCGCGCGCATCAATGTGTCGATCCAGAGCGTCGACAGCGACAGCGGCGCGGTCACCTTTTACGCGCCGGTATTCCCCGGTGTGGACTATCGGGTCGCGGACGCCATCGCCGATTATCCGGCGGCATTCCGCGAGGCGATCGCCGCCAAGCCGAGCGATGGCGTGTTCTGGTCGTGCAACTGCATCCTGAACTTCCTGTTCGGCGAGCTGGAAGGCAAGGCCATTGGCGGCGTTGCCGGGCCAGTGACGTTCGGGGAAATCGCCTACCAGCTGCTCAATCAGACGATGGTCACGGTCCGGCGCATCTGATGCGCCCTTGACCGGATCGGTTCAACGCCGCTCGATGCGTTCTTCAAGTCTGGCAAGTGGAAAGCCGAACTTGCGGACGACGAGAAGATTACGCGCCGAGCGGCCATCCGGCGCGAGCCACAGCCACTGTTCGGCCCGGAAGCCGCCCCGCATCGTGAAGGCGATGTGGAGGCGGTTTCCGGTCGTTTCGAGCGTGACGGGGCCGGTCGCGTCGCTGAGCGTGCCAGCATAGCTGTTCCGCTCAGTCCGATGAATGCGCCACTGACGCCGGTGCGGCTTTTTGCCGTCCTCCATGATTGTCTGGTCGAGCACCAGGGTCTCGCCCTCCATGTGGCCGAGGCTCGTCACCTGGACGTCAGTGGTCGACGAGAATATCTTGCGGAGGCGGGCCTCGCCCACCGACGCGCCGCTGAAGAAGCTGAGCGGATCGAAAGTCGGCTGCGCGGCTGGCAGTGCGATACGTGGGACCGCGACGCATCCCCCGGACAGACTCATCGCACATAGCAGGACAAACGCGCGCCTCATTTGCGACGCTTAGACGATACGGCGGTCAGAAGGTATAGCCGATGCCGATCATGCCAAAGAATTGATCGGCGCTGCCCCGCTCCGATATGATCGGGCTATCGGAGAAATTGCCGAGAAGCCGGGAATAGCCCGTGCCGCCGAACACGGCCCAGCCGCCGTTGCGCAGCTCGCCGTCGAGATCATAAGCGCCGACCAGGCCCACGCCCGCGTTCTTCCAGCCTCTCCGCGACGAATAGACCGGCAATCCGGTGGCTGCGTTGTCGGCGGGACTGATGTCGAAATAGTAGCGCGCATATTTGCCGTCGACATGCTCGGCATTGATGGAAAGCGCCACATAGGCTGCCTTGCTGACCGGTGAGCGAAAGGTGACTGAGGGCGCAATGACGACGCCGTTATGCGCGCCCGCGACATCCCCGCGGACATCGACCGACAGGCTGAGGCTGTCATAAGGATTGGTGACGCGGTGCAGGCTCACGCTTGCGGTGCCGCCAAGCTCGACGGCGATGTCGCGCTTGCCAAGGCGTTCGACCACATCGTCGGTGATCTGGTTGTGCCGGTCAAATCGGAGTCGCGCGACCGGCCCGAAGCCGAAACTGACCTTGGCGTCGCGCGGCGTCTCTATGAGGTTGAGCGCGACCCCGCCTGGTCGCGGCGAAAAGCCGATGCCGCCCAGTTTCCCCTGCACGGCGGGAAAGGGGGAAATCACATAGTCATCCGATCCCTCGTAGCTCGGCGACAGGGCGGCCGCAGCGCCAAGCGTGACCCAGTCGCCAGCGAACACGCTGGTCGTGTCGGTCTCGCCGGTCTGTGCATGGGCGGGTGCGCCAAGCGCGCAGGATATGGCAGCGATGCCCAGAGCCAGAGCGGTGAGAGAGGGTTTTCTTGTTTCCATGAGGGCCAGAACTTCATCGGTAGCTGTTTGTTGCACGGCTATAAGGCGTTTGTCCGCGCTCAAAGAAAATACTTCATCCGCACCTGCTCGGTGACGTTGCCCGTGCCGACGTGAAATCGCGCCGCCCTGAAGCTCGGCGGACCGAAATGGAGCGCCGGGTTCTGCGAGAAGCCGACGCCTTCGCGCGGGATTCCGAGAAGCATGTCCACCCGCGCATTGCCGTTCTCGTCGTGAAGGATCGACAGCGCGTAGTCGCCGGCGGTGAGGCCGGTAAACTGAAGCATCGTATCCTGCCCGGCTGCGACGCTGGCCGTCAGCGCATTCGGATCATGGTCGCATTTCGGGAAGTGGCGCGGATTGGCGGTCAGGCAGGCGCGGATCACGCCCCGCTTCGAGCGCAGGTTGCTGACGGCCACCTCCAGCGATCCGGTCGCTGGCGATGCGGGATGCGGCGCAAGTGCCGAGGATGTCGGCAGGCTATTGCCGAGGGTCAGTGGCAGGACTGCCGCGCACAGCAGCGGCCGGGCGATCCCAGCCCGGCGGCGGGAGGCCGAGATCCGTGCCGCACAGCCGGTCCCAGACACGGAAATAGAGCCCATAATTCCCCTTGTAGCGGTCATGGTGTCGCTGATGATGTGTCGCTGTTATCAGCCATCCTCCCAACGGACCATGAACAATTGCGCGCGGCGTGATTTCCCAGCCCATATGATTGGTCACGCCCATCAGCGTCATGATCGCCAGAACCACGCCCAGCGCCGCGACATGGATCGGGATGACGAACACGAGCAGCGGGATGACGACGGCGCCCGTCAGGGCCTCGAGCGGATGGAAGCTCATCGCTGCCCAGGCGGTCGGGGGCCGGCTGTCATGATGGACGGCGTGGGCAAGCCGGAACCAGAACGGACGGTGCATCAGCCGATGTGTCCAGTAGAACCAGGCGTCGTGCGCGGTCAGATAGAGGAGCACCGACACAGGCAGATACCAGAGCGGGCGATCGTGCCAGCCCGTGTAGATCCCGGTCCAGCCATGCGTCTGCCAGCCCCAGGCGACGATCCCGGCCGGGACGCCGTAAATGATCGCGCTCAGCAGCGACCAGCCAATCTCCCGCCAGATCTGGGCGCCGAGACCGGAATAGAGGCCAGGCATCCGCGCCTGTGTGGCAAGCGCGAACGCTCCGCTCGTCGCGACATAGCGCACCGCCACGATGAGGCTCATGGCGAGCGCCGACCAGAGAAGCGCGAGCAGCATAGCGCCGCGTCTAGCCGTCGCAGGCGCGCCTGTCACGCGCGGCCTTGCGGCGCGGGGCGCACCCGCCCTACAGGCGATCCATGGGAGGCCCGCGATGCAATACTGGCTGATGAAATCCGAACCCGATGTCTTCTCCTGGGATGATCTCGTCAAAAAGAAGCGCGCCGAGTGGGACGGGGTGCGCAACCACGCCGCACAGCTTCACATGAAGGCGATGAAGGTCGGCGATCACGCCCTGTTCTATCACAGCAACATTGGTCTGGAGGCGGTCGGCATCATGGAGATCGTGCGCGAGGCCGAGCCCGACAGCACTGACGAGAGCGGCAGGTGGATCGCCGTCGAGGTCGCGCCGGTCGAGCCGCTGCGAAAGGCCGTGACGCTGAAAACGATGAAAGGTGACCCGGCGCTCGCGGGCATGGCAATGATCCGTCAGTCGAGGCTCTCGGTGTCTCCGGTCAGTCCGGCGGAATATGGACGTATCCTGTTTCTTGCCGAACATGGTCAATGAAGGGTTGCAAAGCGTGCAACCGCTTTATCCACTTTTGCACTTGAGAATTATTGCAACGCAACATAGATGACCGCCTGCGAGAAGCGGGAGCGGTGCCTGATCGGTTGATCAAGGAGACATCGCATGGACAAAATCATCACAATCATCCTCGCGGCTCTGACATCCGTTGCGGCGCTCAGCCCGGTCGTACTCACGTCGATCAGCTAACGCTTACGGATCAAATTCGCAGGAACACGTAACAACGGGATCAGGGGCGCACGCCAATAAGGGCGGCGCCCCTTTTTCATTGCCGAAGCGCGCTGCGTGTCACACGATTGCAAAATTTGCCATCGCATCGCTGCCCTTTGCATTTGCTGCGCTGCAAGAAAGCTGCACTATCTGCGGCACAAGACAACAGGGATGACTGGAGCGGCCTCTCATTTTGACGGAGATCGTTCATGAAGACCTATTTCATCAAGACCAGCCTTGTCGCCGTGGCTCTCGCCAGCGCCCTTGCCGCTCCCGCGATCGCAAAAGAGGTCGATCAGAAGTTTGAACGGGACGGTGTGACCTATTCCTATTCGGCTTCATCGGTCGAGACGGGCACCAGGATTGCCGGCGGCAACAGCCAGGGCGATCGCTATGACCTTCTGGTGCGCGAAGGTCGTGTGAGCGGCACCTATAACGGCCGGTCGATCCGCTTCAACCTGTCGGGGCAGCCCGCCAGCAAGCAGGCCGAAATCACGATGCGCTGACCGCTTCGGTGATGATGGCAAGAGGAGGGCGGGGCTTTGGCTCCGCCTTTTTCTGTTTCGGCCGTCGAAATGCTGCTATCGGGCGCCATGACCAAGTTTCTCGGTAAAACCAGTGCATTGCCCGCGACGCCTGACGAGGCGGAGCTTGACTATGTGCCCAATCCCCGCAACGGGGCGCTTTATGTGGTGCGTTTCGCGGCGCCCGAGTTCACCTCGCTTTGTCCGGTGACCGGCCAGCCAGACTTCGCGCATCTCGTCATCGACTATGCGCCCGCCGCGACTATCGTTGAGTCCAAGTCGCTGAAAATGTTCCTCGGCAGTTTCCGGAACCATGCCGCGTTTCATGAGGACTGCACCGTCGGGATCGGCCAGCGCCTGTTCGACGAGATGAAGCCCCATTGGTTGCGGATCGGTGGCTACTGGTATCCCCGTGGCGGGATGCCGATCGACGTGTTCTGGCAGTCGGGCAAGCCGCCGGAGGGTCTGTGGCTGCCCGATCAGGGGGTGCCCGGCTATCGCGGTCGGGGATAAGCGGGCGACCCTCTATTCCTGCGCCCTTGCGCGTCCAAAGTCGAAATGGATGCGCACCCAGCTCCCGATCAGCGGCTCGCCACCGCGCATCGGCGGGCGCACGAGGAACTGCCAGGCCGCCTGACGCAGCCCCCGCGCGAGGCCGGAGCCGCGCGGCGATTCGCCCAGCTCCTGACAATTCTCGACGCGAAAATTTTCAATCGTCCGGCATGCGATCTCCGCCCAGGCACCGGGGGGTGCGCCCGCTGGGAGATAGGGCCGCAACTCGGCATCGGCGGGCTCGCGATGCCATTCGGCGCGAAACAGCGGGACGCCCTGCGGGCCATCGCCGGGTCCGTAGGGTGCGGCGCTGTCGGCACCCGTGGCGGCGGGCCCCGCGGCCTTGTGATTAGCGAGCCTGCCGATGTCCGTCGCGGCGAGATCCATGGGCATGATGCCGGGGATCGGCGGCGGCGTAGGCTGCTTGCGTGGTTGCGGCTGCTGTTCGGGTTGCGGCGGTTGCGCGTCGGGTGCGGCGCTCTGCGCGGCTGTCGTTTCCTGCGCTGACTGGCGCACGGTTTCAGAGAGGCCGATCGTGGTCAGGCTCTCCTCCTGCACGCGAGCGAAGCGCGGCGCAATGCCGAGATTGAGCAGCCCCGCAAGGATGAGCGCACCAACGCCGAGCGCGAGTGCCAATGACAAGGCCCGGCGCCGGGGCGAGGCCGACGCCGAATAGCGCGAGGGGGTGGGGGTGTCGGCCAGCATGGACGGTTCCGGATAGGGCACTGGGCCAACCGCGGCCATAAGTCCGACGCACGACAGGCGCCAGCCTTTCGACTGGCGCCTGCGCGGCATATGTGATGGAAGGGCTTACTGGACCGTGACGGTCACAGCGCGGCGGTTCTGTGCCCAGCTCTCCTCGTCCGATCCCATGGCGATCGGGCGCTCCTTGCCATAGCTGATCGTCGACATGCGCGAGGGATCAATGCCGAGCGAGGCGAGATAGTTCTTCGCGGCTGTCGCGCGGCGTTCCCCCAGCGCGATGTTGTATTCGCGCGTGCCGCGCTCGTCGCAGTGCCCTTCGATGGTCACGCGCGCGCTCGGGTTCTGCATCAGCCACTGCGCCTGGCTTTGCAGGATCGCCTGATCTTCGGCGCGAATATCGCTCTTGTCATAGTCGAAACGCACCATGTCCGACATGATCGAGGCGACGAAGTCAGCCTGGCTGCCCGGCACCGGACCCGGAGGCGGCGGGGGCGGCGGGGGGGTGGTATCGGCCGGCGGCGGCGGCAGCTCGGCCGGCGGCGGTGCCTTCTTGGCGCAGCCGGCGACCATCAGGGACGAGGCGGCAATGGCGATGCTCAGGGTCGTGACAGAACGGGGCAGGCGGATCATGGCGTTCTCCTTTGGTCCGGCGATGTGTTTGCCGACAATGAAACGAAATGGCCAGCAGGTTCCTTGTCTGGTTGAAAGGATGTCATGGCAACAACGGTCCCCATGCAGGATCGGAGCCGTCGACCGGGGTCGGAATGCGGCGTTCATTCACTCCGGTGAGGTCGACCTGCCAGATGTTCGATTTGCCGCCCTTGCCCGGCGAGGTTCGGAAGAACTGGAGGACACGGCCATTGGGCGCCCAGCTCGGCGCCTCATCCTGCCAGCCGTTTGTGATGAGCCGCTCATTCTGTCCCGAGGGGGTCATGGTGCCGATGCGGAATGACCCCGCGATCTTGGTAAAGGCGATGAGGTCGCCGCGCGGGCTCCATTCGGGTGTCGCATAGCGGCCACCGCCGAAGCTGATCCGATGCTGGTTGGAGCCGTCGGCGTTCATAACATAGATCTGCTGCGTGCCCGAGCGATCGCTTTCGAACACGATCCGGGTGCCGTCCGGCGAGAAGCTGCCGCCGACATTGATGCCCGGCGCATCGGTCAGCCTGACCGGGGTGCCGCCGCTCGCCGGCACTTTGTAGATGTGGCTGTTGCCTGCCGCGGACTGGGTGAAAAGCAGGAACCGTCCGTCCGGCGACCAGCGCGGCGCAAATATGGTGTTGGGGCTCTCCAGCACCAGCTTCTGCGTGCCCGCCGCGATATTGTAGACATAGATCCGCACGCGCTTCTGGATGTAGCTCACATAGGCAATGGACTTGTAGTCGGGCGAGAAGCGCGGCGTCAGCGCAAGCGCCTGCCCGTTGGTGATGAAGTGGTGGTTGGCCCCATCCGAATCCATGATGGCGAGGCGCTTGATGCGCCTGTCCTTGGGTCCGGTTTCAGCGATATAGGCGATGCGACTGTCGAAAAAGGGGCTTTCCCCCGTCAGGCGCGCATAGATGGCGTCGGCGCATTTATGCGCGGCGCGGCGCCAGTCGCGTGGGCTCACGATATAGCCAGCGCGGGTCTGCTCGGTCTTGAGCGACAGATCGTAGAGATAGCAGCCGACAGTGATCTCGCTCTCGCCGCCCGAGGATTTGACGAAGCCCTGCACAAGCGCCGTCGAGCCGGTGCCCTGCCAGCGGGCGAAATCGGGCGCGGTGACGGCCGCGAGCGTGATCGTGCCGACGCCGCCGGGGCCGACCGGCTGGAACAGGCCGCTGTTCCGGAGGTCCTCGGCGATCACCTGCGCGACCTTCTCGCCCAGCAGCGCGGTCGATCCGGCGGGCGTCGCGACATCCGTGTCCGTCGGCATCGGCGGGACGGCGATGCGGGTGACGTCCGTCGTCTCGTCGGTGACGGAGCCGGTGAGGCCCTCCCCCGTCGCGGTTTGGGCGGATGCAGGCGTTGCCGCGAAAAGGATGAGGAGCGCGATCAGGGTTCGGGTCATGTCAGAGCCTTTTATCGAAGCGGAAGGCGATGATGCTCTTCCAATAGGCATAATATTCAGGCGGCAGATTGAAAGGTGCGGCGGACTTTACCGCGCGAATCGCCGCCTCGCGGTGAAGGCTGGCCTGCGGCTGGTTGCTGGCGGTGATGCCGCTCTGGCTGACGACGTCCGGCCCCGAGGCGATGCTGCCGTCCCGGTTCAGCGTCCAGCGCAGCGTGGTGACAAGCTGATCGGCATCGACACCAGCGGGCGCGCGCCAGTGGGGTTTCAGCTGACGACTGATCTCGACATTGAGCGCGCGCGCCTCGACATCGCTGAGCTTGGCGGGAGAAGTGGGAGCGGCGACCGGCGCAGGCGCGCTGTCGGACGTGATGCCTTGCAGGAAGTTGGGGCCGAGGCGCGATCCCTTCGCCGTTTGCGTCCTGGCGTCGGCGCTGCTTTTGGCGGGCGATGGTTTGGCGGCCGAAGGCTGCGCTTTCGGTGCGGCCTGGGGTTTGGGCGTCGGTTTCGGGGCGGGGGCGGGTTTGGGGGCGGGGGCGGGCTTTGGGGTGGGCCTGGGCGCCGGAGTCGGAACCACGGGGCGCTCGACGGGCACAGGCCTGGGCTCCGGCTCCGGCACCGGATCGGGCAGGGGCGTCGGAGCAGGCGCCTCCGTTTCGCCGATCTCTGGCGCTACCGAGGCCGTCGCCGGTCCCTGATGCCGGGTCGCGCTCTCGAGCGCCGCCGCATCGGCGAAACTCACGTCGATCGCGGCGGGCGGCGGCACCTTGATGCGGGGGGCATTCAGGAGCCCAAGCGCCAGTGCCGCGAGCAGTAGAGCATGGCCCGCCGTCGCGACCGAAAGGCCGATGGCATCGCGTCTTTCCACCGCGCCGATGCCTATTCCCCGCCGCCTGAACCGGCGCTGACGGGGGTGGCCGGACCGCCGGAGGCGAGGCTGACGAGCGCCACCCGGTCGATGCCCGCGCGGCTGATCTCGCCCATCACCTGCATCACCCGCTCGTAATCCAGGCCGCCATCTGCGCGCAGGAACAGCTGCGCCTCGGGTGCCATGCGCGCATTGAGCTCGGCGAGGCGGGCGGGCAGGTCGGCTTCATCGACCGGCAGGTCGTCGACATAGACTGTGCCAGCGGCGTCGATCGAGACGACGCGCGGCGTCTCGTCCTGGTCCAGCGCCTTGGCGCGGTTCTCGGGCAGGCGGATCGGCACGCCGGTCACGAGCAACGGCGCCGTCACCATGAAGATGATGAGCAGCACCAGCATGACATCGACCAGCGGCGTCACGTTGATCTCGGACATGGGCGCCCGGCGGCGGCCCCTGCGGGCGGAGGGCGCGGCCCCGATGCCCATCAGCCTTCGATTTCCCGGCTGAAGGTGGTGTAGAGCCGGTCGGCGAAGCGCGTCAGGCGCGCCTCCATCCGGTTCACGCCATGGCTGAGCCGATTGTAGGCAATGACCGCCGGGATCGCCGCGAACAGGCCCATGGCCGTGGCGAACAGCGCCTCCGCGATACCGGGTGCAACGACCGCGAGGCTGCTGTTCTGTTCACCTGCGATCGCGGTGAAGCTGCGCATGATACCCCAGACCGTGCCGAACAGCCCGACGAACGGCGAGACCGAACCAATGGTGGCGAGGATGTTGAGCCGGTCGGCCACGCGATCGACCGCAGTCGCCACGGCGCCGTGCATGGCGGTCGAGAGCCGGTCGCGCGTGCCAGCCGGGTCGGCGCGGCGCTTGGCGGCGCTCTGCTGCCATTCCTGAATGCCGGCGCTCAGCACCTGCGCGCTCGGCACATTCTCCTTGCCCCGGTCGCGATAGAATTTCTCCGTGTCGCCCGCCTGCCAGAATGCCGCCTCGTAGCGGCGGCTCTTGCCGCTGCTGCTGCCAAGCGACAGCGACACCGCGATGATCACCGTCCAGCTCCAGACGCTCGCGATCAAGAGGCCCACCATCACCGCCTTGACGATGATATCGGCCTGGAGAAACAGCGTCAGCGGATCGAGCGTGATCGCGGCGGCGGGCGTCGAGGCGGCAAGCAGTGGGAGGATCATCGGGCGACAGACTCTTTTTCGGGCAGGAGGGCGGCAAGGGCGTTGCGCCATTGTCCGGGCTGGCGGATAGGGCGCCCCGATGGCGAAACGAAGGCAGCGGTCACGTCGGCGGCGGTCAACTGGTCCGTCCCGCGCCAGATGGTCTGGCGCATCGCGACGCTGGCGCCTGCGACACTTTCAGGCCGGGTCGCAACCACGATATCGTCACTCAGCCGCGCCGGTTTCAGATAACGGATCGAAAGCCCGGTGATGGCATAGACACCCCCGCCATGTTCGAGCGCGGTCCTCTGGTCGATGTCGAGATGGCTGAGCAAGTCCGTGCGCGCCCGCTCCATGAAACGCAGATAGCTTGCATGGTAAACGATCCCGCCCGCATCTGTATCCTCGAAATACACATGGACGGGAAAGAGATGCACGCCCGCCCGCAATGTGCCTGTCGCCGGACGGGGCGCGTCGAATGGGGGTGGAGCGGCCATGCGGCAGGGGATAGCCGAGCCCCGAGTCGTTGTGAATCCCTTAACTGCGGTGCGATTCAGTCAAACAGGCCGTTTTGTCCGCCGTCCTGCGGTGGCGTCAGACCGAGATGTAGCCAGCCCGGCCCGTTGAGGCAGCGCCCCCGAGCGGTGCGGGCGATGAGGCCGATCTGGATGAGATAGGGCTCGATCACCTCCTCGACCGTGTCGCGCGGCTCGGACAATCCGGCCGCCAGCGTCTCGACGCCCACCGGGCCACCCCGGTAAATGTCGGCGATCATCGTCAAATAGCGCCTGTCCATCGCATCGAGGCCGAGCGCATCGACTTCCAGCCTGTTGAGGGCTGCATCCGCTGCTTTCGCGTCGACCTCCGGCTGGCCCGCCGCCTGGGCAAAATCGCGCACCCGCCGGAGGAGCCGCCCTGCAATGCGCGGCGTGCCGCGCGACCGGCGGGCGACCTCGCGCGCGCCATCCGCGCTGATTGGCAGCGCGAGCAGCCGCGCGGCGCGGGTCACGACCCGCTCCAGCTCGTCCACCGTGTAGAACTGAAGCCGCACCGGAATCCCGAAGCGGTCACGCAACGGCGTCGTGAGCAGGCCCTGCCGCGTGGTCGCGCCGACAAGCGTGAAGCGGGGCAGGTCGATGCGCACCGACCGCGCGGAGGGTCCCTCGCCGATCATGATGTCGAGCGCGCGATCCTCCATCGCCGGGTACAGGATTTCCTCAACGACCGGATTGAGGCGGTGAATCTCGTCGATGAACAGGACGTCGCCCTCGTCGAGATTGGTGAGGAGCGCGGCAAGATCGCCCGCCTTGGCGATGACCGGGCCGGAGGTGGCGCGGAAGCCGACGCCCATCTCCTTCGCCACGATCTGCGCGAGCGTCGTTTTGCCGAGGCCCGGCGGGCCGAAGAACAGCACATGGTCCAACGCCTCGCCGCGTGCTTTGGCCGCCGAGATGAAGATGCGCAGATTGTCGCGCGCCGCCGCCTGGCCGACGAATTCGTCGAGGCTTCTGGGCCTGAGCGCGGCGTCGGCGTCCTCGGGCGCTCGGGCCGGGGAGAGGAGGGGCGAGGAGGTCATTTCGCGATGTTCTAAACGGCTTGTTCCTTGACCGCTACGCTGATAAACTGCTGGCTGTCGAAAACTGCGCCGAACGGCCCGGTTCTTGGTGGCTCGGCCTACGCCG